>NZ_JBPODZ010000008.1:0-130835 GCF_052060015.1 Arhodomonas sp. SL1 | reverse complement strand
GGGCGCCCCCGTCCTGCCATAACGCTTTCCCCCGAGTAGCTATGGCGTCAGTCTACCATTTTTTGTAAACACCCTCTTAGACCAATCCTCCCGCCTTACGCCAACCGGTTCTCAGGATTAGCCCTTGATGCAGATCATCGGCTCCACCCGCGCGACCTTGCGGGCGAGGCCGGCGGCATCTGCGGCGTCCACCACCGCGGTGACGTCCTTGTAGGCGCCGGGGGCCTCCTCGGCGACGCCGCGCAGGGAGGGGCTACGGATGAGGATGCCCCGTTCCCGGAGCTGATCGACGAGCTGGCGGCCCTCCCACTGGCGGGTGGCCTGGCGGCGGCTCATGGCGCGGCCGGCGCCGTGGCAGGCGGAGCTGAACGACAGATCCTCGCTGTGGGCATTGCCGCAGAGGATATAGGAGCAGGTGCCCATGGAGCCGCCGATGATCACCGGTTGACCGGTTTCCGCCAGCGCTGGTGGCAGACCGGGATGGCCGGGGCCCCATGCGCGGGTGGCGCCCTTACGGTGGACGAACAGGTTCTGCGGCTCACCGCCCACCCTGTGGCGCTCCTCCTTGCAGGTGTTGTGGGAGACGTCATAGAGCAGCGCGAGATCTGCCTCCGGTAGGACGTGGCCCACCGCCTCCCGGGCCAGGGCGGTGATGATCTGGCGGTTGGCCAGGGCGCAGTTGATGCCGGCCCGCATGGCCCCGAGATAGGCCTCGCCCAGCGGCGAGCGGATCGGCGCGCAGGCGAGCTCGCGGTCCGGGAGGTGGATGCCGTGCTCCGGCGCCTCGATGGCCATACGGCGAAGGAAGTCCGTGCCGATCTGGTGGCCGAGTCCCCGGGAACCGCAGTGGATGCTGATGACCACATTATCCGTGGCCAGACCGAAGGCCTGGGCCGCGGCCTCGTCGTAAATCTCGGTCACCCGCTGGACCTCCAGGTAGTGGTTGCCGGAGCCGAGCGTGCCCATTTCGTTTTGCTGGCGCTTCTTGGCCTTGTCGGAGACTTCCCGGGGCTCGGCACCGGCCATGCGGCCGCCCTCCTCGATGCGCTCTAAGTCCCCGGCCTGGCCCCAGCCCTGTTCTACGGCCCACTCGGCGCCGCCGGCGAGCATGGCCTCCAGCTCCCGGCGACGCAGGTGGATGGCGCCGGTGCTGCCGAGACCGGCGGGGATATGGCGGAATAGCGCCTCTGCCAGGGCCTCGGCCCGGGGTCGGACGTCATCGACGTGAAGCCCGGTGTTGAGTGTGCGCACGCCGCAGGAGATGTCGAAGCCCACCCCGCCGGCGGAGACCACGCCACCGGCCTCCGGGTCGAAGGCGGCGACGCCGCCGATGGGGAAGCCGTAGCCCCAGTGGGCGTCGGGCATGGCGTAGGCGTCGCCGACGATACCCGGCAGGCTCGCCACGTTGGCCAGTTGCTCGGCGACCTTCGGGTCCATGGCCTGGATCAGCGTCTCATCGGCGTAGAGCACGCCGGGCACGCGCATGGCCCCCTGGGGCTCGAGGCGCCAGGTGGTCGCGTCGACTCGGGTGAAGCGGGTTAGGTCCATGGCTATACATCCACCACGCATTGGGCCAGCCAACGGCCATCCTCGAGCTGTCGCACCGCCAGCCCCGTGTAGGTGGCCCCCTTGACCTCGGTGGCGGGCTGGTGACGGGTGTTGTCCACCGGCTCGCCCCAGGCGTGGGCGGACAGGTGGTGGCCGTCGGTCTCCACGGCGAAGCGGGCGAACAGCCAGTGGCGCGTGGCCATCTCGTAGATCAGCGCGTTCAGCCAGTCTACCAGTAGGAGCTCGGCGTCCGGGGCCTCGCAGCGAATCGACACCGACCGGCGGGCATGCACGGTCGCCGGTTCCGCGACCACCGCGGTGAGGGCCAGGGCCGCCTGCTCGAAGGCCTCCGCGAGGGTAGTGCCGACGCCGCGGACGCCGATGTCGGCATCGTGCTCCAGGTGTTCCCAGTGCGCCGTTTGCTCCATCATCGCTCCCTTGTTTCCGGACCCATGTTATCGCCCGGGTGAGGGATTCGGTACGATCGAGGACATCCCCAGGTGAAGGAGCCGTCCGTCATGTCCGCCGAGCTGGATCACGCGAGCGCCCGCGCGCTCGTCGAAGGCATCTGGGAGGATTCCATCCTACCGGAGCTCACCGAGTACATCCGTATCCCGGCGAAGTCACCGCACTTCGACGCCGACTGGGCCGCCAACGGGCACATCGATGCCGCGGTGGCCCAGGCCGAGCGTTGGTGCCGGGAGCAGCCCATCGACGGCATGACCGTCGAGGTGGTGCGCCTGGAGGGCCGGACGCCGGTGTTGCTGGTGGAGGTCGCGGGTACCGGCGAAGGCACGGTCCTGCTCTACGGCCATCTCGACAAGCAGCCGGAGATGACCGGCTGGGACGCGGACAAGGGCCCGTGGCAACCCGTGCGCACCGACGGCCGGCTCTATGGCCGCGGCGGCGCCGATGACGGCTATGCCGTGTTCGCCTCGCTCACTGCCATCCGCGCGCTGCAGGAGCAGGGTGTGCCCCATGGCCGCTGCATGGTGCTCATCGAGACCTGCGAGGAGAGCGGTAGCTTCGATCTGCCCGCCTACATGGAGGCATTGGCGGGGCGTATCGGCGATCCCGAGCTGGTGATCTGCCTGGATTCCGGCTGCGGTAACTACGATCAGCTCTGGTTGACGACCTCGCTGCGGGGCATGGCCATGGGGGATCTCTCGGTGGCGATCCTCAGCGAGGGGGTACACTCGGGTGACGCCGGCGGGGTGGTGCCGGACAGCTTCCGCATCGCGCGCGCCCTACTCGATCGCCTGGAAGATCCGGCCAGCGGCCATATCCGCCCCGCCGCCTTCCAGGCGGAGATCCCGGACGGGCGGATCGAGCAGGCGCACACGGCTGCGGAGGTCCTCGGGGATGCCGTCCATCGCAAGTTCCCCTTCGTCGACGGTGCGGGGCCGGACCGCGGGGCGGTCGCGGAGCTGATCCTGGATCGCACCTGGCGGCCGGCGCTCGCGGTGACCGGCGCCGATGGCCTGCCGCCACTGGCCAGCGCGGGCAATGTCCTGCGCCCGGGGACGACCCTGCGGCTGTCCCTGCGCCTGCCGCCCACGGTGGATGGCGAGGCGGCGACGACGGCACTGAAGGCGTTGCTGGAGTCGGACCCGCTCCATGGGGCGCGGGTGCGTTTCGCGGGCTCCTGGGCGACAAGCGGCTGGAACGCCCCACCGCTGGAGGACTGGCTCGCCGCTGCGGTGGACGACGCCTCGCGGCAGTGGTTCGGACGGGAGGCGGTGTCCATGGGCGAGGGCGGGACCATCCCGTTCATGGGCATGCTCGGGGCGCGCTTCCCCACGGCGCAGTTCCTCATCACGGGGGTGCTCGGGCCGCAGTCCAACGCACACGGGCCTAATGAGTTCCTGCACATCGACACCGCCAAGCGGCTTACCGGCTCAGTGGCCTCGGTGCTCGCGGCCCATGCCGGGTAGATCGGCGGTCTCGAAGGAGCGCGCCATGCGCGCGAGACTCGCCTGCAGGGCAGGCTCCTACACCCGATGTTTCTGCCCTTGTAGGAACGAGCCTCGCTCGCGAAACCCGGCCGCCCGCGGATTCAGCGTGCAGGGGACGGCACCGTCACTGGGCCGGCGGCCGCAAGACGTACCGACACCACGGCGCCCATCAGGCCGAGGACTGCGAACGCGGTGAATGCGGTGGCATAGCCCGTGGTGCTGATCAACCACCCACCGACCGGGGAACCCATCACCTGGCCGGAGGAGGTCGCGATCAGGGGCAGTACGGGCCCGAGGGCCGGGTGGTCGGCGAGGATCTCGATGCTTCGCACCAGATAGAAGCCGGTCAGTGCCATGTACGCGGCCCCGAAGGCGGCGGCGGAGGCGAGCGCGGATATCAGCCCGTCCGGTGCGGCGGCGAGCAGTAACAACGAGGTGCCCAGCAGCGCGAAGGCCCCCGCATGGGTGCGTGCGGCGCCATAGCGCTCGATCAGGTCCCCGACCGTGCCGCCGGCGAGCCCAACGCAGCCGACGGTCAACCACATCCAGGCACCCGTGCCGCTGTCCAGACCGCCGCCGTGGATGGCGAAGTCCGGGGCGAACACCCAATAGATGGCGCTGGTAAAGCCCATGGCAGCGGCCAGGCCGCTGAGACGGGCGATTTCGCGCCATTGCTCGCGCCCTGGTTTGGTGGGCTGTGCCCCCGCGGCGTCGGTGCTGACGCCGGGGAGCCAGCGCATCGCCGCGGCCAATCCCAACGCCGCGAGCACAGCGAACCCGAGGTAGGCGCTGCGCCAGGCCCCGGAGCCCAGCAGCACCACGACCACGGCGACGGCGATCCCGAAGCTGGTGCCGGCGTTGACGGTGGCGTTGACACGACCGCGCAGCGGAGCTTTCACGGTGGTTGCCACCGCCTGGGCCATGATCGGTGAAGACAGGCCGGTACTGATGCCGCAAGTGACGACCCCGGCGGCCAGGATCAGGGGGCCCGGGGCTTGGGCGATCGCCAGTAGACCGAGCAGCGCGAAGCCCGCGGTCAGTGCCGCTGCATGGCGCAGCCCGAGCGTGCGGGCCAGGAACGGGGCGACCACGATGGCGGTGATGAAGCTCGCGAACGGCAGGGCCCCGATGAACCCCGCCATCACCGGGGTTAGCCCCATGTCCTCGCGTATGGCGGGCAGGAACAGCCCGAAGACGAAGCGGGCGAGCCCATAGGTGATGGCGATAATGCCGCTGCCTAGTACGGCGGTCCCAAGGGGGGAGAGGCGTGTCATGCAGGCGCGCTCCGGTTGTGGCGGTTGAGTAAGGCGTCGACGGCCGCGGCCGCGCTCTCGAGTACGGGCTCGAGCCCGATTACCGGTATGGCGCTGTTGGTGCCTTCCAGTACGAGATACACCCGTTCGGCGAGGCCGCTGTCGGCGTCCAGGCCGTCCCGGGTGAGCGCCGCATGCAGGCGCTCGCGTAAGGCCCGTTTGGCCTGGAGCGCGGCCGCGTGGATCGGGGTGCTGTGCGCGGCGTATTCCCCGATGGCCTTGACCATAATGCAGCCGAGCCGGCCCTGTTCCGCGACCCATTGATTGTGGGCCGCCACCAGTGCGGTAGTCGTGGCGCCGGGTGCGCTCGCGGTGATGGCCTCGTCGAGCCGCTCCAGGAAGCGCTGATTGCGCCGCTGCAGGACCTCCGCGATCAGTGCCTCCTTGGAGGGGAAATGGCTGTACAGCGTCATGCGGGTCGTGCCGGCCGCCCGCACGAGCCGGTCGATGCCGGTGGCGTGGAAGCCTTCCGCGTAGAACAGGCGCTCAGCGGTATCCAGCAATTGCTCGCGTTTAGTCGACATAGTCGTTGTGCAAACAAGTAGATAGAACGATCAGTATAGTAAGAGACTCGCTTGTGCCTTGCAAGCGGAGGATCACCGTGCGGTAGCAATCGGCTCGAGAGGGGGAGGGCGGTGCCGGGGGTATTGGGTCAGCAGGGTGTTGTTCTTGCGCTATACGCGGTGATTGTTCGGGGCGATACCCGCCTCTCGATACTGGCGGTAACGTTCCCGGGCCGGGCGGCGGACGGGGTCATCGGCGCTAACGATTTCGGCGACGCGCTCGTAGTCCCGCCAGCGGGCCGGGAGGGCATCGGTGAGATTGATCAGCAGTTGCCGCCCCGCCAGCCCCTCCTCCGTGCCCACGACGATGGGATCCGCATCATCCGCCTGATCGGCGGGTGCATGGGGCACGAAGCTGCCCTGGCGGAAGCTCCAGAGCAGGTCATCGACCCGGGCGGTGGCGGGGCCGTCGGGCACCTGGACGGCCACGGTGAACCCCTCACGGAAGGCCTTCTCGGCGAGGCGGCAGGCGAAGCGCTCCCGCGCCTCCGCTCCGCTCTCGCCGAGGATGTAGAAGTCCACCTGCATGGCTGCTAGCAGCGGTCGAGGAGGTACTGGGTCAGCAGCGGCACGGGACGGCCGGTGGCGCCCTTCTTCTCACCGCTGTTCCAGGCGGTGCCGGCGATGTCCAGGTGGGCCCAGCGCATCTTCTTCGCATAGCGAGACAGGAAGCAGGCCGCCGTGATGGTGCCGGCGTCCCGCCCGCCCACGTTGGCCATGTCCGCGAAGTTGCTCTTCAGGCCGTCCTGGTACTCGTCCCACAGCGGTAGCTCCCAGCCACGGTCGCCGGCGGTCCGGCCGGCGGCGAGGACGTCGTTGACCAGACCCTGCTGATTGCCGAGCACGGCATGGGCCTCGTGGCCGAGGGCGACGATACAGGCCCCGGTGAGGGTGGCCATGTCCAGTACTGTCGCCGGCCCGAAACGCTCGGTATAGGTGAGCGCATCGCATAGGGCGAGCCGCCCTTCGGCGTCGGTGTTGAGGATCTCCACGGTCTGGCCGGACATCGTCGTTACCACGTCGCCGGGCTTGGTCGCGTTGCCGTCGGGCAGGTTCTCGGTGGCGGCGACCACCCCGACCAGGTTCAGCGGCAGCTCCAGCTCGAGGGCGGCGCGCAGGGTGCCGAACACGCTCGCCGCGCCGCACATGTCGAACTTCATCTCGTCCATCGCGGCGGCGGGCTTGATGGAGATGCCGCCGCTGTCAAAGGTCACACCCTTGCCGACTAGGGCGTGGGGCTTGTCACCACGGCCGCCGCCGTCGTAGCGCATGGTGATCAGCCGCGGCTCCTGACGGCTGCCCCGGGCGACGGCGAGCAGCGCGCCCATGCCGAGCTCTTCCATGTCCTTCGGCCCAAGGACCTCCACCTTCAGCGCCGGGAACTCCTTCGCCAAGGCCTCGGCCTGCTCGGCCAGATAGGTGGGGGTGCAGATGTTGCCGGGGAGATTCCCCAGGTCCTTGGCCAGGGCCATGCCGTTGGCGATGGCGCGGCCCTCCACGACGGCGCGCTCGCCGGCGGGCAGCTCGCGGCGGCCGGGCACGGACAAGGTGAGCTTGCGCAGCGGCCGGCGCGGCTTTTCCGAATCGGTCTTCAGACGGTCGAAGCGGTACAGGGCGTTGCCGGTGGTGAGCACCGCGGCGCGCACCCGCCAGGCGTTGTCCCGACCCTTGACGGGCAGGTCGCTGAGATAGGAGATGGCCTCGACGGCGCCGCTTTCCTGCAGGGCATTCGCCGCGGCGGTCACCGCCTGGTGGTAGGCGCGGTCGCCGAAGTCGCGCTCCCGGCCGCAGCCCACCAGGAGGATCCGGTCGCACACCATCTCTGGTACATTGGTGAGCATCAGGGTTTGGCCGGCGCGGCCATCCATGTCGCCGCGGCGCAGCAGGTGGGTGAGGAAGCCGCCGCTGGCCTCATCGAGCCGACTCGCGGCCGTCGACAGCCGGCGGGACTCGAACACACCAACCACCACACAGGCCGAGCGCTGTTTTTCGGGAATGCCGCTCTTGACCGCGTACTCCATCGATAGCTCCTTTCCGAGTGCCCGTTTCCACAAGGGTCCGATGTTAACGCAGATCCTGCTGGCATGCTGATCACCCGCCTGGAGCGCTATCTGGTCCGCGAGACCCTGGTGTCCTGGCTCGCCGTCACCCTGGTGCTGGTGGTGGTGCTGCTCACCAATCGGCTCGTGCGCTTCATGGCGGAGGCGGCCCGGGGCGATATCCCGCCGGACGTCATTTTCAGCCTGTTGGGCCTGAAGGCACTGGCCAATCTGGGGGTGGTGCTGCCCGCGAGTTTCTTCCTGGCGGTGATCCTCGCCCTCGGCCGGCTCTATCGGGACTCGGAGATGGCGGCGATGACCGCCTGCGGCCTCGGCCCGCGGCAGCTCTTTCGCGGGCTTTTCGCCTTGGCCCTACCCCTGGCCGTGGTGGTCGGGGCCTTTGCGCTGGTGCTCGGCCCGCGGGCGGAGGCGGCGGCCCAGCGGATGAGCGCCGAGGCGGCGCAGCAGGCCCAGTTCCAGGGGCTGGCGGGGGGGCGTTTCCTCGGCGTCGATGGGGGTGGCGTTATGTATGCCGCCGAGGTGGCGGACGACGGGACCCTGCGGGATGTCTTCGCCCGCCTGCCCGGGGACGATATGGAACGGGTGGTCGTTGCCGATCGGGCCTATCGGCGCACGGACCCCGATACCGGCGCACGCTTCCTGGTGCTGGCCGACGGCGCTCGCTATGACGGCATCGCCGGTGAAGGGGCGTGGCGGATGCTGCGCTTCGAGGAACACGGGGTGCGGCTGGAGGAGCGGGTGCCGGCCAATATTCGTCTCAAGCGGGATGCCCGGTCGGTGGGGCAGCTCCTGGGTTCCGGCAGTCTGGGGGACCACGCCGAGATCCAATGGCGCGCGAGCATGCTGGTGACGGTGTTCACCCTGTTGCTCGCTGCCGTGCCGCTGGCCCGCACCGCGCCTCGGGAGGGGCGCTATGCCCGGCTGGTGGCGGCAGTGTTGCTCTATGTGGCCTACTTCAATGGCCTGAAGGCGGCCCAGGACTGGTACGAGAACGGCATCCTTCCCGGCTGGCTTGGGCTGTGGTGGGTACACTTGGTGGTGGCGGGGCTGGCGGCGTTCTTGTTGTGGCGACAGTTCGGCGTTCACCGGCGGGGTACGCGGTGACCCGTCTGGGCCGCTATATCGGCCGCCAGGTGTTGGGCGGGGCGCTGATGGCGCTGCTGGTCATCATGGCCCTGGACGCCGTCTTCGAGTTCATCGACGAGACCGGCGATGTGGGCGAGGGCGGTTACAGCACGTGGCTCGCGCTGGGCTACGTGCTGCTGCAGATGCCCTATCGCGCCTACGAGAGCTTCCCGGTCGCGACCCTGATCGGGGCCTTGGTCGCGCTCGGGGGGCTGGCGGGACGGAGCGAGCTCACCGCCATGCGTGCGGCCGGTTTCTCCGTGGCCGCCATGACCCGCGCGGTGGTCCTCACCGGTGTGGTGCTGGCGCTGCTCTCGGTGGCGCTCGGCGAGTGGTTGGCGCCGGCGGCCTCGCGGCTGGGCCAGGACCTCCGGGCCCGCAGCATGGGCGGGGCCGAGGCGGGGGTCGGTGGCGGCGTGTGGCTTCGTGACGGACAGCGCTATATCCACGTCGCCCGGGTCCGCGAACGGACCCTGGTGGAGGGGGTCCGGGTGTACGCCTTCGATGGCGCCGCCCTGCAGCGCCTGGTTACCGCGGAGAGCGCCGCCTACGAGGACGATGCATGGCGGCTCGAGGGGGTCACGGTGACCGCCATCGACGACGGCGGCGTGACGGTGCGCCACCCCGTGGGCCAGCGCCTGGACGCCGAGCTGGACCCCAACCTGCTGGGGCTGGTGGCCCTGCCGCCGGAGCTGATGCCCCTCCCGGAGCTCTACCGCTACATCGATTATCGGGAGCGCAACAACCTGGAGAGCGAACGTTACCGCCTGGCGTTCTGGATCAAGCTCGCGACGCCGCTGGCGACGGTGGTGATGCTACTGCTGGCGGTGCCACTGGTGCTGCATGCGCGTCCGCGGGCCGGTGCGGGACAGCAGATCGTGGTGGGGGTGCTCATTGGCATCACCTTTATGCTGCTGAACCGTTTGCTCAATCAGGCGGGGGTCATCTATGGGTTGCCGCCGGTGCTAAGCGCGCTTGCGCCGTCTCTGGCGTTCCTGGCGGTGGCGTTGATGGCGTTGCAGCGGGTCCGCTGAGGCGTTACCCCTTTTCCGTGACCATGAGGCGGGTGCCGGAGAGGCGGTCGTGCCAGGCGAGGCCCTCGCGGTCGATGAGCGACCAGAGGAATCCCAGTCCGAGCGGGAGCCAGGACAGCAGCGCCGCCCCGAAGCGGGTCAGGGCGCGATCGAAGGAGACCGGCCCGCCGTCCTCCGAGACCAGCCGGATGCGCCAGGCCTGCATACCCAGGGTGCTGCCGGAGCGTGACCAGAAACCGCAGAAGAACACCACGGCGATGAGCAGCAACAACAGGCGGTAGCCCCAGTCACCGGCGGCGATGGCCTCGCCGTCAGTGAGCAGCAGCGCCAATGCCGTTACCGCCATCCACAGCCCGATGAGCAACAAGGAATCGTAGAAAATGGCCGCCAGTCGGCGGAGCAGGCCACAGGGCTTTTCCGTCTGGTCCACCGTGTATCCCGTGGGCTGAACGAAAAAGGGCCGCCCCTCGGCGGCCCCTTCCGGATCTGGCGCTCCCACGGGGATTTGAACCCCGGTTTCCGCCTTGAGAGGGCGGCGTCCTGAACCACTAGACGATGGGAGCGTTGTCTTGTGCCGGCCTCGCAGAGATCGCCATGATGCGCTGCACCGCCCGGCGAGGGCTGCTATTATACGGAATCTTTTTACTGGCACAAGAGGCCGATCCTTGTCCTTGGTGGAGCAGCCCGCAGAACACGTTGAGCCTGAGATCATCCCGCGCTCGGAACACCGGATCTCCCGGGCGCAGATCAGCGACAACGCTTTGAAGGTCCTTTATCGGTTGAAGAATGCCGGCTACGGGGCCTATCTGGTGGGTGGCGGGGTCCGCGACCTCTCCCTGGGCCGGGAGCCGAAGGACTTCGACATTGCCACCGATGCCACGCCGGAGCAGGTCAACGAGCTGTTCCGCAACTGCCGGCTGATCGGTCGGCGGTTCCGCCTGGCCCATGTCCATTTCGGCCGCGAGATCATCGAGGTGGCCACCTTCCGCGCGCTGACGGTCGATGAAGAGGCAGCCGGCGAGGAGCACGTCAGCGAGGACGGCATGATCCTGCGCGACAACGCCTACGGCACCATCGAAGAGGATGCGCTACGGCGGGACTTCACCATCAATGCCCTCTACTACAACATCGCGGACTTCAGCATCGTCGACTACGCCGGCGGCATGCGGGATCTCGAGGGGGGCGTGGTCCGGCTGATCGGTGACCCGGAGGTACGCTTCCGCGAGGACCCGGTGCGCATGCTGCGCGCGGTGCGCTTTGCGGTGAAGCTCGGCTTCCGGCTCGACCCGGAGATCATGGGGGCGATCCCGCGGTTTGCGCCGCTGCTCGCCGAGGTGCCGGCGGCGCGGCTGTTCGAGGAGGTGCTCAAGCTCTTCATGGGCGGTCAGGGTGAAGGCACCTTCGAGCTGCTGCGCCGTGTGGGCCTGTTTCGTTACCTGTTCCCGGCCACTGACGAACTGCTCGACGGCGCCGGCGACGACGTGGCCGTGCGTTTTGTCGCGCGGGCGCTCGCCAACACCGACCTGCGTATCATGGAGGAACGGCCGGTCACCCCGGCGTTCCTGTTCGCGGCGCTGCTCTGGCCGGTGGTCGAGGAGCGTGCCTCCGCCTCCCGCGACGACGCGGACAGCTACCCCCAGGCCCTGCAGGAGGCGGCGGCCGAGGTGGTCCAGGAGCAGGTGGCGGTGGTGACCATCCCCAAGCGTTTCGGGGTGCCCATGCGGGAGATCTGGTCGCTGCAGCCGCGCTTCGACAACCGCACCGGCAAGCGCGCGCAGCGGCTGCTCGGGCACCCGCGCTTCCGCGCTGCCTACGACTTCCTGCTGCTGCGCGCTGAGGCCGGCGATGCGGAGCGCGAGCTGGCCGAATGGTGGACCGCCTACCAGGACGCGGACGCCGAACAGCGCAAGGCCATGACCGGCGCGGCGAGCGCCAGCGGCAAGGGGCGCCGGGGGCGCCGGCCGCGGCCTCGCAAGGACGGGGACGGCCCCGACAACGGCGAAGCCGATGATGGCTGATACCGTCGCGGCCTGGGTCGCCATCGGGAGCAATATCGGCGATCCGGTTCATCAGGTGCGCCAGGCCCTGCGGGCGCTCTCCCGCCTTCCGGACTCCCGGCTCGAGGCCTGTTCCTCGCTCTACCGCAATCCGCCCATGGGGCCCCAGGATCAGCCGGACTTCATCAATGCCGTGGCGCGGCTGCGCACCAGCCTCCAGCCGCTTGCCCTGCTGGACGTTCTCCAGGCCATCGAGCGTCTGCACGGTCGGGTCCGCCACCGGGTATGGGGGGAGCGTACCCTGGATCTGGACCTGATCCTGTATGGCGCCCGCCGCATCCAGGAGTCCCGTCTTACCGTCCCGCACCCCGGTCTCGCGGAGCGGGCCTTCGTGCTCGGCCCGCTGGCGGAGATCGACCCGGGGCTGGAGATCCCGGGCCTGGGAGCGGTTGACGCACTGCTCGAGCGCGTCGATGATGCCGCACTGCAACGTGTGACCTGACCGCGCCCGCTGTCCGATCCCGGGCCGCGAGGCTCACGGAGTGGTACCTATGTACTCAGCCGATCAAGCCCGAGAGCGGAGGAGGCCGGTGACCATCGCCCGGCTCCGGCGGATGAAGGAGGAGGGTACGCCCATCGCCTGCCTCACCGCCTATGATTACAGCTTCGCCCACGCCGTGGACGCGGCGGGGATGGATGTCATCCTGGTGGGCGACTCCCTGGGTAACGTGATGCAGGGCCGGGATACCACCATCCCGGTCACGGTGGACGAGATCGTCTACCACACCCGCTGCGTCACCGCCGCGGCGACGGCGGCGCTGGTGATGGCGGATATGCCCTTCCTGAGCTATTGCGATCCGTCCATGGCGCTGGCCAATGCCGCGCGCCTGATGAAGGAAGGCGGCGCGCAGATGGTCAAGCTCGAGGGCGCCGGTGAACAGGCGCATATCGTCGAGGCCTTGGCCGGCGCCGGCGTGCCGGTCTGCGCCCACCTGGGTCTGCAGCCGCAGCTGGTGCACAAGATCGGCGGCTACCGGGTGCAGGGCCGCGAGCAGGCCGCTGCGGAGCGCATGGTCGAGGAGGCACTCGCCATGGAGCGCGCCGGGGCCGACATGCTGCTGGTGGAATGCATCCCCGCCACCCTTGGTGCCCGCCTTGCCGGCGAGCTGCAGATCCCGGTGATCGGCATCGGCGCCGGCGCCGGCTGTGACGGCCAGATCCTCGTGCTTCAGGATGTGCTCGGCATCACGCCGGGCCGCGTGCCGAAGTTTTCGCGGGATTTCATGCCGGAGGCCGGATCGGTCTCGGGGGCGCTAGCCGCCTACGCCGCTGCGGTGCGCGAGCACCGGTTCCCGGCGGTGGAGCACAGCTTCTGATTCCCCGGAGGGGCCATGCATATCATCCAACACATCCCCGAGCTTCGCAGTCAGGTGCGGACGTGGCGCGACGGCCGCGAGGAGGTGGGGCTGGTGCCCACCATGGGCAACCTCCACGGCGGGCACATGACACTGGTGGAGGAGGCGCTGGAGCGCAGCGACCGGGTGGTGGTGAGTATTTTCGTCAACCCTACCCAGTTCGGCCCGGAGGAGGACTTCGCCGGCTATCCGCGCACCTTCGAGCGGGACTGTGAGCTCCTCGCCGACGCCGGCGTGGACGTGGTCTTCGCGCCGTCGGTGGAAGAGATGTACCCGGACGGCGGCGGGTTGCGCACGGTAGTGGACGTGCCGGCGCTCTCCGGCATCCTCTGCGGGGCGACCCGGCCCGGCCACTTCCAGGGCGTCGCCACGGTGGTGGCGAAGCTCCTCAATGTGGTTGCCCCGGATCTGGCGGTTTTCGGTCGCAAGGACTACCAGCAGCTGATGGTGATCCGGCAGATGGTCCATGACCTCAACCTCCCGGTCCAGGTCGTGGGGGCGCCGGTGGCCCGGGAGGCCGATGGCCTGGCCAAGAGCTCGCGCAATGCCTATCTCCAGGAGGACGAGCGTGCCCGTGCCCCCGCCCTCCACGAGGCCCTGCGGGACGCCGGCGCGCGGCTGGCGGAGGGTGAGCGCGACTATGCCGCCGTCGAGGCCGCCGGGCGTGCGGCCCTGGCCGAGGCCGGCTTCGAGCCGGACTATTTCCGCATTCGCCGGCCGGGCGACCTCGGGGAACCGAGCGGCGACGAGGAGGAGCTGGTAATCCTCGGTGCCGGTTGGCTGGGCCGCGCCCGACTCATCGACAACCTTGCTGTGCGGCTGTAGGGCGGACGGAGCGTAAGCGCAGTCCGCCGGTCAGGGACTCCCGCTATGCTCCCCGCGAAGTCGTGTGAGCGCCCAATGAACATGCTCGCGCACCAGCTCCGAGGGATGGGAGGCCCGCTCCTGTAACGCGGTGACGGCCTCTTCCGTGGCCGGCCCGTTGCCCAACGCCACCGCAATGTTGCGCAGCCACCGCTCGTGGCCGAGACGGCGTATCGCCGAGCCCTCCGTGCGCTTGAGGAACGTGTCCTCGTCCCAACGGAACAGGGTCACCAGCTCCGCTTGTTCCAGCCCATGGCGCGGGTGGAAGTCCGCCTCGTCGGTGGGCCGTGCGTAGCGGTTCCAGGGGCACACGGCCTGGCAGTCATCGCAGCCGAAGATGCGGTTGCCCATCAACGGCCGCAACGCTTCGGGGATGGGGCCGTGGTGCTCGATGGTGAGATAGGAGATGCAGCGCCGGGCGTCCAGCTGGTAGGGACCGGTGATCGCACCGGTGGGGCAGACGTCGATGCAGGCGCGGCAGCTCCCGCAATGCTCGCCCGGCGGGGTATCCGCCGGCAGCGGCAGGTCGGTGAACAGCTCACCGAGGAAGAAGTACGATCCCGCTTCCCGGGAGAGCAGCAGGGTGTTCTTGCCGATCCATCCCAACCCGGCATTGCGCGCCAGGGCCTTCTCCAATACCGGGGCCGAGTCGACGAAGGCGCGATAGCCGAACGCACCCACCGCCGCCTCGATGCGCCGGGCGAGCTTCTGCAGGCGCTGGCGCATGAGCTTGTGGTAGTCCCGCCCCAGGGCGTAGCGCGCGATGAAGGCGTGTCCCGGTGCCGCCAGCACCGTCGCGTCCTCCGGGACGCCGGCGGGGCGGTAGTCGAGGCGTACGCAGATCACCCGGACGGTGCCGGGGTGGAGGGCCGCTGGCCGGGCACGCTTGACGCCGTGGCGCCCCATGTAGTGCATGGTCCCCTGGCGGCCCGCGCGCAGCCAACGCAGCAGATGCGCCTCGTCGGTGGCCAGCTCGGGGGCGGCGATGCCGGCGCCGTCGAAGCCGAGCTCCCCTGCCCAGCGGCGGATGTCCGACGCCAGCGCTGTCATATCCGGTGCCGCTGGGATCGTGCCCTCGTTCATTCGCGCAGTGTAACGTGAGCGGCCCCGATGGCGCCCGTTATACTGGTCGCCGCTTCAGTGCAGAGTTTAAGAGGCGTCGAGTTATGGAATCCCTTCCCGCGGAGCTGTATACGCCGGAGCAGGTGCGCGAGATGGACCGCCGGGCCATAGAGGACCACGGCCTCGGCGGTGACGAGCTCATGGAGCGGGCCGGCCGGGTGGCCTATCGGAGCCTGCGCCGGCGCTGGCCAGATGCCCGCCGGATCACCGTGCTCTGCGGTGGGGGCAATAACGGTGGCGATGGCTACGTGATCGCCCGCCTTGCCGCCAATGCCGGGCTAGAGGTGCGTGTGGCGGCCCTCTCGGACCCCGACCGGCTCGGTGGCGCGGCCGCCGCTGCCATGCAGCGCTGCCGCGAGCGCGTTGGTATCGCCGCGTGGGAGCCCGCGCTGCTCGATGATGCGGACGTGGTGGTGGACGCCCTGCTCGGCACCGGCTTGGACCGCGAGGTGGGCGGCGTCTATGCCGAGGCCATCGAGGCGGCCAATGCGCGACCAGGTGGTCGCCTGGCCGTGGATGTCCCCTCCGGGATCAGCGCCGCAACGGGTGCTCGCCTCGGTGTCGCCTTCCGCGCCGACGTCACGCCCACCTTTATCGGGCTCAAGCAAGGCCTATTCACCGGCGCGGCGCCGGACCACACCGGCGAGATGGTCTTCGACGACCTGGATGTCCCCGGAGAGGTGTTCGAAGGGCTAGAGTCAGCGGCCCGCCGCGTCGACGCGGAGGTGGTGGCGGATTGGCTGCCGCCCCGAAGGCCGGCCGCCCACAAGGGCGACTACGGCCACATCCTGGTGATCGGCGGGGATCACGGCTTCGGCGGGGCGGTACGCCTCGCCGCCGAGGCGGCGGCGCGCAGCGGTGCCGGGCTGGTCAGCGTCGCGACCCGCAAGCGCCATGTGGCGCCACTGCTCGCCGGCCGCCCGGAGGTCATGGCCCACGCCGTGGACAGCCCCGGGGCCCTGGAGCCGCTGCTGCACCGGGCCACCGTCCTGGCCGTCGGACCGGGGTTGGGCCAGGAGCCGTGGGGGCGGGGGATGCTGGCCGCGGCAGCCGACTTCGACGGCCCCGTGGTCCTGGATGCCGATGCCTTGAACCTGCTGGCGACCGAGGCGCCCGCCGCGAACCCGCGACGGGTGATCACCCCCCATCCCGGCGAGGCGGCGCGGCTGTTGCGCCGGGACACCGCCGCCATCCAGGCCGACCGGTTCGCGGCAGTGGATGAGCTGTTGAGCCGCTTCGGTGGCGCCGTGCTCCTCAAGGGGGCGGGTACGGTGGTGGGTGCCGACGATCGCCGCTGGCTGTGCACCGCGGGTAACCCCGGGATGGCCAGTGGTGGCATGGGTGATGTCCTCACCGGCATCGTCGCCGCTTTGCTGGCCCAGGGGCTGCCGGTGGGTGAGGCCGCGGCCATGGCGGCAGCCCTCCACAGCGCCGCGGCGGATTCCGCGGCGGCCCGCACCGGGGCGCGTGGGCTGCTGGCCGGTGATGTCATTGAGGCGCTCGCCATGGGGCGCGCGGGATGAGCACGCTCTCACGCGAGTTGCCGGCGCCGGAGGATACCGAGCGCCTCGGCACTGCCTTGGCGGGGGTGCTTCCCGAGGCGTTGCTGGTGACCCTGGAAGGGCCCCTCGGGGCGGGTAAGACCAGCCTGGTCCGGGCCGTCCTCCACGGCCTTGGGCACCGCGGGCCGGTGCGCAGCCCCACCTACACCCTCATCGAGCCCTATGAATGCGGCGGGCGCCGGGTGTTCCACCTGGATCTCTACCGCCTCGCCGACCCGGAGGAGTTGGAATTCGTTGGCCTGCGGGACCTCTTCGCTGACCCCGCCGTGGTGCTGGTGGAGTGGCCGGAGCGGGGTGCCGGCTTCCTCCCGGCGCCGGATCTGCGCCTGCGGTTAGCGGTCGTTGGGGAGGGGCGGCGGCTCGTCGCCGAGGCCGGCAGTGCCGCGGGGGAACGGGCGCTCGCGGCCCTGGACGCTTGCCCGGATGATTGAAGTGCTTTGCCAGGAAATGCGGTTATCCCCTTGGTCTGCGGAAATATATTGAAAACTCCCGGTTTTTGTGCCTAACTTGTGAAGTATGTACCACTCGCCATAGTGGACCGGCTCGGATGCGGTTATTGATTCCCCTTGCGCTGCTGGCGCTCTCGCTCACGGCCCATGCCGCGCAGCTGGACGTCGCGGACGTACGCACTTGGTCGGGGCCCGAGCATACCCGGGTGGTACTGGATCTCTCCGGCGCACCGGACTATGAGCTGTTCACCCTCGACAATCCCGATCGGGTGGTGGTGGACCTCAAGAACGCCCGTGTCGGCGACGGTGTGGTCTCTGGCGATGAGCTCACCGGCATCCTCCGGGATATCCGCACCGGCGTGCGTAACGGGCGCGATCTTCGGGTGGTGCTGGACCTCGAGCACGGCACCCGCGCCGAGGGTTTCGTGGTGGAGCCCAATGATACCTACGGCCATCGGCTGGTGGTGGATCTGGAGCAGCCCGAGCGGCGGGAGGCCAACCGGCGCGAAGAGCGCCAGGTGCGCCGGGAGGCGGAGCAGCAGGGCGAGCTGGTGATTGCCATCGATGCCGGCCACGGCGGTGAGGACCCGGGGGCGATCGGTGCGGGCGGCACCTACGAGAAGGACGTGGTCCTTGCCGTCGCCCGCAAGCTCGGCCGCGTCCTCCAGGATGCCGATGGGCTGCGGCCGGTGCTGATCCGCGAGGGGGACTACTACCTCGACCTGCGTGAGCGAACCCGCCGGGCCCACGCGGTGGGCGCGGACATGTTCGTTTCGGTGCACGCCGATGCCGTGCGTCAGCGCAACGTCCGCGGGGGCTCCGTCTACACCCTTTCCCGGCGGGGCGCCTCCAGTGAGATGGCGCGCATGCTCGCCCGCAGCGAAAACGCCGCGGACCGCATCGGTGGTGTCTCGCTGGAGGACAAGGACGAAATGGTGGCCTCGGTGCTCCTCGATCTCTCGCGGGCCGCCACCATCGAGGCGAGCACGGGGCTCGCCGAGGCAATCATTGAAGACATGGGGCAGGCGGGGCGGATGCACAGCCGTGATGTCGGCCAGGCGGCCTTTGTGGTGCTCAAGTCCCTGGATATGCCCTCGGTGCTGGTGGAGCTGGCATTCATTTCCAATCCCAAGGAGGAACGGCTGCTGCGCTCCAGCGACCACCAATGGAAGCTGGCCCGGGCGTTGGCCCGTGGCATCCAGCGCTACGCCGGTGAGAACCGGCCGAGCCTGCGTATGGCCGACGCCCGCGAGTACACCGTGCGCAGCGGTGACACCCTGAGCGAAATCGCCTCCAGCCACGGGGTCAGCGTGCAGCGCCTGCGCCGCGTCAATGGCATCGACGGCGACGTCATCGCCACCGGGATGACCCTACAGATCCCGTAACCGCCCCCATGGCCCGAGCGGTCACGGGGCGCCATAATGGCGGGTCATGGAATCCCGGCACCCCGCACCGCGCATTCACGAGCTGCCCTCGCTACTGGTGGACCAGATCGCCGCCGGCGAGATCATTGAGCGACCCTCCTCGGTGGTCAAGGAGCTGGTGGAGAACGCCCTCGACGCCGGCGCCCGCCGTGTCGACATCGAGATCGAGGCCGGCGGCAAGCGCTTGATCCGGGTGCGTGACGATGGCCAGGGCATCGGCGAGGAGGACCTGCCCCGCAGCGTGGCCCGCCACGCCACCAGCAAGATCCGCGAGCTCGATGAGCTCGAGCACATCGCCAGCCTGGGCTTCCGGGGAGAGGCGCTGCCGAGCATCGCCTCGGTTTCGCGCCTGCGCATCGCCAGCAGGGAAGCCGGCGCGGAGCACGGCTGGCGGCTGGACGTGGACAATGGCGAGGCCACGGAACCGGTGCCCGCGCCCCATCCCGAGGGGACCACCTTGGAGGTGCGGGATCTGTTCCACCGGACGCCGGCGCGGCGGAAGTTCCTGCGTACCGAACGTACCGAGTACCGGCACGTCCAGGAGCTGGTCCGGCGCCTGGCCATGAGCCATCCGGGCGTGGCCATCAGCCTTAGCCACAATGGCCGGACCGCCCTGCAGCTGCCCGTCGCCCGCGAGCGCGAGGGCTGGGAACGGCGATTGGCGGAGCTCACCGGCCGGGAGTTCGTGGCCCAATCACTGTTCCTGGAAACGGAAGCGGCGGGCCTTCGCCTTTGGGGGTGGCTTGGGTTGCCCACCGCCTCCCGGGGCCAGGCGGATCTCCAGTATGTCTATCTCAACGGGCGCATGATCCGCGACCGCTTGATTGCGCATGCCCTGCGCCGCGCCTACGCCGATCTGCTCTACAAGGACCGTCACCCGGCCTATGTGCTCTACCTGGAGATCGATCCCGCCCGAGTGGACGTCAACGTGCATCCCACCAAGCATGAGGTGCGCTTCCGCGACGGCCGGCTGGTCTACGACTTCCTCCTCCGTCAGGTGCACCACGCCCTGGAGCACGCGGGTGGGGCGGAGGCGGCGGAGCCGGTGAGCCCTGAGCTTGACCCGCCGTCGCCGTCGAACCCGGCGCCGGCCGCGGCTGGGGGGTACGCCGCCGGGGCGCCGCGGCCCCCCCAGCAGGGGCGTATGGCCTTGCCGGTGGCCGAGGCACGGGCCCTGTACGGCGACGGCGGGGAGGGAGACCGGGCCGGCGCCCCGGCACTCGGGGAGGGCAAGGGGCCGGCGGACGGGCCCGCGGAGCGGGCCGGGCCTGCCGGCGAGGGCCATTCCCCGGCGTCCGTGCGTCCCCGGGAGGCGGGCGGCGAGGTGCCGCCGCTGGGCTTCGCGCTCGCGCAACTCCAGGGGGTCTATATCCTCGCCGAGAACGATGATGGCCTGATCCTGGTGGACATGCATGCCGCCCACGAGCGCATCGTCTACGAGCGGCTCAAGGACCAGGTGGCCGCCCAGGGAGTGGCCTCCCAGCCTTTGCTGGTCCCCGTGCGGGTGCCGGTGACGCCGCGGCAGGGGGACTTGGCGGAGGAGCGCGCGGAGGTGTTCGCGCGCCTCGGCCTGGAGCTGGACCGGGCCGGTCCCGACGTGATTCACGTGCGCAGGGTCCCCGCACTGTTGCAGGGGGCGGATCCGGCGCGGTTGGCCCGGGACGTCTTGGCTGACCTGCAGGCCGAGGGGCGAAGCGCCCGGGTGGAGGAGGCGCTCAACCATGTGCTCGCCACCATGGGCTGTCACGGCGCGGTGCGTGCCAACCGACGGCTCGGCATCGACGAGATGAATGCGTTGTTGCGGCAGATGGAGCGCACCCGCAACATCGGCCAGTGCAACCACGGCCGCCCCACCTGGACGCGGTTGACCATGCAGGACCTGGATCGGCTGTTCATGAGGGGGCAATGACGGCACAGCGCCTGCCGGTGGTCCTGCTCATGGGGCCCACCGCCTCCGGGAAGACCGCCGCCGCCATCGAGCTGGTGGAGCACTTCCCGGTGGAGGTGGTCAGCGTGGACTCCGCCCAGGTCTACCGGGGCATGGATATCGGGACCGCCAAGCCCGGGCCGGAGGAGTTGGCCCGGGCCCCGCACCGGCTCATCGACATCCTCGACCCTGCGGAACGCTACTCCGCCGCCCGTTTCCGCGAGGATGCCCTCGCGGAGATCGCAGCCATTCACCGCGCGGGACGCGTCCCCCTGCTCGCCGGCGGCACCATGCTCTATTTCCGGGCGCTGAGCCGGGGGCTCGCCGATCTGCCGGACGCGGATCCCGTGGTGCGTGCGGAGATCGAGGAGGAGGCCCGCCATCACGGCTGGGCGGTACTGCACCAGCGCCTCGCGGGGCTCGATCCGCAGACGGCGGCGCGACTGCACCCCAATGACGCCCAGCGCATCCAGCGGGCCCTGGAGGTGTACCGGCTCACCGGCCAAAGCCTGAGCGCGCTCACCGCGGCGGCGCGGACGGAACCTTTCCCGTTCCGTCTTGTCACTTGGGCAGTGGCACCGGCCGAGCGCCGGGTGCTGCACGAGCGCATCGGCCGCCGCTTTGCGGCCATGCTGCGGGATGGTTTCATCGACGAGGTGGCGGCCCTGCGCCGGCGGGGGGATCTACATACGGGGCTGCCGTCCATGCGGGCGGTGGGTTATCGTCAGGTCTGGGAATACCTGGAGGGGCGTTTCGACCGCGAGGATCTGGAGCAACGCGGCGTTGCCGCGACCCGACAATTCGCCAAGCGCCAGCTCACCTGGCTGCGCCGGGAGCGCGATGCGCAGTGGTTCGATGCCGCTGACGGCCGGCTGCTGCGCCAGCTTCGGGATGCCATGGGCCGCGTGTTAGACTCACGCTAGTCGGGCGCGGGTATAGAGGCTGTTCCCGCATAACAACAAGGGCCGGTAGCACGAAGGAGCATCAGGAATGGCCAAAGGGCAATCACTACAGGAACCGTTTCTCAACGCCCTGCGCAAGGAGAAGATCCCGGTCTCCATCTACCTCGTCAATGGCATTAAGCTTCAGGGCCAGATCGAGTCCTTCGACCAGTTCGTGATCCTGCTGCGCAACAGCGTCAGCCAGATGGTCTACAAGCATGCCATCTCCACCATTGTCCCGTCGCGGCACGTACGTGCCCATCAGCTAGAGGGATCGAGTGACGAAGAAGCCGATCAGTGATACGGCAACCGAGACGGTAGCGGCCCAGCTCTTCGAGCGGCCCGGCGGCGGCGAGCGGGCTGCCCTGGTGCAACTCGACGATGGCCGCCGCGCCGTCGACGAGGGGCTCGCCGAGCTCGCCGCACTGGCGGAGTCCGCCGGTGCCGAAGTCGTCGAGCGCCTGGTCAATCGCCGCGATCGTCCGGATCCGCGGTATTTCCTCGGCCGTGGCAAGGTAGACGAGCTCCGCGAGCGGCTCGCCAGCGCGGGCGCGGACCTGGTGCTCGTCAATCACACCCTCACTCCCGCCCAGGAGCGTAACCTGGAGCAGGCGCTGCAGTGCCGGGTGCTCGACCGCACCGGATTGATCCTCGACATCTTCGCCCAGCGGGCCCGCACCCACGAGGGCAAGCTCCAGGTGGAGTTGGCCCAGCTCCGTCACATTGCCAGCCGCCTGGTCCGCGGGTGGAGCCATCTGGAACGCCAGAAGGGCGGCATCGGCCTGCGCGGGCCGGGCGAGACCCAGCTGGAGATGGACCGGCGCATGCTCGGTCATCGCATCAAGCAGCTGGAGAAGCGCCTGGAGCGGGTGCGCCGCCAGCGCGGTCAGGGGCGCCAGTCCCGGCGCAAGCGCGAGCTCCCCGCCGTTTCGCTGGTGGGGTACACCAATGCGGGGAAATCCACCCTGTTCAACCGCCTCGCCCATGAGGGCGTGTACACGGCGGACCAGCTGTTCGCGACCCTCGATACCACGCTGCGCCGGATCGACCTCCCAGGCGGCGAGGCCGCTGTGTTCGCCGATACGGTGGGGTTCATCAGCGACCTGCCCCATCAGCTGGTGGCGGCGTTTCGCTCCACCCTTGAGGAAGTCGTGGAGGCGGACCTCCTGGTCCATGTCGTCGATGCCGCCGCCGACAACCGGGGGGATCAGGTGCGCGACGTGGAGGCGGTGCTCGAGGAGATCGGCGCCGGCGAGGTCCCCGTCCTCACCGTCTACAATAAGATCGACCTGCTCGGTCAGCCGCCGCGGGTCGATCGCGACGCGTCGGGGGTGGCGCGGGCGGTCTGGGTGTCGGCGGTCTCCGGCGAGGGGCTCGGCGAGCTGATCACGGTGGTCGGCGAGCGGGTCGGCGCGCAGCGCGCGCACGGCCGGCTGCGCCTGGGCGCTGCCGAGGGTCGGCTGCGCGCGCTGTTGTATCAGTCCGGTGATGTCATCGACGAGCAGGTCCTGGACAACGGGGACTGCCTCCTGGAGGTTAGCCTGCCCCAGCGCGAGGCCGAGCGCCTGCGCTGCCATGAGGGACTGCCCACCTTTGTCGAGTAACCTTCACGTGCCTTGCGGCCGTCGCAGGCGGATCATTAGAATCCGCCGCTGCGGCTGCGACCGGGCCTACGGGCCCCATCCAATGCAGGAGATCATCATCAATGGCCTGGAATGACCCCGGTGGCGATAACCGGGATCCCTGGAGTGGCGGCGGCGGCAATCAGGGACCGCCGGATCTTGACGAGTTGCTGCGCAAGGCGAAGGAACGGCTGAGCAGCCTCTTCGGCGGCAGTGGCTCCGGCGGCGAGAAGGGCTCCGGTTCCGGCGGCGGCGGTGGGCTACCCATCGGCCCCACCGGGATCGGCGTGATCGCCGGCGTGATCGTGCTCGGTTGGCTCGCCTCGGGGATCTACATTGTCGACGAGGGCCAGCGTGGCGTGGAGCTCACTTTCGGTGCCAATAGCGGCATCACCCAGCCGGGTCCGCACTGGCATTACCCCACACCCGCCGGCAGTGTCGAGCAGGTGGACGTCTCCGAAGTCCGTACCGTGGAGATTGGCTACGAGTCGATGGGCAACAGTACCCGGGAAGTGCTGCGCGAGGCGCTTATGCTGACCCGGGACGAGAACATCGTGAACCTCAAGGTGGCGATCCAGTACCGGGTCAGCGACCCCGCGGACTATCTGTTCAACCATCGCTCGCCGGACGACACCCTCAAGCAGCTCGCCGAGAGCGCGCTGCGCGAGGTGGTGGGCAAGGCGGAGGCCCCGGAGGGCGCCGAGATCCGGGCCACGGACGATCTCGATGAGCTGGCCGACGAGCTCTCCGACGAGCTCTCCGAGGAGCAGCTCGCCTCGCTCATCTCCGGCTCCGAGGATACCGATGACATGCGCCCGACGCCGCTGGAGTGGGTCCTCACCCAGGGGCGCGCGGAGGTCGCCCAGCAGACCGAGCAACTCATGCAGGATACGCTGGACGGTTATGAGGCCGGTTTCACCCTGATCCGGGTGGCGATCCAGGACGCCCAGCCGCCGGAGCAGGTGCAGCCGGCCTTCGCGGACGCCATCCGCGCCCGTGAGGACCAGCAGCGCACCATCACCCGGGCCCGTGGCTACGCCAACGCGCTGCTGCCCCAGGCCCAGGGCCAGGCGGCACGTATCCGCGAGGAGGCCCAAGCCTATCGCGAGCAGGTGATCGCCGAGGCCGAGGGTGAGGCCGATCGCTTTGTCGCCCTGCTGCAGGAGTATCAACAGGCCCCCGCTGTCACCGAGAAGCGCCTCTACATCGAGACCATTGAGCGGGTACTCAGCGAGTCCAGCAAGATCATGGTGGACGTCGACGGCGGCCAGCCGCTGATGTATCTGCCGCTGGACCGCATCCTCGAGCGCCGTGGCGCCAGCGATGACGGCGCTGATGAGGAGGATGCCGATGCCCGGGCCGGCGGTCTCTCCGATCGCCCGGGGGAGGGTAGCGACCGCTTCGCCCCGGTGGGCCAGGGCCGTGACACGCTGCGCACGCGGGAGGTGCGGTGATGGATCGCATGATTAAGACGGTGCTCATTCCCGCCGTGGCGGTGCTGCTGGTGCTGGTGTATTTCTCGGTCTATACGGTCGACGAGCGCGAGTACGCCATCAAGTTCCGCCTCGGTGAGGTCCTGACCGACGACATCGGGCCGGGGCTGCACTTCAAGACGCCGTTCATCAACAACGTGCGCAAGCTCGATCGGCGCGTGCAGACCCTGGATGCGGACCCCCAGCGCTTCCTTACCGCGGAGAACAAGAACCTCATCGTCGACTCCTTCGTGAAGTGGCGCATTACCGATCCCACGGAGTTCTACGTTTCCTTCGGCGGTGGCAACTTCCAGATGGCCAACTCGCGGCTGCGGGAGATCGTCCAACAGGGGCTGCGTGACGAGTTCGGCCAGCGTACGGTCAATGAGGTGATCTCCGGTGAGCGTGCCGAAGTGATGCGGATCCTGCGCGAGAGTGCGGAGGCGGCCACTAACGAAGTGGGCATTGAGGTCCTGGATGTGCGGATCAAGCGCGTCGACCTCCCCGAGGATGTCAACGAGTCCATCTTCGAGCGGATGGCCGCGGCCCGTGAGCGGGTCGCCCGGGAGTTGCGGGCCCTCGGCGAGGAGGCCGGTGAGCGCATCCGCGCCGAGGCGGATCGCCGGCGGACGGTGATCCTTGCGGAGGCGTATCGCGATGCCGAGCGCATGCGCGGTGAGGGCGACGCGCAGGCCACCGCGACCTACGCCGCCGCCTACGACCAGGAGCCGGACTTCTACTCCTTCTACCGCAGCCTGGAGGCCTATACCACCTCCTTCCGCAACAAGGACGACATGCTGGTGCTCTCGCCGGATAACGAGTTCTTCCGGTACTTCAACGAGCTGCAGTCGCCGTGAGCGCGACGGCGGGGGCGGGCGCCCCCGCCGCTGAGCGGTTATCATGTTCAACGACCTGTTGACGGCGCTGGCGCTGTTGCTGGTGATCGAGGGCATCATGCCCTTTCTGAGCCCGCGCTCGCTGCGCCGGGCGCTGTTCCAGATCGTCCAGCAAAACGATCGCACCCTGCGGTGGACGGGGCTCGTCACGATGGCCGCCGGTGTCGCGCTGCTCTACCTGGTGCGCCAGTGAACCCCGGGAGACGGAAATGAGCGATTCGAGCTACGCGCGCGGTGATCGCTGGCTGCTACCCGACGCGGTGGAGGAGCTGTTGCCGCCGCGGGCCATGGCCCTGGAGCGGCTGCGCCAGCGGGTGCTGGAAACCTGCACGGTCTGGGGCTATGAGTTGGTCATGCCACCGACCATCGAGTACCTGGACTCGTTGCTCACCGGTGCCGCCCACGACCTCGATCTCCAGACCTTCAAGATCACCGATCAGCTCTCCGGGCGCATGATGGGGGTGCGCGCCGATATCACGCCCCAGGCGGCGCGGATCGATGCCCATCAGCTCCGGCGCGACGCGCCGGTGCGGTTGTGTTACACGGGCACGGTCCTTCGGACCCGGCCGGAGGGGCTGACCGGTTCCCGCAACCCGTTGCAGGTGGGTGCCGAGCTGTACGGCCACGCCGGGGTGGAGAGCGATATTGAGGTGATCGCGCTGATGGCGGAGACCCTGCGTAGCGCAGGAGTCGGGACCATTCACGTCGATCTCGGCCACGTGGGGATCTTCCGCGGTCTCGCTCGGCAGGCCGGCCTGGGCGTAGACGCCGAGACGGAGCTCTGGGACGCGCTGCAGCGCAAGGCCGCCGCCGACATCGCGGCGCTGATCCGCGAGCACGGGGTCAGCGAGCCGGTGGCGGGCATGCTCTCCGCCCTGCCGGAACTCACCGGTGGTGTGGAAGTGCTGGACCACGCCAATGAGCGGTTGGCCGCCGGCGACGAGGAGGTCCACGAGGCCCTGCGGCGGCTTTGGTCCATCGCCGGTGCCCTTGAGCGTTGGTTGCCCGACGTTGCCCTGCACTTCGATCTCGGCGAGCTCCGCGGCTATCGCTATCACACGGGGGTGGTGTTCGCTGCCTTCGTCCCCGGCTGGAGCCAGGAGATCGCCCGCGGCGGGCGCTATGACGAGATCGGGGCCGTCTTTGGACGCCCGCGGCCGGCAACGGGCTTCAGCGCCGACCTCAAGGCGGTGCTGGCGCTCGCCGACGATACCGGCAGCACCGGAATGACCGCCCCGGCGGTCGGCGCCCCATGGGTGGATTCCGCCGCGCTGTTCCGGCGTATCGCGGAGCTCCGCGGGCGCGGCGAGCGCGTGCTGTGGCTGCTGCCGGGCCACGAGGATGAGGCGACGGCCATGGGCTGCGACCGGGTACTGGCCCGCCACGGTGAAGACTGGGTGGTGCAACCGCTGGACTGAACGGAAGGGGATTCATGGGCAACAGCGTAGTGGTCGTCGGCTCCCAGTGGGGCGACGAAGGCAAGGGCAAGGTGGTCGACCTCCTCACCGAAGGGGTATCGGCGGTGGCCCGCTTCCAGGGCGGGCACAACGCTGGCCATACCCTGGTCATCGACGGGGAGAAGACGGTGCTGCACCTCATCCCCTCCGGCATCCTGCGCGAGGGTGTGCTCTGCGCCATCGGTAATGGTGTGGTGGTCTCCCCGGCGGCCTTGCGCGAGGAGGTGGAGGCCCTCGAGGGCCGAGGCGTGCCCGCCCGCGAGCGGCTGCGGGTCAGCCCCGCCTGCCCGGTGATACTGCCCTCGCATCAAGCCCTGGACCAGGCCCGCGAGCGTGCCCGTGGCCACGCCGCCATCGGCACCACCGGGCGCGGCATCGGTCCCGCCTACGAGGACAAGGTGGCGCGTCGGGGGCTGCGCATCGGCGACCTGTTCCACCGCGAGCGGCTCGCCTCCAAGCTTGGTGAGCTGCTCGATTTCCACAATTTCGTGCTCCAGCGCTATTTCGGGGAGGCAACCCTGGACTTTCAGCGCATCCAGGACGAGTGCCTGGCGCATGCCGAGTTCCTGCGTCCGATTACCGCCGATGTGGCGGCGCTGCTTCATGACCGGCGGGAGGCGGGGGAGGACCTGCTCTTCGAGGGCGCGCAGGGGACGTTGCTGGATATCGATCACGGTACCTATCCCTATGTGACCTCCTCGAACACTACCGCCGGGGCAGCGGCCACGGGCACCGGCGTGGGGCCGCGGGACATCGACTACGTCCTCGGCATCACCAAGGCGTATACCACGCGGGTCGGCGCGGGACCCTTCCCCACGGAGCTCTTCGACGAGCTCGGCGAGCACATCGCCCGGCGGGGTCACGAGTTCGGCGCCACCACCGGCCGGCCGCGGCGCTGCGGCTGGTTCGATGCGGTGGCCATGCGGCGCTCGGCGCAGATCAACAGCTTCTCCGGGCTGTGCGTGACCAAGCTCGACGTACTCGACGAGCTCGAGACCCTGCGCATCTGCGTCGGCTACCGCAGCGCCGACCGCAGCAGCGCGGTGCTGCCGGCGGGGGCGGAGGCCGTGGCCGAATGCGAGCCGGAGTACGTGGAGCTGCCGGGCTGGCAGTGCTCGACGGTGGGGATCCGTCGCTATGAGGATTTGCCGGAGGCCGCGCGGACCTATCTCAAGCGCATCGAGGAGCTGGTGGGTGTGTCGGTGGACATGATCTCCACCGGGGCCGATCGGCACGATACCATCGTCCTGCGAAATCCCTATCAGTAGGACGCTCCGGCGCCGGGGAATGCCCACGAAAAAGGGCGGACCATCGGGCCCGCCCCTTCCGGGAGTTTGGTGCCGAGGAGAGGACTTGAACCTCCACGGGGTTACCCCCACTAGCACCTGAAGCTAGCGCGTCTACCAATTCCGCCACCTCGGCTTTCCCGTCGTCGACGCCGGGCGTCGGCGACAAGCGGCGCAAAGACTACCCTCCCGTGGCGGGGCTGTCAAACGCCCTGCCGACGGTTTCGCGCGAGGCGATTGCCCTTCGGCGAACAGCGTCTACACTCCTACCGTGAGGTGCGCGGCGAGTCCGTCGCACCGGACCAGAGCAAGAAGAAGTGGGCGCGGTGGCGTGAGGCCATCGGTGTCCCGTAAAGGCCCATATCAGGAGAGCAGCCATGCATGAAGACACGGCAAGCGTGACGGGCGGCAGTGCCCGCGGAATCCTCAGTGCCCTCGCACTCGGTGCGGCGCTGGTGACCACCAGCGTCGGTGCCCAGGACGCGCCGCCGGCGATCAAGCTCGGCCAGATCGCCCCGTTCACCGGTGCGGGGGCGGAATTTGGCGAGTTCTACCGGGACGGTGCCGCACTGGGCGTGGACCATATCAACGCCGCTGCCGAGGAGGTGCTCGGCGGCCCGGTAATCTCCGAGCACCTCGCCGAGGACACCAACACGCTGCCCACGCCGGCCATTGAGGCGGCCCGGCAGCTCGTCGAGGTTGAGGGCGTGCCCGCCATCGTCGGCGGTTGGTCCAGCGGCGTCACCGTGGCAGTGGCCACGTCGGTGACCATCCCCTCCGAGGTGCTGCAGATCTCCAACGGCTCCACCTCGCCGCTGATCTCGATCCTGCCGGAGGACAAGGACGCGGACATGCTGTTCCGCACCACCGCCTCCGACGCCCTGCAGGGCATCGTCGCCGCGCAGCTCGCCCGTGGCGAGATCTTCGACGACTACCAGGTGGATACAGCGTCGACCATCTTCATCAACAACCCCTACGGCCAGGGCCTGTCCAACGCCTTCGCCCGCGCCTTCCAGGCACGGGGTGGAACGGTCAACGCCCAGGTGCCTCATCCCGAGGAGCCGCAACCGACCTATACGTCCCAGCTGGCCCAGGCCTACCAGGGCGATCCGGACCTGCTGTTCGCGGCGAGCTATCCGGGCCACAGCTCGACCTTCCTGCAGGAGGCCCGGGATATCTTTGACCACACCACCTGGCAGTTCGTGGACGGCAATCGTTCCTCGGAGGTGATCAATGCCGTGGGGGCGGACGACCTGGAGGGCCTGATCGGCACGGCGCCCGGCCAGGACGAGAGCATCCCCGGCTTCCAGAACTTCGCTTCGGCGTTCGAGGATGCCTACGGCCACGACCGCATCCCGCCGTTCACTGAGTCCGCCTACGATGCCTCCATGCTGGTGGGCCTGGCGGTGGTCAAGGCCATTGCCGACGGCTACGATAACGCCGATGACATCACCGGCACCGTGCTCCGGGATCGCCTCCGCGAGGTGGCCAACCCGCCGGGACAGGACATCGTGGCCGGTGACGCGGAGAGCATCGCCGCCGGCATCCAGGCGATCCTGGACGGTGAGGATGTCGCCTACTCCGGGGCCGCCGGGCCGGCGGACTTCGACGACAACGGCGACGTGATCACGCCCATCGCCATCTGGAAGTACGCGGGCGGTGATATCGAGACTCTGCAGATCCAGTCCCCGGAGGATATCCCCGCCGAGTGATCCGGGGACCGAGTCGGCCCGCCGCGCCCGGCGGCGGGCCGTTTTCCGGTACACCCGGAGGACCAGACAACGAGTGAGGACAAGGTGAGCGACGAGACCGCAACCACAGAAGAAACCTCCACGACGCGCTCGTCCCCATCCGCCAAACCCCTGCTGGAAGTCACCGGCCTGCTGCGCGATTTCGGCGGTCTGCGGGCGCTGGACGGTGCGGACCTAGAGGTCCATGAAGGGACCATCACCGGCTTGATCGGGCCCAACGGTGCCGGCAAGACCACCCTGTTCAACGTGGTCACCGGCTTTCATGCCGCGCAGGGCGGGCGGGTGATCCTCGACGGGCACGATATCACCAATCTGCCGCCGCACCGGATCTTCCGCCACGGCCTGTGCCGGACCTTCCAGATCCCTCGGGAGCACGAAAGCCTCTCGGTGCTCGAGAACCTGATGCTGGTGCCAACGGATCAGGTGGGCGAGCAGCTGATCAGCGCCTGGCTGCGGCCGGGTGCCGTGCGTCGCCAGGAGCGTGAGATCCGGGAGAAGGCGCTGGAGGTGCTGGAGTTCGTCGAGCTCGGCCATGTGCGTGACGAGTACGCCCGCAACCTCTCCGGCGGACAGAAGAAACTCCTGGAGCTGGCGCGCACACTGATGACCGATCCGCGGCTGGTGCTGCTCGACGAGCCCGGCGCGGGGGTCAATCCGACGCTGATGCGCCGGCTCACCGAGAATATCCGCACCTTGAATCGCGAGCGTGGCATCACCTTCCTGGTCATCGAACACGACATGGACATGATCATGTCGTTGTGTGATCCGGTGATCGTCATGAGCGAGGGCCGGCAGCTGATGACCGGTTCCCCAGAGGAGGTGCGCAACGACCCGCGGGTGCTCGAGGCCTACCTGGGAGGGCAGTATGCCGTTGCTGAAGGCTGACGGGATTACCGCGGGCTACGGGGACACCGAGATCCTCCACGACGTGCATCTGGAGGTGCACGACGGCGAGATCGTCTCGCTGATCGGGCCCAATGGTGCCGGCAAGTCCACAGTGATGAAGACCATCTTCGGGCTGGTCCATCCCAAGCAGGGATCCATCCAGTTCCGCGACCAGGAGATCGCCGGGCTGACCCCCTACGAGGTGGTCAAGCGGGGGATGTGCTATGTGCCCCAAGTGGCGAATGTCTTCGTTCAGCTCACGGTGGAGGAGAACCTGGAGATGGGGGGGTACCTGCTCGAGGAGCGCCAGCTCCCCGAGCGCAAGGCGCGGATCTACGAGCTCTTCCCGAAGCTCGAGGAGCGCCGCCGCCAGCGCGCGGGCAAGATGTCCGGCGGCGAGCGGCAGATGGTGGCCATCGGTAGCGCGCTGATGCTGGACCCGGGGTTGCTGCTCCTCGACGAGCCCTCCGCCGGGCTGTCACCGAAGCTGGTGGACGAGATGTTCGAGAATATCCGGCGCATCAACGCGACGGGGCTGGCGGTGCTCATGGTCGAGCAGAATGCCCGCAAGTCCCTGGAAATGGCCGACCGTGGCTATGTCCTGGCCAGTGGCCAGAACCGCGTCGAGGGCGCCGGCCATGAGCTGCTCAACGACCCCGACGTGGGTCGTCTGTATCTGGGGGGTTAATCGATGAATGGGGGCGATCCGGCCAACACCGCCGGCGGCATGGTCCTGCGCGAGAAACGGCCCGGCGAGCGCCTGCGCGAGGTGGTCCAGACCCGCGCCTTCCTGCTGGTGGCGGTGGCCGCAGTCTTTGTGGCGCTGGTGGCCCTTGCCTGGGCCCAGGGCGTGGGCGGCGAGCGGCTGCTGTCCCTGGTGGCCTGGGGGCTGATGCTTGGGGGCATCATCGGACTCGGGAGCATTGGGCTGACGCTGGTCTACGGCGTGCTCAAATTCCCGAACTTCTCCCACGGTGCCTTGGTGACCTTCGGCGCCTACTTCACCTTCGCCCTGGTGGCCTTGCTACCCCAGGGGCAGACGCTGCGGCCGCTGTCCTTCGGCTGGGAATTCCTCGTGGCGCTGGTCCTCGCCATGCCCCTGGTGGGCCTGGTGGGCCTGGCGGTGGATCGGGTGGTCTACCGCCGCCTGCGCAATCAAAATGCGCACCTGGTGCTCTTCGCCATGGCCTCGCTGGCGATGGCGTTCTTCCTGCGCAGCATCATCTACATCCTCTGGGGACCGGATTTCCACTTCTACTACCCCGGCCGTGCCAACCCCGCCCTGGACCTGCCCCTGGGGATCCGCATACGCGCCGACCAGCTCTTCATCCTGGTGCTGGCCCTGGTGCTCATGGCGGCGGTGTATCTGCTCCTCGAGCGCACCCGCATCGGCAAGGCCATGCGGGCCACGGCGGACAACCCGGAGCTGGCCCAGGTCCGCGGGATCAATACCGAGCGGGTGATCGCCTGGACTTGGATGATCGGTGGCGCCCTGGCTGCGGCGGCGGGGACCATGTACGGGCTGTCCTCGCAACTGCGCCCGGAGATGGGCTTCTGGCTGCTGCTACCGATGTTTGCCGCCACCATCATGGGGGGTATCGGCAATCCCTACGGTGCGTTGGTGGGGGCGCTGATTATCGGTGTGACCCACCAGGTTTCCTCGGCATTCCTCGATCCGACCTACGGTCCCGCCGTGGCCTTCGTGCTTATGGTGATCGTCTTGCTGGTCCGGCCCCAGGGCCTGTTCGGCCGCTCGGGAGGGTAGCGCCATGTCGAGCATCGTATTGATCAAGGGCATCCTGCTGGTCATACCCGCCGTGCTGCTGATGGCGTTGGTGCTGCCGCCGCGCCCCTGGCGGCTGCCCGCCGCTGTCGTGATCGGGGCGGTCGCTGGCTTCGTCGCGGCGGCAGCGCTGCCGCCGGGCATCCTGGCCTATGTGGTGTCCTTCGCCATCATGGGCAGCGTCTACGCCATGCTGAGCCTCGGGCTGAACACGCAGTGGGGCTATACGGGGCATCTCAACTTCGGCGTGGCCGGTTTCTTCGCCGTGGGTGCCTTCACTTCAGCGCTGGTCACCGTGGAGGCCCCCACAGGGATGGCGGCGCAGTACACCCAGATGGCCTTCGGCCTGGACATGCCGTTCCTGGTGGGTGTAGCCGCGGCGGCGGCGGTCTCCGCGGTGGTGGCCTTCCTGGTGGCGGTGCCCGTGCTGCGGTTGCGGATGGATTTCCTTGCCATCGCCACCATCGGCGTGGCGGAGATCATCCGGTTGATCTTCCAGAACGAGCGCTGGCTCGCCAACGGCCCGCAGCCGCTGCGCGGCATCCCCCAGCCGCTGCAGTGCGCGGTGCGCGGTGATGTCTGCGAATGGCTCCCGGCCTGGGCGACCGCGTTGCTGGAGCCGTTGTCGCCGCGAGATTATCCGCTGATCTACCTGGTGATCATCACGCTGTTTTTGGCGGTGGTGTACATGGTCGTCGAGCGTGCCTGTCGCTCGCCCTGGGGGCGGATGCTACGGGCCGTGCGTGATGACGAGGGCTCGGCGGCGATGAACGGCAAACCCATCACCTATGTGCGCATCCAGTCCTTCGTGTTCGGGGCGGTGATCATGGGCATCGCTGGCGCTCTCTACGCCCATTACGTGGTGACCATCGACTACAGCCACTTCCACGCGCTGTTCGCCACCTTCCTGGTGTGGGTGATGCTCATGCTCGGCGGCAGCGGCAATAACCGCGGCGCGGTGATCGGGGGCTTCATCGTCTGGGGGGTGTGGAGCGGCACCGCCTTCCTGACCAGCGCCATCGAGCCGCTGCTGGCACTGATCTCCGATGACCTGCCCCGGCGGGCGGCCTACTTCCGCTGGCTGCTGGTGGCGCTCCTGCTCGCCGGCATCGTGCTGTTCCGGCCTCAGGGGCTGATCCGCGAGGAGAAGGTGGTTTCGCGCTATCTCCGCGGGCGCTGAGCGCGCTGGCATTTCAGTGCGAGCGGGTGCATGGAGCGGGGCCGATGGCGTATGCTTCCGCGCATTAATGGCGCCATTTGTTGCGAATAGGAAGCGAACCGCATGGCCAAAAAAGGTAGTGTCGATCCGGGTGCGGACCCGCATCTGGCGCGCGAGCAGGAAAAGTACGGGAACCCGGTCCCGAGTCGCGAGTATATCCTCGAGCAGCTCGAGGCGGCGGCGCGGCCCCTCGCCCGCAAGGAGCTTGCTGAGCTCTTTGGACTGACCGACGAGGATGCCCTTGAGGGTCTGCGCCGTCGGCTGCGCGCCATGGAGCGCGATGGCCAGCTCGTGCGCAACCGCCGCAACGGCTATGTGGTGGTGGACAACGAGGAGCTGGTGCGCGGGCGCGTGCGCTCCGGCCCGGAGGGCTGGGGCGTGCTGCGCCCGGACCTCCCCGGCGACACGGTGTTCCTCTCGCCCCGGGAGATGCGCAATCTCCTCCACGGTGACCGTGCGGTGGTCCGGATCACCGGCGTCGATCGCCAGGGCCGCCCGGAGGGCGAGGTGGTGGAGGTCCTGGAGCGGGCCAACCGCAGCATCGCCGGGCGCTACTTCGAGGAGAGCGGTGTCGGCTTCCTGGTGCCGGACAACAAGCGCCTGCACCAGGACGTCATCATCCCGCCGGATAACCGCGGCGACGCCCAAGACGGCGATCTGGTGGTGGTGGAGGTGTTGAGTCAGCCCTCCAAGCGCCGCCAGCCCATCGGCCGGGTCACCGAGGTAGTGGGGCGCCATATCCCCGAGGGCAGCGAGATCGACGTCGCCGCCCGGGTCCATGGCATCCCGGTGGAATGGCCGAAGGAGGTGGAGCAGGAGGCCGTGGCCTTCGGCGAGGAGGTGCCTGAGGCGGCCAAGCAGGGACGCAAGGATCTGCGCAAACTCCCCCTGGTGACCATCGACGGCCCCGACGCCCGGGATTTCGACGACGCGGTCTACTGCGAGCCCACCGAGAACGGCTGGAAGCTGCTGGTGGCCATCGCCGACGTGGCCCATTACGTGACCCCCGGCAGCCCACTGGACACCGAAGGCGCCGAGCGCGGCAATTCGGTGTATTTCCCCCGCAGCGTGGTACCCATGCTGCCCGAGGAGCTCTCCAACGGGCTGTGTTCGCTCAACCCGAAGGTGGATCGCCTGTGCATGGTCTGCGAGATGCAGATCAACCGCGAGGGCAAGGTGCGGCGCTCGCGCTTCTATGATGCGGTGATGCGCTCCCACGCCCGGCTGACCTACGACGAGGTCAAGGCCATCCACATCGATCGGGATCCGGAGGTGCGCCGGCGCTACCGCGGCATCCTCAAGTACATCGATCACCTGTTCTCGCTCTACCGCGTCCTGCGTAAGGATCGGGATCGCCGTGGCGCCATCGACTTCGAGACCACGGAGACGGAGATCGAATTCGACTCCGATGGGCAGATCGCGGCCATCCATCCCACCGAGCGCCATGATGCGCACAAGCTCATCGAGGAGTGCATGGTGCGGGCCAACGTGGCCGCCGCGAGGTTCCTCGAGCGCAAGCGCGTGCCCGCCCTCTATCGGGTGCACGAGCCGCCGGCGGAGGAGCGCCTGGATAACCTACGCCAGTTCCTGGCCCAGGTGGGACTGCGGCTGGAGGGCGGCGACAGTCCGGAGCCGAAGCATTACGCTGCGTTAATGCAACGCGTGCGTAGCCGCCCCGACCGACACCTCATCGAGACCGTCCTGCTGCGCTCGATGATGGCCGCGGAGTACCGCCCGGACAACGCCGGGCATTTCGGCCTGGCCCTGGATGCCTACACCCACTTTACCTCGCCGATCCGGCGTTATCCGGACCTGGTCGTCCACCGCGCGATCAAGCATGTCATCAACGGTGGCAAGCCGGCGGATTTCGGCTATAGCAATGACTACCTGGTTACCCTGGGCGAGCACTGCTCGATGACTGACCGGCGCGCCGAGGAGGCGAGCCGCGACGCCGAGATGACGCTGAAGTGCCGCTATATGGCCGAACGGGTGGGCCAGGAGTTCAACGGTGTGATCAGCGGGGTCACCAGCTTCGGGCTGTTCGTGGAGCTCGAGGGCATCTACGTGGATGGGCTCATCCACATCACCAACCTCGAGAGCGATTTCTTCCACTTCGACCCGGTCGGCCACCGCCTCACCGGCGAGCGTACCGGCAAGGAGTACCGGCTTACCGATCGTATCCGGGTACTCGTTGCCCGGGTGGATATCGACGAGCGCAAGATCGATTTCCAGCCGGTGGCCCACCCCCTCGGCCCGGACGGTGAGCCCTTGGAGGGGGGTGGCACGCGTAGCAGCAAGCGCCGCCAGGAGCAGGGCAAGGGCGGTAAGAGCGCCAAGAGCGGGAGGCGACGCCGGCGTCCCGGACGGCGGCGCGGCGACGGCGACAGTTGAGCGCCACCCTACAGACCCTGTTCGGCCAGCATGCGGTGCGTTCCGCGCTGCGTTACGACCCCACCCGCGTGGTGGAGGCCTGGGTGGATGCGCGGCGCCGGGATCCGCGGGGGCGCCGGCTGCGTGAGCAGCTGGAGGCCGCCGGGTGCCCGGTCCACGACGCCGACCGTCGGACCCTGGACCGGCTGTCGGGGGGTGGTGCCCACCAGGGGGTGGTGATCCGCTATCGCGGTGACGAGCCCCGCGGTGATCAGGCGCTGCTCGAGCACTTGGATGTCCTGGAGGGGCCGCCGTTGCTGCTGGTCCTCGACCAAGTCCAGGATCCTCACAACCTGGGTGCCTGCCTGCGTACCGCCGATGCCGCGGGGGTCGACGCGGTGATCGCCCCCCGGGACCGGGCGGCGGGGCTGACCCCGGTAGTCCACAAGGTGGCCGCCGGCGCGGCCTCCCGGGTACCGTTCTACCAGGTCACCAACCTCGCTCGCAGCCTTCGCGCCCTGCGCGCGCGGGGTATTTGGCTGGTGGGGGCCGCGGATTCCGCCGACGCTGACCTCTACACCAGCGATCTCACCGGCCCCATCGCCCTGGTGCTCGGCGCCGAGGAGCGCGGCCTGCGCCGGCTCACCCGGGAGGCCTGTGACACCGTGATCCGCATCCCCATGGCCGGCGGTGTCGAGAGCCTCAATGTCTCCGTGGCCACCGGCGTGGTTCTGTTCGAGGCGGTGCGCCAGCGTCGTTGTTGATGTTTCCCATTGCCTGTACCCGCGGCTTGGCGCGTGCCGGCGTTCCGGGTATCATTGCCCGTTCGCCCGTTCCGGGCGTCTCCTTGCTGTCCGCCGCCGCGCGGATGGCTTTCATGACCTCCGGGTCAGACAACCGTAAGGAGTGACAATGCGACACTACGAAATCGTCTTCATGGTCCACCCGGACCAGAGCGATCAGGTGCCCGCCATGATCGAGCGCTACCGCAACCTCATCGAGGGTGGTGGCGGCAGCATCCATCGGCTCGAGGACTGGGGGCGCCGGCAGCTCGCCTACCCGATCAATAAGCTCATCAAGGCCCATTACGTCCTGATGAACGTGGAGTGTACCCCGGCGGAGCTCGACGAGCTGGTTTCGCTGTTCCGGTTCAATGACGCCGTCATCCGGCATATGACCCTGTCCCGCCAAGAGGCGGTGACCGAGCCGTCGCCGCTGGCCAAGAACCAGGACGAGCGGCGCGACGACGAGCGGCGCGACGACGAGCGTCGCGACGACGAGCGTCGCGAGGAAGAGCGCAGCGGCCGGGAGTCCTCGGAGGCCTGAGCGGGCCGTCGTGGCCGCGAACCGCGTACGCTTGACCGGCCGCCTCGTGGAGACGGCCCGGCTGCGGTACTCGCCGGCCGGGGTCCCCATCGCCCGCTTCCTGCTCGAGCACGAGTCACGGCAGGAGGAGGGCGGCGCGAGCCGTCCCGTGCGTTTCCGGGTCGGCGTCCGCGCCGCCGGCGATGCGGTGGGCGAGGGGCTCACCCGCTGGCCGCCGGGCACGGAGATCACCGTCGAGGGGTTTTTGGCCCGTGCCCGGCAGCGGGACGGGGACAATCGCTTGATCATCAGCGCCGACCGGATAGAGAGCACCGGCGGCGCGCACCAATATCGGGAGTAATCGAGACATGGCACGTTTTTTCCGTCGCAGGAAGTATTGTCGGTTTACCGCGGAGGGCGTGAAGGAGATCGACTACAAGGATCTCAACACCCTGCGCAACTACATCACGGAAACGGGCAAGATCGTCCCCAGCCGCATCACCGGCACCGCCGCGCGCTACCAGCGGCAGCTCGCGCGGGCGATCAAGCGGGCGCGCTACCTGGCGCTTCTGCCCTACACCGACCGCCACTGACATGCAGGCGCTGGCGGCCTTCGTCATGCGTGGTCGCCTCGCGGCCATCGCGGTGACGGCCGTTGCCGCGATGATGCCGCTGCTGCTGTGGTTGAGCGCTGCGGCGGTGGCGCTGGTGACCCTGCGGCGTGGGGTCAACGAGGGGCTGCTGGTGACGGTGGGCGCCAGCGTCGTGCTCGGTGCGGTCAGCGCGGTCAGCCTCGGTAGCCCCGTGCCGGCGCTGCAGGCCCCGCTCCAGGTGTGGCTGCCGATGGTCGCCATCGCTGGCTGCCTGCGGGTGACGGTTTCGCTGGGTCGTACCCTGGAGCTGGCCGCGGGTCTCGCTGCGCTGGCAGTGTTGCTGTTCCACCTAGCGGTGGGGGATGCCGGGGCCTACTGGCGGGACATGCTGGTGCGGGCCTCGGAGCTGTTCGCCGACCCGGCCATGCGCGAGGCGCTCCAGCAGCAGGCCGGGGACGTGGCGGCGATGATGACCTCGCTGTGGTTCGGCAACCTGCTGTTCGTGGGCGTGGCGAGCCTGCTGCTCGGGCGCTGGTGGCAGGGCCTGCTGTATAATCCGGGCGGGTTCGGTGCCGAGTTCCGGGGGCTGCGGTTTTCGCGGGCGTTCACAGTGGCGGCGCTGGTGCTGCTGGTCCTGGGTGGTTTCGCCGGTGGCGGGCTCGTCTATGACCTCGCGTTGGTGGTGAGCACGGTGTTCCTGTTTCAGGCGCTGGCAGTGGCCCACGCCCTGGTCCACGAGCGCGGCGCGAGCCGTGTCTGGCTGGTGGTGGTCTACCTCACACTGGCGCCGTTTGCGCGCATCTACGCCCTGCTCGGCATGGTCGACGTCTTCGTGGACGTACGCCGGCGGGTCTCGCGTCCCGCCTGAAGGCGGTGATGGACTGCAATCGCAAGACTGGTTTTGGGGATTGGTAATGGAAGTCATTCTGCTTGAGAAGATCGATAATCTCGGCGATCTCGGCGATCGCGTGAAGGTTCGTGCCGGCTATGGCCGCAATTACCTGCTGCCGCAAGGCAAGGCACGGATGGCGACGGCGGAGAACATCCGCTACTTCGAGGAGCGTCGTGCCGAGCTCGAGCGCCAGGCCGCGGAGCAGCTCGCCGCCGCCCAGCGTCGTGCCGAGCAACTCACCGGCCTGACCGTCACGATTCAGGCCAAGGCCGGCGAGGAGGGTAAGCTCTTCGGCTCTGTGGGTACCGCCGACATCGCCGAGGCGATCACCACGGCCGGGGTGCCGGTGGAGCGCCATGAGGTGCGGATGCCGGAGGGACCGTTGCGGCAGACCGGCGAGTACGAGATCGAGCTGCACCTGCACTCCGGCGTCGACACCACGGTGAACGTGGTCATCGAGGGCGAAGGCTGAAGTAGGTCGGCGTATCCCATGGCCGCGCGTCGCCCCGGACGCGCGGCGTCGGCGGGTGTGCCCTGTCCGGGAAGGTGAGGCAGCCCCGAGCGGGCGCGGAGGTGGCGATGGCCGAGGCGCGTGCCGCCCTGAGCGAGACCGAGGCACTGAAGGTGCCGCCCCATTCCATGGAGGCCGAGCAGGCGGTCCTCGGTGGGCTGATGGTGGATAACGCGGCCTGGGATCAGGTCGCCGACCGGGTCTCCGAGCCGGACTTCTACCGCCGGGACCACCGCCTCATATTTCGCGCCATGGAGAGCCTGGCCGAGGCCGGCCAGCCCATGGACGCGGTCACCCTCTCGGAGTGGCTGAAGGCCAACGGCGAGCTCGAGGACGCGGGGGGGCTGCCCTATCTCGGGGCCCTGGCCAAGGATACCCCTAGCTCGGCGAATATTCGCGCGTATGCGGACATCGTCCGCGAGAAGTCCGTGCTGCGCCAGCTCATCGCCGCCGGCACCGAGGTGGCCAGCTCCGGCTACACGCCGGATGGCCGCACCAGCGAGGAGCTGCTGGATCACGCCGAGCGCACCATATTCGAGATCGCCGAGCAGTCACGGCGCCACCGGCGCGGCTTTATCGGCGTGCGCGAGATCCTGCCCGATGTCGTTGACCGCATCGACACCCTGTACCACCAGGATGGCGACGTCACCGGCTTGCCCACGGGGTTCAGTGACTTTGACCGCATGACCTCCGGGCTGGAAGGCGGTGACATGGTGGTGGTGGCGGCCAGGCCCTCTATGGGCAAGACCACCTTCGCCATGAACGTCGCCGAGAACGTCGCGATGCACGACGACACACCGGTGGCGGTGTTCAGCATGGAGATGCCCGCGGATGCCCTGGCGATGCGAATGCTCGCCTCCCTCGGCCGGGTGGAGCTGCAGAAGATCCGGTCCGGGCGTCTGGCGGATGATGACTGGCCGCGACTGACCAGCACCATGAACCTGCTCTCGCGGGCGAAGCTGTTCATCGACGACACGCCCGGGCTCACGCCCACGGAGATGCGTGCCCGGGCCCGGCGATTGAAGCGCGAGCATGGTCTCGGGCTGATCCTCATCGACTACATCCAGCTCATGCAGCTGCCCGGCTTCAAGGAGAACCGCGCCCAGGAGGTCTCCGAGATCTCGCGCTCGCTCAAGGCCATGGCCAAGGAGTTGGAGGTGCCGGTGATCGCGCTCTCCCAGCTCAACCGCAGCCTCGAGCAGCGCCCCAACAAGCGCCCGGTGATGTCCGACCTTCGCGAGTCGGGAGCGATTGAGCAGGATGCAGACGTCATCGTGTTCATCTACCGGGATGAGGTCTATAACGAGGACAGCCCGGATAAGGGCGTCGCCGAGATCATCATCGGCAAGCAGCGCAACGGGCCGGTGGGCACGATGCGGCTGACCTTCCTCGGCCAGTTCACCCGCTTCGAGAACCACATCGAGGACATATACGGGAGCGAGGCCTGGTAGTGACCCGGATCGCCCGTGCCACCATCCATGCCGCTGCCCTGCGTGAGAACCTCGCCGTCGTCCGCCGGCATGCCCCCGGCGCGCGGGTGATGGCGGTGCTCAAGGCCGATGCCTACGGCCATGGGTTGCTGCCGGTCGCCGATGCCCTCGCCGGGGCCGACGCCCTGGCAGTGAGCTGCCTTGCCGAGGCGCTTCCCCTGCGGGAGGCGGGGTTCGGGCATCGCGTGGTGCTCCTCGAGGGCTTTTTTAGTGGCGACGAGATTCCCCTCTTCGCGGAACGGCGGCTGGATGCCGTGATCCACGCCCCCTGGCAACTGGATTGCCTGGAATCGGCCGCGCGGGGGCGGCCCATCGACGTATGGATCAAGGTGGATACCGGCATGCACCGGCTCGGTTTCCCGCCGGAGGCCGCGGCGGGCGTGTACCGGCGCCTACGTGCCTGCCCAGCGGTCGGCGAGATCCGCTGGCTCACCCATCTGGCGAGTGCCGACGACCGCGATGACCCCACCACCGGTGCCCAGGTCGACGACTTCGAGGCGGCACGGGGCGAACTCCCCGGCGAGGTGTCCCTGGCCAATTCCGCCGGCACCCTGGGCTGGCCCGTGGCCCACGGGGACTGGGTGCGTCCGGGTATCTGCCTGTATGGCGCGTCACCGTTCATCGACGGTGGCGGGCGGCCGCCGTTGCGCCCGGCCATGACCCTGGAGGCCCGGCTCATCGCCGTGCACCGCCGTTGTAAGGGGGACCGTATCGGCTATGGCGGCGGTTTCACCTGTCCGGAAGACATGCCGGTGGGCGTTGCCTCCATCGGCTACGGCGACGGCTATCCCCGGCACGCCCCCAATGGCACGCCCGTGCTGGTGGCGGGGCACCTGGCCGCCCTGGCCGGGCGGGTATCCATGGACATGCTGTGCGTCGACCTGCGGGGCGCCCCGCAGGCGGCCCCCGGTGACCGGGTCACCCTATGGGGCGAGGGGTTGCCCGCGGAGCGCGTCGCGGACGCCGCCGGCACCATTGCCTACGAGCTCTTCTGCCGGCTCACGCCCCGCGTCGAGCGAATCGTGGAGGAGTGAGCATGGCCAAGGCCGGACGTTCCCGCCGTGCATTCGTGTGCACCGCCTGTGGCGGCGAGTCGGCGAAGTGGGCCGGGCAGTGCCCGGACTGCGGGGCCTGGAACACCCTGGAGGAGCAGGTGGTGGCGCCGGCGGCCGGTGGCGGCCGGCAGGGCCGCGAGCAGTATGCCGGTGACCAGGGCGTGCGCAGCCTCGCCGACGTCCCCGCCGACGAGGAGAGCCGTCAGACTACAGGCACCGGTGAGCTGGACCGGGTCCTCGGGGGCGGCCTGGTGGTCGGTGCGGTCATCCTCCTGGGCGGCGACCCCGGCATCGGCAAGTCTACCCTGTTGCTGGAGACCGTCGCCCGGCTACCCGCGGAGCGACGTGCACTCTACGTTACTGGCGAGGAGTCGCTGCGGCAGGTGGGCCTGCGGGCGAGTCGGCTGAACGTCTCCGCGGAGGGGCTGCGGCTGCTTGCGGAGACCTCCGTGGAGGCCATCTTGGAGGCGGCGATGTCCGAACGTCCCGGGGTCATGGTCATCGACTCCATACAGACCCTGCACAGCGAGGCCCTGGGGTCGGCCCCGGGCTCGGTGGCCCAGGTGCGCGAGTGCACGGCACAACTGGTGCGCTTCGCCAAGCAGAGCGGGACGACGCTGTTCTTGGTGGGTCACGTCACCAAGGAGGGCCAGATCGCCGGGCCGCGGGTCATGGAGCACATGGTGGATACCGTGCTCTACTTCGAGAGCGATTCCGGAAGCCGCTACCGCCTACTGCGGGCGGTGAAGAACCGCTTCGGCGCCGCCAATGAGCTGGGCGTGTTCGCCATGCTCGATACCGGGCTCCACGAGGTGAAGAACCCCTCCGCGATCTTCCTCTCCCGCCACGAGGAGGCGGTCTCCGGGAGTGTGATCATGGTCACCCGGGAAGGGACCCGACCGCTGCTGGTGGAGGTCCAGGCCCTGGTCAACGAGAGCCCGCTGGCCAATCCCCGACGGGTGGCGCTGGGCCTCGACGGCAATCGCCTGGCCATGCTGCTGGCGGTGCTGCAGCGCCACGCCGGGGTGAGCACGTTCGGAGAGGATGTGTTCATCAATGTCGTAGGGGGCGTTCGGGTCTCCGAGACCGCCAGCGACCTGCCGAGTCTCACGGCGGTGATCTCGAGTCTCCGCGACCGTCCCGTGCCCCAGGAGTGGGTACAGTTCGGAGAGGTCGGCCTGGCCGGCGAGATCCGGCCGGTGCCCAACGGCCCGGAGCGCCTCGCCGAGGCCGCCAAGCACGGCTTTCGCCGCGCCCTGGTGCCGGCCAAGAACCTCCCCCCCAAGGCCCAGCGGCCTCGGGGGATGGAGATCGTTCCGGTCTCCCGGCTGGATCAGGCCCTGGACGCCCTGTTCTGAATAGCGACGCCACCGAGTCGGCTCGTGATGGCCCGCGCGGTGCGCGCCACCTTGGCGCCGAGCTCGTGCATTACGGCATCGGTGATGCGCGCCCGGGGGCCCGAAACAGAGATGGCAGCGAGCGCCTGGCCGGTCTCATCATGGATCGTGGCGGCGACGCAGCGCAGGCCCACCGCATGCTCCTCATAGTCGCAGGCGTAACCGCGCTCGCGGATCTCGGCGAGATCCGCGAGGAGCCGGGCCGGCGTATCCAGGGTGTTGTCGGTCACCCGCGGCAGGCCCCGCCGCTGGAGAATGCGTTCCACCTCCGGGTCCGTCATGCTCGCGAGCAACGCCTTGCCCACGCCGGAGGCGTGCAGCGGGGCGCGGCTGCCGAGGCGCACGATCATGCGCATCATCTCCTGGGATTCCACCTGGGCGAGGAAGACCGCGTAGCCCTCGTCCTGGACGGCGAGGTTGGCCGTCTCGCCGGTGTCCTCCATGAGCTGGTGGAGATAGGGGCGGCTCTCGGCCACGTAGTCCCGGGCGTCGACGAAGCCATTGCCCACGATGAAGGCCTTGACCCCCACCTGCCAGAGGCCCAGATCCTCGTCCTGCTGGACGAACTGCAGCTGCTCCAGGGTGTGGAGCAGCCGGTGGGTGGTTGATGGGGCGAGGCCGGCGATCTGGGAGATCTCCGAGAGCGTGAGCCCGTGGCCCGCGCCGGCCAGCGCCTCGAGGATATGCAGTCCCCGAGTGAGTGACTGGCTGTGCCCACCGCCGCGGTTGCTGGTCCGGGGGCGACCGGTGGTTCGCGTTACTCGTTCCGCCAACGTTTCTCCTCGTGGAAGCATTTTCCACGATTGTAGGTCATCGTGGCGCGACAGTGGGAGCGGGGCGTTGATCTGGGTCATGGTCGCGCCGGAGCGGATGCGATGTGATGGCAGCGTCACTTTTATCCGCTGCGGGAGGGATCATGACGGGCGTGACGCATCAGAGCTGGGATTATCAGGAGTGCGTTCGTTGCGCGGCCTGGCAGGTGGTGCCACGGGAATCGGCGGTGGTGCTGGCGTGCGCCTGCACCCGTCCGCGGGAAGTGGAACGCCTGGACCGCCCGGCCACCGGCCACGAGGTGTTGCAGGCCGAACGGCTGCGCGCGCTGGTATGGGCGGCGCCGGTGTGGGAGGCACAGCCGCGGGAGGCGGCCTGAGCGTGCCCCCGCGCGGGCGGTGAAAGGCCCAGGGCGGCTCGGCTACACTTGCGGTGCACACTCACGCCGCAGGAGCCGCCATGCCACGCCTCGCCGCCAACCTCTCGCTGCTGTTCACCGAGTATGATTTCCTCGATCGTTTCAAGGCGGCCGCCGACGCCGGCTTCCGCGGCGTGGAATACCTCTTCCCCTATGACTATCCGCCGCAGCAGCTCCAGGAGTTGCTGGTGGAAAACGGCCTCACCCAGGTGCTGTTCAACCTACCGCCAGGCGATTGGGACGCCGGCGAGCGCGGCATCGCCTGCCATCCCCTGCGTCGCGAGGAATTCCGCGAAGGGTTGGAGGAGGCGATCACTTATGCACGGGCGCTGGACTGCCGGCGTGTCCACTGCCTGGCGGGGTGTCTGCCGGAGGGGGTGGACACCGCCGAGGCCCGTTCCACTCTGGTAGCGAGCCTCGCCGAGGCGGCCCCGCGGTTCGGGCAGGCGGGGGTGACGCTGCTGCTGGAGGCCATCAATACGCGGGATATCCCCGGTTTTCTCGTCCACCGTTCCGCCGACGCGCTGGCCATACTCGACGAGGCCGGCGCCGATAACCTCGCGCTGCAATATGACGTCTACCACATGCAGGTGATGGAAGGGGATCTGGCGCGCACGATGGAGGCGAATCTCGCCCGCATCGGTCATATCCAGATTGCCGATAACCCCGGCCGGCATGAACCGGGGACCGGCGAGATCCATTATCCCTATCTCCTCGACCGCCTCGATGAGTGGGGATACCGGGGATGGGTAGGCTGCGAATACCGTCCCTCGGGAGACACCGCAGCCAGTCTCGCATGGGCGGCGGACTACCTGGACCGTTGAGGTTTCAGTGCTTGAGGATATCCGCCAAATCCACGGGGCGTGGCTGCTCCTCGAGGCTCAGGCGCGCCTCCAGGGCATCCAGATGTTCGCGCGCCCGTCGGGCGGCCTCGTCTCCGTGCCCGGCGGACAGGGCGTCGGCGAGGGCCTGGTGGTCATCCCCCAGGTAACAGGCGCTCATGCCTGGTGCCTTGTACAGCGCGATGACGATTGAGGTGCGGATCACCAACTCGCGGAGCATGCGTCCGAGCACGGCGTTGGGGGCATGGTCGGCGATGCACAGGTGGAAGGCCATGGAGTGCTGGACCCGCTCGTCCTCCCGGGCCTCCTGGTGGGCGGCGTGTTCGTCGGCGATGATCTCGCGCAGACACTGCTCCACCACCTGCGCCCGCACACCCGCGAGCTGACGGACCACCTCCGCCTCCACGAGGCGGCGCGCGTCAAAGATATGCCGTGTCTCCTCGACGCTGGGGCGGGCCACGATGGCCACCTGGTTGGGTCGGCGGGTCACGAGCTGGTCGCCATCGAGCCGCGCCAAGGCCTTGCGTATCACCGAGCGGCTCACCCCGAAGAGCTTGCCGAGGCTGACCTCCGGGAGCCGGGTGCCCGGGGGCAGTCGCTGGGTGAGCACGGCGTTGTAGATTGTCCGGTAAATGGTCTCGTCCGTGGAGCGCCGCCCGGCCTCCGGCGCGAGGCCGGGCGGCGCGAGGGGCGGGGATTCCTTCCGTTCGGTCATCAGTGTGGCTCGTCGGGGCTGCTCATGGGGCTCCCTGGTCCGAATTTAGCCATTCCGCCGGCCCTTTGGCAAACCGCCCCCACGGGGATCATGGGTCTTGTTCCGCTGCGGCGATCCAGGCCCCGAGGCGCCGGCGTTCGTCCTCGGTCATCTCCGTGATGTTGGCCAGTGGCATATAGTCGCTGTCCACCGCTACCCGGGCGATCGCCTCGCGCTGGCGTCGAATCTCCGCGGGCGTCTCCAGTACCACGCCCGCCGGCGGGCTGGCGTAACCGGCGAAGCTCGGCTCCTCGGCGTGGCAGGCGGTGCAACGGGACTGGATGATTCCCTGGATCTCGGCGGACGCTACCTCCTCGGTGACCGCCGCGCTAGGCCCGTTTGGGCCACCGGTGAACGGCTCGTGCAGTGCCGGGCTCGCCGCAATCGCCACGGCGGCAAAGGCGAGGGCACTGGCCGGAAGAATCAAGGCCTTGGACCGTCCCGGACGGTGGCGGATGTTGAAGTAGTGGCGCACCGCCACACTGATTACCGACAGCGCCGCGAGGATCGCCCAGTTCCATTCCTGGGCGTAGGTGCTCGGGTAGTGGTTGCTGATCATGATGAACAGCACCGGCAGGGTGAGATAGTTGTTGTGGCGGCTGCGCAGCAGCCCGGCCTTGCCGTGGCGCGGGTCCGGCGCCCGTCCCTGCTCCATGGCGCGAACCAGCTCCTTCTGGGACGGGATGATGACGAAGAACACGTTGGCCACCATGCAAGTGCCGACGGCCGCGCCCACGTGGATGTACGCCGCGCGGCCACTGAGCAGCGTCGACAGCCCCCAGGCGAGCAGCACCAGGAGCACGGTGATGAGGGTCGCGAGCCACCCCGGCCGATGGCCGAGCTGCCGGCACAGCGCATCGTAGACCAGCCAGCTGACCACCAGCGTGGCCAGCCCCAGGGCTACCGCCTGCCACGGTGCCAGCACCCCGGCGGTGCCGAGCATCATCGTGCCGGCATTGTGGTAATAGACGACAATCAGTAGCAGGAAGCCGGTAATCCAGGTGGAGTAGGCCTCCCACTTGAACCAGTGCAGTCGTTCGGGCAGCTGTGGCGGTGCCACGGCATACTTCCGAACGAAGTAGAAGCCGCCGCCGTGGACCGCCCAGAGCTCGCCGGCGATCCCCTCGGGCCGGCCCGTACGCTCGAGGTGGTTCTCCAACCAGTTGAAGTAGAACGACGCGCCGATCCAGGCCACGCCGGCGATGAGATGCAGCCAGCGGACCAGCAGGCCCGACCACTCGGCGAGCGCCGCCTCCATGGGGGTCAGCTGCCGCGGTAGGTGGTGTAGCCGTAGGGCGAGATGAGCAGCGGGACGTGATAATGCTCATCGGGGCGGGCGACACCGAAGCGGATTACCACCTCGTTGAGAAAGCGCGGACTCTCCGTGCCCAGCCCCGAGCCGTCGAAGTAGTCCCCCACGTGAAAGACGAGCTCATAGTCGCCGGCGGTCAGTGCCTCGCCCTCGAGCAGTGGCGCGTCCACCCGCCCGTCCCCATTGGTCACCGCTTCTTTGATGGGCCGTGGGTTGCCGTTTTCCATCCGGCGAAGTTCGATGCGGATGCCGGCACCGGGATGTCCTTGGGCGGTATCCAGGATATGGGTGGTGAGTCGGCCCATGTCGTCTTCTCCCCGTTGGTCACCGGTTCGCGGGAGGTATAGACCAAAGTGTCGACAGCCGCAACCGGAAATGTATACAGTTAGTGGCGCGTCGGGAACCTTCCGAGGGGAAACCGCTGATGGCATCCACACTTCGACCCCGGCCCAGCGAGCTCGACGAGGAGGCCTTCGTCGCCACTTACGGGGATGTCTACGAGCACTCACCGTGGGTGGCGCGGGAGGCGTATCGTCAGGGGCTGACGCCGGTGGAGGACGATCCCGAGGCCCTCGCTGCGGCGATGGCGGCGGTGCTCCGGGAGGCCGCCGCGGAGGACCAAATGGCCGTCATCCGGGCCCATCCCGACCTGGCTGGTAAGGCGGCGTTGGGCGGCACCCTCACCGAGGACTCCGGTCGGGAACAGGCGGGGGCGGGGCTCGACCAGTGTACGCCGGAGGAGCTGGAGCGCTTCCAGGCGCTCAATCGGGCCTATCGGGAGCGCTTCGGTATGCCCTTCGTGATGGCGGTGAAGGGCTTCCACCGCCGGGACATCCTGACCGCCTTCGAGACCCGTCTCGCCAACGACGCCGACGAGGAACGGCGCACCGCCGTCGAGCAGGTCAACCGCATTGCGCGGCTGCGTTTGCGCGCCCGTGCTGGGTGAGTCAGCGTTCCAGGCCCGCCGCCTGGAGGGTGTTGGCCAGCAAGGTGGCGCGGGTCATGGGACCGACGCCACCGGGTACTGGCGTGATCCAGCCGGCCCGGGCGGCGGCGGCATCGTAGTCGACGTCCCCCACCAGGCGGCCGGCGTCATTGCGGTTGATGCCCACGTCGATGACGATCGCGCCCTGCTTGATCCATTCGCCGAGGACGAAGCCCGGGCGGCCCACGGCGGCCACCACGACGTCCGCGGCGCGGACCTTCTCCGCCAGCCCGCGGGTGCGGCTGTGGCAGATGGTGACGGTGCAGCGGGCGTTGAGCAGCTCCAGGGCCATGGGCCGGCCAACGATGTTGGACTGGCCGATGACCACGGCGTCTCGTCCGGAGAGCTCGATGGCGCTGTGCTCGAGCAGGGTCATTACACCGCGGGGGGTGCAGGAGCGAAGCCCGGGCAGACGGAGGGCCAGGCGGCCCACGTTGACGGGGTGGAAGCCGTCCACGTCCTTGTCCGGGTGGATGGTTTCGATCACCCGCTGGGCATCGATGTGCCCGGGCAGCGGCAGCTGGACCAGGATCCCGTCCACCGCGGGGTCGGTGTTGAGCTCGTTGACCAGCGCCAGCAGCTCGCCCTCGCTGGTCTCGGCGTCCAAATCGTGGGCGTAGGATTGGATGCCCACCTCGGAGCAGTCCTCGCGTTTCTTGCGCACATACACCCGGGAAGCGGGGTCTTCGCCGACCTGAATGACGGCGAGCCCCGGGGGGCGGCCACCTTCGTCGGCGTGGGCCTGGACGCGCTCGGCGATGTGGTGGCGCAGCCGCGCGGCGATGGCCTTGCCGTCGATGATGCTCGCGCTCATTCGTAGTTCCTCCCAGGGTGTGCCGACCGCCGATGGACAGGCCGCGAATTCTCTCACTTGCCGGTAGGGCGCTCAATATTCCGCGCTTGACGTGCCACGGGCGCCTGCGTAGTATTCCGGCGTCTACGGCGACGGCTGAACGCCTGCCCGGTGTGACCCGGCGATCGATGCACGGGGTGTAGCGCAGTCTGGTAGCGCGCCTGCTTTGGGGGCAGGATGTCGGGGGTTCAAATCCCTCCACCCCGACCAGTTCCGCCGCCACGCTGGGCGACCCGGCGGGTGCCGAGGCTTGAGGCTGTGGGTTACGCGCCCGTAGCTCAACCGGACAGAGCATCGGCCTTCTAAGCCGAGGGTTGCAGGTTCGAGTCCTGCCGGGCGCGCCAGTTGACAGTGCACAGACAATGGTGGGCGTAGCTCAGTTGGTAGAGCACCGGATTGTGGCTCCGGCGGTCGTGGGTTCAAATCCCATCGCTCACCCCAGACAAGCGGGCCGTTAGCTCAATTGGTAGAGCAGCTGACTCTTAATCAGTAGGTTCGGGGTTCGAGTCCCTGACGGCCCACCATCCTGTTGAAGGGCTGGGGCCTCCTGGCCCTTTCTTCTTCTGACCCTTTCTTGTGGCCACTACCGCCGCTTCGTGACCCCCCGCAGTGAACGCCCCGCCGCTTCGTGACACCATGGACCGGCCAGCAGGGCAGGGAGGACGGCGATGACTGGGGCGGCCGGCGGGGCGGTCTTCGAGGTCAGCGGGCTGACCAAGGTCTATCGGGTCGGCGAGACGGAGGTGACGGCGCTGCGTGGCGTCGAGCTCACCCTCCACGCCGGCGAGCTGGCCGTCATGCTCGGCGCCTCGGGTTCCGGAAAATCCACGCTGCTCAACATCCTCGGTGGCCTGGACAGCGCCACGGCGGGTCGCGTCCTCTACCGAGGGCACGATCTGGTGGATGCCGACGAGCGGGCCCTGACCCGCTACCGACGCGAGCACGTCGGCTTCGTGTTCCAGTTCTACAACCTTATCTCCAGCCTCACCGCCCGCGAGAACGTGGCTATCGTCACCGAGATCAGCCGGGAACCCATGGCGCCGGAGCAGGCGCTGGGCCTGGTGGGGCTGGATGCGCGCCTGGACCACTTTCCCGCGCAGCTCTCCGGCGGCGAGCAGCAGCGGGTGGCCATCGCCCGGGCCATCGCCAAGCAACCCGCCGTGTTGCTCTGCGATGAGCCCACCGGGGCCCTGGACTCGGCTACCGGCATCCAGGTCCTCGAGGCCTTGGCCCGCGTCAATCGCTCCCTGGGTACCACCACCGTGATCATCACCCACAATGCGGTCATTAGTGAGATCGCCGACCGGGTCATTGCCATCCACGACGGACGGGTGGCGCGCACGGAGGCCAACCCCCGTCCGCGGCCGGCCGCGTCGCTGCACTGGTAGGCGTGGTGCGAACGCTGCGGCGCAAGCTCCTTCGGGACCTGATTCGTCTGGGGGCGCAGACCACGGCGATCGCCGTGGTGATCGGCGCCGGCGTGATGACCCTGATCCTCTCGGTGACCAGTCTCGAGGCCATGGAGCGCAGCCGCGGGGCCTTTTACCGGGATCAAGCGCTGGCCGACGTGTTCGTCACCCTCAAGCGGGCCCCGGAGGCGGTGGCGGAACGCCTTGTAGCCGTGCCCGGGGTGAACCGGGTGGAGACCCGGATCCGGGCCCCGGTACGCCTCCAGATCCCGGGCTTCGGTGAGCCGGTGCGCGGGTTGGCGCTGTCCATTCCGGACGGCCGTCAGCCGGCGGTAAACCGCCTTCACCTGCGCGAGGGCGGCCTGCCTGAGCCGGGGCGCAGGGACCAGGTGGTATTGAGCGAGGCCTTTGCCGAGGCCCACGGCCTGCACCCGGGGGACCGCATCACCGCCATCATCCGCGGTCGCCTGGAGGCGCTGCGGGTCAGTGGGGTGGCGCTGTCGCCGGAGTTCGTCTATCAGGTGGGGCCGGCGGACCTATTGCCCGACTATCGACGCTACGGGGTGCTGTGGATGGGCCGCAGCGCCCTTGCCGGCGCCTATGGCATGGAGGGGGCGTTCAATGACGTGGTGCTCACCCTCCAGGCCCGGGCCCGGGTGGAGGCGGTGGTCGCGCGGGTCGACGCCGTGCTGGGGCGCTACGGTGGTACCGGCGCCCACGGCCGCGACGAGTTGCCCTCCGAGCGCTTCCTCGCCGAGGAGATCGACCAGTTGCGGGGTATGGCGTTGGTGCTGCCCGCCGTGTTCTTGGGTGTCTCGGCGTTCCTGCTCAGTGTGTTGATGGCGCGGGTGATTCGCACTCAACGCCGGGAGATCGCCCTGCTCAAGGCATTCGGCTATCGCGATTGGGATATCGCCGTGCACTATGCGTTGATGACCGCCGTGGTGGTCGGCATGGGCGGTATCCTGGGGGCGGCCTTCGGCGCCTGGGCCGCGGAGGCACTCGGCGGGCTGTACCGGGAGTACTTCCGCTTTCCGAACATCGATTTCCGGTTGAGCCCTCGAGTGGTCGGTATCGCCGTGCTCGTCGCCGGGGGTGCCGGGGCAGTAGGCACCTTCGGCGCCGTGCGCGCGGCGGCGCGGCTGCGGCCGGCCGAGGCGATGCGACCGCCGCTGCCCGAGCGTTTCCATCGCGGCCGTCTCGCCGGCTCGCGGCTGGGGCGTCGCCTCGACCAACCCACCCGGGTCGTGCTCCGCCACCTCGCACGCCATCGCTTGAAGGCGGCGTTGTCGGTGCTTGGCATCGGGCTCTCGGCGGCCCTGCTGCTGCTCGGCAGCTATCAATTCGCTGCGGTGGAACGACTGATCGACGTCCAGTACCGCCTGGTCCAGAAGGCCGACGTCCAGGTGGTATTCAGCGAGGTGACCTCCGTGCAGGCGCTCGCCGACCTCCGGCATCAACCGGGGGTGTGGTTTGCCGAGGGCTATCGTTCGGTACCCGTGCGCCTGCGCCACGGCCGGCGGCATTACACCACCAGCATCCTGGGCATGGACCGTCGGCCGCAGCTTCGGGGCCTGATCGACGCGCAGCACCGCCCCCTGACCCTGCCGGCGCAAGGTCTGTTGCTCACCGATTACCTGGCCGACCAGCTCGGCGTCGCGGTGGGGGAGTCACTCTCCGTGGAGATCCTGGAGGGACGGCGGGAGACGGTACGCGTGCCCATCGCTGCGGTGGTGGCTGAACCGGTTGGGGTCGGGGTCTACATGGCCCGCGACGCCGTGAATCGGCTGATGCGGGAGGGGCCAGCCGTTTCCGGCGCCTGGCTGCTCACGGACCGTCACCGGGAGGCGGAGCTATTCGACGCCCTGTGGGCGGCGCCGCGGATCGCCGGCGTGGGATTGTTGCGCCGATCCGAGGCGGCGATCCGGGACTACATCGAGGGGACCATGCTGGTGACTATGGGCCTGCTTCTGGTGCTCGCTGGCTGTATCACCTTCGCAGTGGTCTACAACAACGCCCGCATCGCCTTCGCCGAACGTGGCCGGGAGCTGGCGACCCTGCGGGTGCTGGGCTTCACACATGGCGAGGTGGCCTGGATCCTGGCCGGCGAGATCGCGCTCATCACCCTGCTGGCCATCCCGGTGGGCTGGCTGCTGGGTACGGGCTTCGCCTGGCTGCTCAATGTCGCGCTGAGCATGGAGCTGATGCGCCTACCCTTTGTCATTACCCCGACTGTCTACGCGTTCGCCGCGGCCGGGGTGCTCGGTGCCTCGGCGCTGTCGGTGCTGCTGGTGGTCCGCTGGATCCGCCGTCTGGACATGGTTTCGGCGCTGAAGACCGGGGAGTAAGGTAATGGGTCGACGTAGAAATGGGATTGCCGCCGCAGCGGCCATGGCGATCATCGGTGCGTTGATCTGGGCGCTTTGGCCCGCCCCGGTGCCGGTCAATGTTGCCCTCGTCGAGCGCGGGCCGTTCGCCGAGTACGTCGAGGACGAGGGTCGCGCCTGGCTGCCCGAGCCCCATGTGGTGACCGCGCCCATCGGCGGTTACCTGCGCCGGGTCGACCTCGACCCGGGGGACCGCGTCACCGCCGGTCAGGTGCTCTTCGAGCTCGAGGCGTTGCCGTCGCCGGCCCTGGATGCGCGCAGCCGTGAGCAGGCCCGGGACACGGTCTCTGCGGCCCGGGCGCGATTGGCTATGGCCGAGGCGGGGTTGGAGGCGCAGCGGGCCCGCCGCGAGGTGGCGGAGGGCGAATACCAGCGCCATCGCCAACTCCACGCCCGGGAGTTTATCTCCGCCGAGGTCATGGACCGCATTCGTGCCGAGCGCGACGCCGCCATGGCCGGCGAGCGTGCCGCCCGGCACGCGGTGGAGGTGGCGCGCTTTGAGCTTGCGGCGGCTGAGGCAACGCTGGCAGTGGCCGATGGCGAGCGGGCGGCGCCGGAGCAGCCCTCGTTGCCGGTGCGCGCCGCTATCGAGGGGACGGTGGTGGAGCGCTTCCGCTGCTGCGAGGGGCCGATCGCGGCGGGGGCGCCGGTGCTCGAGATCGGCGACCTCTCCACCCTGGAGGTGCGCTTCGAGCTCTTGTCCCCGGACGCGGTGCGGGTGCGCCCGGGGATGTCGGTGGTCCTTGAGCGCTGGGGTGGGGACGCGGTTCTGGACGGGGAGGTGCTCCGAGTGGAGCCGCGGGGTGTCGAGGAGGTCTCGGCGCTCGGTGTCGAGGAGCGGCGCGTACCGGTGCGCGTGGCCATTCGCTCGCCCAAGGAAGCCTGGGAAGGGCTTGGTGACGGTTACCGGGTCGAGGGTCGTTTTATCCTATGGCAGGGTGACGATGTGCTCCAGGTGCCGACCAGTGCATTGTTCCGTGAGGGGGACCGCTGGATGGCGTTCGTGGCCGAGGACGGTCGTGCCCGTCTGCGCCCGGTGGAACGTGGGCGGCAAAGTGGCCTCCGCACGCAGGTGCTCGGGGGTCTCTCGCACGGCGAGCGGGTGATCACACACCCGGGGGACCGTCTCTCCGAAGGCATCCGTGTACGGCTGCAGGAGTGAAACCGGGGATGCCCCGTGGGTCCGGAGATGCTAGCCTTATGCGCTGGAGTGAACGGTCTGCGGCGTCGTGTCGTGGACCGTTTTGTTTTCGGCACGGCGGCGACTTAGCGTCGTGCGCTGGCATTGGTATAGTACGCGTTTAACATCGCGAAAGTGGCGGAACCGGTAGACGCGCTGGGTTTAGGTCCCAGTGGGGTAATCCCCCGTGCGAGTTCGAGTCTCGCCTTTCGCACCAGACATGGGCACAGGCGCGCGGTGGCGGGCACCGCGCAAGAGGTGTATTCGATGCAAGTATCCGTGGAGACCACTGAGGGGCTGGGCCGTCGCATCAAGGTGCAGGTGCCCTCGACGCGCGTGGACAGCGAGGTCGAGAGCCGACTCAAGGACCTGCGCGGCCGTGTCCGCATGAATGGCTTCCGCCCGGGCAAGGTGCCGATGAAGATCGTGCAGAAGCAGTACGGTGATCAGGTGCGCGGCGAGGTGCTCAATGAGGTCGTGCAGAGCACCTACAGCGAGGCCCTGGAGCAGGAAGGGCTCCGGCCCGCCGGCGCGCCGGAGATCGAGCCCGTGCAGGTCGAGGCGGGCAAGGATCTGGAGTACGAGGCCACCTTCGAGGTGCTACCGGGCATCGAGGTCACCGGTATCGAGGAGATCGCCATCGAGCGCCCCGCCGCCGACATCACCGATGCGGATGTGGATGCGTTGATCGAGCGGCTGCGCCGCCAGCAGGCGGAGTACAGCGAGGTCGAGCGCGCCGCCACCGATGGCGACCGGGTGACCATTGACTTCCATGGCACCGTCGACGGCGAGGAGTTCGAGGGCAACACCGGGGAGGACGTCCCGGTGGAGATCGGCTCCGGGCAAATGCCCGCGGAGTTCGAGGCGGAGCTCGTCGGCGTCAGCGCCGGTGAAGACAAGCGCATCGACTACACCTTCCCCGAGCAGTTCCCGGACCCGAAGGTGGCCGGTAAGACCGCTACCTTCGAGGTGAAAGTCAAGAAGGTCGAGGAGGCGGAGCTGCCCGAGGCGGATGACGAGTTCGCCAAGGCCATGGGTATGGAAAACGGGCTCGAGGAGTTGCGGGAGCGGGTGCGCGAGAACCTCGAGCGCGAGCGCGATCAGGCCGTGCGCGCTCGGGTCAAGCAGCAGGTCATGGACGGGCTGATCGAGCGTAACCCCATTGAGCTGCCCCAGGTGCTCATCGATCGGGAGATCGAGCAGTTGCGCGAGCAGATGAAGCAGCGCATGCAGCAGTACGGTGCCGAGGGCGAGGAGCCGGACCTGCCCGCCTCGCAGTTCGAGGAAGAGGCGCGGCGCCGCGTCGCGCTCGGGTTGCTGATCAACGAGATCGTTCGCGCCAACGAGATCGAACTCGACCGCAGCCGCCTGTCCGAGGCGTTGCAGGAGATCGCCTCGGGCTACGGCCAGCCGGATCAGGTGATCCAGGCGTACATGCAGAACCAGCAGCTCATGGAGAGCCTGCAGGTACAGGTCATGGAGGACCAGGTGGTGGACTGGATCGCCGAGCGGGCCCAGGTCACCGACAAGCCCGTGAGCCTGGACGTGCTGCTCGGCCGGGCGAGCGAAGAAGACGACGGCGAGGCCGGAGAATGACCATGACCAGTGAGCGCGAGGGCCAGATCCGCAGCGAGATCGAGAACACCGGCCTGGTGCCGATGGTGGTCGAGCAGACTGCCCGCGGCGAGCGTGCCTACGACATCTATTCGCGGCTGCTCAAGGAGCGGGTGATTTTCATGGTCGGCCCGGTGGAGGACTACCAGGCCAACCTGCTGATCGCCCAGCTACTGTTTCTCGAGTCCGAGAACCCGGACAAGGACATCCACCTCTACATCAACAGCCCCGGCGGGGTGGTCACTGCGGGCCTGGCGATTTACGACACCATGCAGTTCGTCAAGCCCGACGTCAGCACCGTGTGCATCGGCCAGGCGGCGAGCATGGGCTCGCTGTTGCTCGCCGCAGGCGCGGCGGGCAAGCGCTTCGCCCTGCCCAACTCCCGGGTGATGATCCATCAACCCCTCGGTGGCTTCCAGGGCCAAGCCACGGACGTGGACATCCACGCCCGCGAAATCCTCAACACCCGTGAGCGGTTGAACCGCATCCTCGCCCATCACACCGGGCAGGACATGGAGACCATCCAGCACGATACCGAGCGGGACAACTTCATGGCTCCGGAAGAGGCCCAGGAGTACGGCATCATCGACGCCGCCCTGCGCGACCGCGCCAGCCTCGGCGGCGCCGGCGAGTGAGACGTAGCGCCCCGGCTACCCGCCGGGGCACCCTTGAAGACCCTCCCCTCCCCGCCCCCATATTAGCCGGATAGGGCGTAGCCGCGGGCCGCGCGGCCGTCGGCGCTTACTTGCGTGGCTGCTAAAATGCAGGCAAGGTTTCAGCGAATACTGCTCCCATTCTTGAGGGTAACCAATGAGTGACAGAGAGAACGGCAGGGGCGACGACAACGGCAAGCTGCTGTATTGCTCCTTCTGTGGCAAGAGTCAGCACGAGGTCCGCAAGCTGATCGCTGGCCCGTCCGTTTTCGTCTGCGACGAGTGCGTCGAGCTTTGCAACGACATCATCCGCGAGGAGATGGAGGAGAAGGCGGCCGGTGGCGGCAACAAGCTGCCGAAGCCGCATGAGATCAAGGAGGTGCTCGACGAGTACGTCATCGGCCAGGAACCGGCCAAGAAGGTGCTCTCGGTCGCGGTGTACAACCACTACAAGCGCATGGAGGCGGGGCAGTCGAAGAGCGACGTGGAGCTATCCAAGAGCAACATCCTGCTCATTGGGCCCACGGGTTCGGGCAAGACGCTACTTGCCGAGACGTTGGCCCGGATGCTCGACGTGCCGTTCACCATCGCCGATGCCACCACCCTCACCGAGGCCGGCTATGTCGGTGAGGACGTGGAGAACATCATCCAGAAGCTGCTGCAGAAGTGCGACTACGATGTCGAGAAGGCGCAGCAGGGCATCGTCTACATCGACGAGATCGACAAGATCTCGCGCAAGGCGGACAACCCGTCGATCACCCGGGACGTATCCGGTGAGGGCGTGCAGCAGGCGCTGCTCAAGCTCATCGAGGGTACCACCGCTTCGGTGCCGCCCCAGGGCGGGCGCAAGCACCCGCAGCAGGAGTTCCTGCAGGTCAACACCGCGAATATCCTGTTCATCTGCGGGGGCGCCTTCGCCGGGTTGGAGAAGGTCATCCAGCAGCGCTCGGAGAAGGGCGGGATCGGCTTCTCCGCCGACATCAAGGCCACGAACGAGCGCAAGAGCACTAGTGACACCCTGCGCGATGTCGAGCCCGAGGATCTGGTCAACTACGGCCTGATCCCGGAGTTCGTGGGCCGCATGCCGGTGGTTGCGACCCTCGATGAGCTCGACGAGGAGGTCCTGATCCGCATCCTGCGCGAGCCCAAGAACTCGCTGGTCAAGCAGTTCGGGCGGCTGTTCGACATGGAGGGCGTGGAGCTGGAGTTCCGCGACGAGGCCCTGCGGGAAGTGGCGCGCAAGGCCATTGCCCGTAAGACCGGTGCCCGGGGGCTTCGGACGCTCATCGAGCACGTGCTCCTGGATACCATGTACGACCTACCGAGCCTGGACGACGTCAGCAAGGTGGTGGTCGATGACGCGGTGATCCGCGGCGAGACCAAGCCGTACATCATCTACGACGGCTCCGAGCAGCCCGCTGCCGCCTCGGATTGACGGCGGTTCGGGCGTTGCTCCCGTAAAGGGCCCGGTCGCCGTCGGCGGCCGGGCCCTTGAGTATCCGTTGAAAGCGCCCCCCGCCGGCTCCATATCCCGGGCAGTGCCGTCTTACGGGCCACCGATTCCCGCGGTGGCCTCCGCCGAACCAGTCACGAGGACCCGAATCCTATGACCACCGAAACCACCAGTGATCGCAACCAGCCCGTCTCCGGCCGCATGCCGGTACTGCCGCTGCGCGATGTGGTCGTCTATCCGCACATGGTGATCCCGCTGTTCGTCGGCCGCGAGAAGTCCATCCAGGCCCTGGAGGCCGCCATGGAGGGGGAGCGCCATATCCTCTTGGTGGCGCAGAAGAGTGCCGAGGTCGACGAACCCGGTGCCAATGACCTCTACGAGGTGGGCACGGTCGCGAACATCCTGCAGATGCTGAAGCTCCCGGACGGCACCGTGAAGGTGCTGGTGGAGGGCAGCCAGCGGGCCCGGGTCACCTCCCTGGTCAGCGATGCGGACTACTTCGCCGCCATGGCCGAGGAGATCCCGGAGGTCAGCACGGAGGGCGACCGCGAGCTCGAGGTGATGATGCGCTCGCTGATGTCGCTGTTCGAGCAGTACGTGAAGCTCAACAAGAAGGTGCCGCCGGAAATCCTCTCGTCCCTGCAGGGCATCGACGAGCCGGGGCGTCTCGCCGATACCGTGGCCGCGCACATGTCGCTGTCCATCGAGGAGAAGCAGCGGACCCTGGAGATCGAGGACGTGCGTGCCCGTCTTGAGCACCTGATGGCGCTGATCGAGGGCGAGCTGGACATCCTCCAGGTGGAGAAGCGCATCCGCGGGCGCGTCAAGCAGCAGATGGAGAAGTCCCAGCGCGAGTATTACCTCAATGAGCAGATGAAGGCCATTCAGAAGGAGCTCGGCGAGCTCGAGGATGTGCCCAACGAGGTGGAGGATCTCGAGAACAAGATCGCCGAGTCGGGCATGTCCAAGGAGGCCCGGGAAAAGGCCGAGCAGGAGCTCAACAAGCTCAAGCTCATGTCGCCGATGTCCGCCGAGGCAACGGTGGTGCGCAATTACCTCGAGTGGATGGTCGGCGTTCCCTGGAAGAAGCGCACCCGGGTGCGCCACGACATCGAGCGCGCGCAACAGATCCTGGATGTCGACCACTACGGCCTGGAGAAGGTCAAGGAACGGATCCTCGAGTATCTCGCCGTGCAGAAGCGGGTGCGCAAGTTGAAGGGGCCGATCCTCTGCCTGGTGGGGCCGCCCGGCGTCGGCAAGACCTCGCTGGGGCAGTCCATCGCCCGCTCGATCAACCGCAAGTTCGTGCGCATGTCTCTCGGCGGGGTCCGCGACGAGGCCGAGATCCGCGGTCACCGGCGTACCTACATCGGCGCGCTACCCGGCAAGATCATGCAGAAGCTCTCTAAGGTGGGCACCCGTAATCCGCTGTTCCTCCTCGACGAGGTGGACAAGATGGCCATGGACTTCCGCGGCGACCCGGCCTCGGCGCTGTTGGAGGTGCTCGACCCGGAGCAGAACGCCACCTTCAACGACCACTACCTGGAGGTGGACTTCGACCTCTCGGATGTGATGTTCGTGTGCACCGCCAACACCATGAACATCCCGGGGCCGCTGCTCGACCGCATGGAGGTGATCCGGCTTCCCGGCTACACCGAGGAGGAGAAGGTGGCCATCGCCGAGCGCTATCTCATCCCCAAGCAGATCAAGGCCAACGGTCTGCGCAAGGGCGAGCTGGAGATCAGCGCCAACGCGGTGCGTGACATGGTCCGTTACTACACCCGGGAGGCCGGCGTGCGCAACCTGGAGCGGGAGGTGGCCAAGGTGGCGCGCAAGGTGGTCCGCGAGGTGGTCACCGGCGGCCAGAAACGGGGTCGCTCCGAAGGTGTGCGTGTCACCACACAGAACCTGGACAAGTATCTCGGCGTCCGCCGCTACCGCTACGGCATGGCCGAGGAGACGGACCTGGTGGGGCGTGTCACCGGCCTTGCCTGGACCGAGGTGGGCGGCGAGCTGCTCACCATCGAGGCGGCGGTGGTCCCCGGCAAGGGCCGCCTGACCAACACCGGTCAGCTCGGCGACGTGATGCGTGAATCCATCGAGGCGGCACGGACGGTTGTCCGCAGCCGCGCCGAGGCCCTGGGGGTGGATCCCGAGTTCCATCAGAACCGGGATATCCATGTCCACGTCCCCGAGGGCGCGATCCCGAAGGACGGCCCCAGCGCCGGCATCGGTATGTGCACGGCCCTGGTGTCCTCGCTGACCGAGATCCCGGTCCGCTCGGATGTGGCGATGACCGGCGAGATCACCCTGCGCGGCGAGGTCCTGCCCATCGGTGGGCTCAAGGAGAAGCTACTGGCGGCCCTTCGCGGTGGGATCAAGACGGTGCTCATCCCGGAGGAGAACCGCAAGGATCTCTCGGAGATCAGTAAGGATATCCGGAATAAGCTCGATATCCGGCCGGTACGCTGGATCGACCAGGTCTTCGAGCAGGCCCTGGTGCAGCCGCCGCAGCCCAGGCCCACGGAAAATGGCGAGCTGGAGTCCGCCGAGGTCAAGACGGAGACCAAGGGGCGGCGCAAGCGCGAGGGTGCCCGCACCCACTGACCGGGGCGGTTTGACACCGCGTCGACACCGTTGCTATAAAAAGCGCCGCGATGCGGCGGGGATGGCCCCGCCGCATTATTCGTCGGCCCGGCAGGCGCGATGGATGAAACCCGACGACCCGTGTGGCGTGTTGTGCACCTGCAATGTTGTGTCGCCCGGGTGGCAACGCTAGGATGCAGGTGAGGCACAACGCCGGATTGCTCACCTCCCCCCTGGTTGCCAGGGACCGTGGAACGCGGATGGTGGGCATGTCCCGATAAGAAACTCCAAGGGGATTGGGTCCATGAATAAGTCCGAGTTGATCGAAGCCGTCGCGCAGTCCGCCGACATCTCCAAGGCGGCGGCCACCCGCGCCGTCGATGCCTTTGCGGATTCGGTTGCCGATGCCCTAAAGAAGGGCGATCAGGTGACCTTGGTCGGGTTCGGCACCTTTACCGTGCGCGAGCGTGCCGCCCGCACCGGCCGTAATCCGCGTACCGGTGAGAGCATCAAGATCCCGGCATCCAAGGTGCCCGGATTCAAGGCTGGCAAAGCGCTAAAGGATGCGGTAAACTAGCGGGCCTCAGTTGGGGTGGTTAGCTCAGCTGGGAGAGCGTCGCCCTTACAAGGCGAATGTCGGGGGTTCGAGCCCCTCACCACCCACCAAGAAACTCGGAGCGGTAGTTCAGCAGGTTAGAATGCCGGCCTGTCACGCCGGAGGTCGCGGGTTCGAGTCCCGTCCGCTCCGCCATCCAATATCCCAGCACACGGAAGGCGCCCGCGCGGCGCCTTTTTGCTGTCCGGACCCCGGAAAACACGGCCTGTCTCCCGGGGACTTTGTGAACAACCCTAGTCCGCATGGTTGGTGACGATGCTGCAGTCTATTCGTGACAACACCCGGGGCTGGATCGGCTACACCATCGTGGCGGTCCTCGTGGTCCCGTTCGCCCTGTTCGGTGTCTACAACTATTTCACCGGCGGGTCCAACCCGCCGGTCGCCGAAGTCGAGGGCGAGGAGATTACTTCCCAGCAGCTCGACCAGGCCGTGCAGCAGCAGCGCCAGCGTCTGCAGCAAATGCTCGGCGATCAGTATGACCCCTCCATGTTCGGCGGCGGAGAGCTCCGGCGACAGGCCCTCAACGAGCTGATCAATACCGCTGTGCTCGATGCCTTTGCCGGTGAGCACGGCCTGCGCCTGACCGACCAGGCCCTGCGCCAACACATCCAAGGCCAGTCGTTCTTCCAGGTGGATGGGGAGTTTTCGCCGGAGCGTTATCGGGCGGTGTTGCAGCAGAACAACCTTACGCCCGAGCGCTATGAGGCGCAGCTCCGTCGTGAGGGCGCGGCCGGCCAGCTCCAACGCGGCGTCAGTGGCTCCGTGTTCGTCACCGACGCGGAGCTCGCCCGCTTCATCGCCATCCAGCGTCAGCAGCGTGATGTCGCCTGGCTGCGGGTGGCGGCGTCCTCCTTCGCCGACGAGCTCCAGCCGGATGAGGCGTCGCTGCGGGAGTATTACCGGGCCAACGAGTCGTCGTGGGAACGCCCCCGCCAGGTCCGCCTCGCCTACGTGGAGCTTTCGCCACAGACCCTGGCCGAGCGGGCGGACATCAGCGAGGCGGAGGTCCGCGAGCGTTACGAATCCCTTCGCGACACCCAGTATACGAAAGGGGGTGAACGGCGGGTCCAACACATCCTGTTGCAGCCCTCCACCGAGGGGGAGGGAGAGCAGACCCAAAGCGCGGAGCAGCGGCTCGCCGAGCTGCGCCGGCGCATCACCGGTGGCGATCTGGGCTTTGCCGAGGCGGCCGAAGAGTATTCCGAGGATCCTGCCTCGGCACGAGAGGGCGGTGAGCTTGGCTGGATCTCCCGGGGTGACCTCTCGGAGCCGTTGGAGGAGGCCGCCTATGCCCTGCAGCCGGGCCAGATCAGTGAGCCGGTGGAGAGCGATTTCGGCTGGCACCTGATTCGTATCTCCGAGGTGCGGGACCAAGAGGTAACGCCCTTCGAGGAGGCCCGCGACGAGATCCGCCAGGAGCTCGAGGAGCGTGCTGTCGAGGAGGCATTCGTGGCGCTTCGTAACGAGCTGGCGAACTTGGCCTACGAGAACCCCGGTAGCCTAGAGCCGGCAGCGGCGGCCGTGGATCTGCCCGTGGAAACCACGGACTGGGTATCGCGCGCGGGCACGGACAGCGAGATCACCGCCCGGGACGCCATACTGGAGGCGGCGTTCTCCGCCGAGGTGCTGGAGCAGGGGCTCAACAGCGATCTCGTCGAGCTCGGCGAGAACCACGCGGCAGTGGTGCGCGTCGCTGAGCAGCGGCCGGCGACCGTCCTGCCCTTTGAGCAGGTGCGCGAGCAGGTGCGCGAGCGCCTGGTGGCCGAGCGCGCCGCCGAGCGGGCGCGGGAAGTTGGTGAGGGCCTCCTCGACCGTCTGGCCGGGGGGGTGGAGCCCGCGGAGTTAGCGGCCGAGGAAGAGGCCGCCGAGTGGTCCGAGCCCGGCTGGGTGACCCGCGGCGGCGGGAACATTCCCAGTGAGATCAGCGAGGTCGTGTTCCGTACCGAGCCGCCCGGGGAGGGGGAAACCAACCGCCGTGGGGTGGAGCTGTCCAATGGGGACTATGCGGTGATCCTGCTGCGTGGGGTACGTGACGGCCGCCTCGCGGATATCCCCGAGGAAGAGCGCGAGGAGCTGCGCATGCGGCTGCGTGAGCTCGATGCCCGCAGCGCCGAGCAGGCGCTGGTGCAAGCCTTGCGGGCGGAGGCCGACGTCACCATCTACGACGACCGGCTGTGACCTGGGCCCGCCGGGCCCGATCGGGCCCGGCGCCCATGCCGTTGTTATTCGAACTCGGCACCGGACAGGGCCACGGCGTGGAAGCCCCCGTCGACGTGGACTACCTCGCCGGTGATCCCCGAGGCGAGATCCGAGCACAGGAACGCCCCGGCCTTGCCCACATCCTCCGGGGTGACGTTGCGCCGCAGTGGTGCGGCCTGGGCGTTGTAGTCGAGCATCTTGCGGAAGTTGCCGATCCCCGAGGCGGCGAGGGTCCGGATCGGACCGGCGGATATGGCATTGACCCGCGTGCCCTCCGGTCCGAGGTCGTAGGCCATGTAGCGTACGCAGGCCTCCAAGGCCGCCTTGGCCGGCCCCATGACATTGTAGTTGGGTAGGGCCCGCTCGCCGCCGAGGTAGGTCAGGGTCAGCAACGAGCCCCCGCGGCCCTTCATCATCGGCCGCGCTGCCTTGGCCAGGGCGACGAAGCTGTAGGCGGAGATGTCCTGGGCCATTTGGAAGCCACCGCGGGTGGTATTGTCCACGAATGAGCCCTCGAGCTCCTCGCGGGGGGCGAAGCCCACGGCGTGGACCACGATGTCGAGACCGTCCCACTGGCGTTCCAGCTCGGCGAGCACCGCCTCGATCTCTTCATCCCGGGTGACATCCAGCGGCAGCACGATGCGGCTGCCGCAGACTTCCGCGCACTGCTCCACCCGCGCCTTGAGCTTGTCGTTCTGGTAGGTCAGCGCGATCTCCGCCCCTTGTTGGGCCATTGCTTCGGCGACGCCCCAGGCGATGGAGCGGTTGCTCGCCACGCCAACGATCAGTGCCTTCTTGCCCTCGAGAAAACCCATCGGAATATCCCCGGTTTCTGCCTTGGTCTGAGCTGGTCGGTGATAATAACCGCCGAGGGTGATGGTACACGAGCCCGCCGCGCCCGAGGTTGTTCGCCATCGCGGCGGCGGTGCTACTATGCCCCTCCGACAGTCCCGCGGGGAGGAGCCCATGACAGTTAGGGGATGGCAGCGCAGCGCCGTCGCGCTGGTGATACTGGCGGTGACGCCGTCGGCCGGGGCGGCCCACGCCGTGGCCCTGTACGGCGAGCCGAAGTACCCCGAGGGCTTCGCCCACTTCGACTATGTCAACCCGGATGCCCCCAAGGGCGGGACGCTACGCCTGGCCAATACGGCCGCGGCGACCTTCGATAGCCTCAACCCGTATATCCTCCGCGGCACGGCCGCCGCCGGCCTCGGGCAGGTGTTCGATACCCTCACCGTGCGTTCCCTCGACGAGCCCTTCACCGAGTACGGCCTTGTTGCGGGGGATATCGAGATCGGTCCCGGGCGGGAGTGGGTGCGCTATCGCCTGCGCGAGGCCGCCCGCTTCCACGACGGCAAACCCATCACCGCCGAGGACGTAGTCTTCAGCTTCCGGATGCTGCGTGAGGACGGCCATCCCCAGTACCGCTTCTATTATCGCAACGTCGAACGGGTGGAGGCGGAGGGTGAGCGCACCGTTACCTTCCATTTCGACGATGGAGACAACCGGGAGCTGCCGCTGATCGTCGGCCAGCTCCCGGTGCTGCCCCGCCATTACTGGGAGGATCGGGAGTTCGACCGCACCACGCTGGAGCCGCCACTGGGTAGTGGCCCGTATCGCATCGCCGAGGTGGACCCCGGTAACCGCATCGTCTATGAGCGCGTCGAGGACTACTGGGCGGAGGAGCTGCCGGTCAACCGCGGCCGCTACAATTTTGATCGCATAACCTACGACTACTACCGGGATGCCACCGTTGCGGTGGAGGCGCTCAAGGGCGGCGACTATGACCTGCGCACCGAGAATGTGGCCAAGAACTGGGCCACCGCCTATGACATCCGGGCCCTTGAGGACGGCCGTCTGGTGAAGCAGGAGATCGAACACGGGTTGCCCTTCGGCGCGCAGGGGTGGTTTTTCAACACCCGCCGCGAGTTGTTCGCCGACCCGCGCGTGCGCGAGGCGATTGGCTATGCCTTCGACTTCCCCTGGACCAACCGCCAGCTCTTCCATGGCGCCTACAAACGCCTCGAGTCCTATTTCGCGAACTCCGAGCTGGCCGCTGAGGGGCCGCCCGCGGAGGCGGAGCGGGCGGTGCTCGAGCCGTACCGGGAGCAGCTCCCGGAGCGGGTGTTCACGGAGGATTTCGAACCACCGTCCACTGTCGGTGAGGGCGGGCTGCGGGCGAACCTGCGCCGGGCGGTGGAGCTGCTGGCCGAGGCGGGCTACGGCATCGAGGACGGGACGATGGTCCACCAGGACAGCGGCGAGGCGCTCGCTTTCGAGATCCTGCTCGACAGCGCCTCCATGGAACGGGTGACCCTGCCGTTCGTGAAGAACCTGCAACGCCTCGGCATCGACGCGGAGGTGCGCACCGTGGACCCGACCCAGTACCAGAACCGGGTCCAGAGCTTCGACTACGACATGATCGTCGAGCGCATCCCCCAGTCGCTGTCGCCGGGTAACGAGCAGCGCGATTACTGGAGCTGTGAGGCAGCCCGCACCCCGGGCAGCCAGAACTATGCGGGGATCTGCAACGACGCCATCGATGCCCTCGTCAGCGGGTTGATCAACGCACCCAGCCGGGAGGCCCTGGTTACGCGCACGCGGGCCCTCGACCGGGCCCTGCTCTGGGGGTCCTACATGATCCCGCACTGGTATTCCGGGAACTTCCGGCTGGTCTACTGGGACAAATTTGGGCAGCCGGAGCACGCGCCGCCCTATGGGCTGGCCCTCGACAGCTGGTGGGTGGACTCGGAGAAGGCCGCGCGGATCCAGCGCTGACAGTGAGGAGGTGAACATGGCGGATGCACTGCACGAAGGCGCCGCACGCATCGAGCAGCGGGTGCGCCAACGGGCGCAGGACGCCCACGTGGCCGTCGTCCAGATGCTCTGGAACGGTGATGAGGGATTGCGGCGCGACGCGGAGCTGCAGTCGCTGATCATCGAGGGGATGGAGAAGTCGACGCAGCTCGCCCTGACCAGCGACCAGGTGGGCGGCGCCGCCGAAGGTGGCGTCACGCCCGACGTGGACGCCCTCATCGAAGAGGCGGTCAACAGCATCCACGTGCCGGCGGGGCCGACGCCGCCGGAGGGTGGGGCCGGCTGAATCAATGCCGGCCTACATAGCGCGGCGGCTGTTCCTGATGATCCCGACGCTGTTCGGGATCCTTTTGCTCAATTTCGTTATCGTCCAGTTCGCCCCGGGTGGGCCGGTGCAGCAGATCACCGCCCAGGTGCGCGGCACCACGGATCTCAGCACGAGCCAGTTCGCCGGCAGCGCTGGCGATACCCGGGGCGGCGATGGGGAATACCGCGGCGCCCGCGGCCTACCGCCGGAGTTCATCGCCGAGCTGGAGGCCCAGTTCGGCTTCGACCGGCCCGCTCACGAGCGCTTCTTCAAAATGGTCTGGGATTACCTGCACCTGGACTTCGGCGAGAGCTTCTACCGCGACCGCAGCGTCACCGAGCTCATCGCGGACAAGTTGCCGGTCTCGATCTCCCTGGGGCTGTGGACCACGCTGATCACCTACCTGGTCTCCATCCCGTTGGGCATCCGCAAGGCGGTGCGCGACGGCAGCCGTTTCGATGTCTGGACCTCGGGGGTGGTCATCGTCGGCTATGCGGTGCCCGGCTTCCTGTTCGCCATCCTGCTCATCGTGCTGTTCGCCGGCGGTACCTATCTCGACTGGTTCCCCCTGCGTGGGATCGTCTCCGAGGATTGGGCGGAGCTGTCCTGGCCGGCACGGATCGCCGACTACTTCTGGCATATCACCCTGCCGGTGATCTCGCTGGTCATCGGCGGCTTCGCCAGCCTGACCATGCTCACCAAGAATTCCTTCCTCGAGGAGGTGCACAAGCAGTACGTGGTGACCGCCCGGGCCAAGGGCGTTGCCGAGCGACGGGTGCTCTATGGCCACGTCTTCCGCAACGCCATGCTGGTGGTCATCGCCGGAATGCCCGCGGCATTCATCAGTATCCTGTTCACCGGGGCCATGCTCATCGAGGTGATCTTCTCCCTGGACGGCCTCGGTCTGCTCGGCTTCCAGTCCGTGGTCAACCGCGATTACCCCGTGGTCTTCGGGACGCTGTTCATCTTTACCTTGCTCGGGCTGGTGCTCAATCTCATCGGCGATCTCGTCTACGTGCTCGTGGACCCGCGCATCGACTTCGAGACCCGGGAGGGCTGAATGCGCCGGCCCCGTCTCAGCCCCATCAATCGCCGCCGCTGGGCGCAGTTCCGGGCCAACCGGCGGGGCTGGTATTCGCTGTGGCTGTTCCTGGCGCTGTTCGCCGTGACCCTGTGTGCCGAGCTCATCGCCAATGACCGGCCCCTGTTCGTTTGGTACGACGGCGCGGGCTATTTCCCCGTGCTGTCGGACTACCCGGAGACGGAGTTCGGCGGCTTCCTGCCCACGCCCGCGGATTATCGGGACCCGGAGGTAGGGGCGTTGATCCAGGAGAAGGGCTGGATGCTCTGGCCGCCGGTGCCCTACAGCTACGACACCATCAACTATGAGCTGGAGGTGCCGGCACCGGCGCCGCCGAGCGCGGAGAACTGGCTGGGCACCGACGACCAGGGCCGGGACGTGGTGGCCCGACTGATCTATGGCTTCCGTATCTCCGTGCTCTTCGGGTTGCTGCTGACCCTGACCAGCTCGGTGATCGGCGTCGCCGCCGGCGCGGTGCAAGGTTACTTCGGCGGGCTCACCGACCTGCTCGGCCAGCGCGCCATCGAGATCTGGTCGGGCCTGCCGGCGCTGTACGTCATCATCATCCTCTCGAGTTTCGTCCAGCCCGGCTTTTGGTGGCTGCTGCTGATCCTGCTGCTGTTCAGCTGGACCCAGCTAGTGGGTGTGGTGCGCGCGGAGTTCCTGCGCGTGCGCAACTTCGACTACGTCAAGGCGGCCCGGGCCCTGGGCGTATCCGATGGGGTGATCATCGCCCGCCACGTCCTGCCCAACGCGATGGTGGCGACCATCACCTTCCTGCCCTTCGTCATGACCGGGGCGATTACCGCGTTGACCTCGCTGGACTTCCTCGGCTTCGGCATGCCGCCCGGGGCCCCGTCACTGGGCGAGCTCCTCGCCCAGGGCAAGGCCAACCTGCAGGCGCCGTGGCTCGGCATCACGGCCTTTGTCGCCCTGGCGGTGATGCTCTCGCTGCTGGTGTTCATCGGCGAGGCGGCCCGGGACGCCTTCGACCCGCGCAAGACCCTGCAGGGGGGTGTCCATGGCTGAGGGGGCCCTGCTCGCCGTCGACGAGCTCGCCGTGGCCTTTGGCGCCCAGGACGTGGTCCGTGGCGTCGATCTATCCGTGCGTGCCGGGGAGACCCTCGCCCTGGTGGGCGAGAGCGGGTCCGGCAAGTCGGTGACCGCGCTGTCCGTGCTCGGTCTGCTGCCCTATCCCCACGCCCGCCATCCCGCCGGCCGGATCCGCTACCGCGGCGAGGACATCCTCGGTGCCGGTGAGGCGCGTCTGCGGGCGTTGCGCGGCGGCGAGATCGGCATGGTCTTCCAGGAGCCCATGACCTCACTGAATCCGCTGCATCACGTCGAGAAGCAGATCGGGGAGAGCCTCACCCTGCACAGTGGCCTCACCGGCGCGGCGCGGCGGCGCCGGGTGCTGGAGCTCCTGGAGCTGGTACGGCTGCCGGAGCCCGAGCGCCGATTGCGCGCCTATCCCCACCAGCTCTCCGGGGGGCAGCGCCAGCGGGTGATGATCGCCATGGCACTCGCCAACGACCCTGCCCTGCTCATCGCCGACGAGCCCACCACGGCCCTGGATGTCACCATCCAGGCGGAGATCCTGGACCTGCTCGCGGACCTCAAGCGACGGCTCGGCATGGCCATGCTGTTCATCAGTCATGACCTCAACGTGGTGCGCCGAGTCGCCGACCGGGTGGCGGTGATGAAGGACGGCACCGTGGTGGAACAGGGGTTCGCGGCGGCCTTGTTCGCTTCGCCATCGCATGCCTATACGCGAGAGCTGCTGGCGGCCGAGCCGACGGGACGACCGGCACCGGTGGCCGCGCAGGCGCAGACCGTCCTCGAGGCCGAGGACATGAAGGTGTGGTTCCCGCTCCGCGGTGGCCTGCTGCGTCGGGTTCGTAGCCATGTCCGTGCCGTGGATGGGGTCTCCCTGGTGGTGCGCCGTGGCGAGACCCTGGGCATTGTAGGCGAGAGCGGATCGGGCAAGACCACCCTGGCCTTTGCCCTGCTGCGCCTGCAGCCGGCCCGCGGCCGAATCGTCCTGCTCGGCGACGACATCTCCCGGCGCCGGGCTCGGGCCCTGCGGCCGCTGCGGCGGCGGATGCAGGTGGTCTTTCAGGACCCCTTCGGGAGCCTCAACCCCCGTCTCTCGGTGGAGCAGATCGTCGCCGAGGGGCTCGGCGTCCACCGCCTGGCCGACAGCGCCACCGAGCGCGGCGATCTCGTGGCCCAAGCCCTGGAAGAGGTGGGGCTGGGCCCGGAACTGGCGCGACGCTTTCCCCATGAGCTCTCGGGCGGCCAGCGCCAACGGGTGGCGCTGGCCCGGGCCGTCGTCCTCAAGCCCGACCTCCTGGTCCTCGACGAGCCCACCTCGGCGCTGGACCGCACCGTGCAGTCCCAGCTGGTGGTCCTGCTTCGCGACCTGCAGGCCCGGCACGGCCTGGCTTACCTGTTCATCAGCCACGACCTGGCCCTGGTCCGGGCCATGAGCCATCGTATCCTGGTGATGAAGGACGGGCGGGTGGTGGAGGCCGCGGAGGCGGAACGGTTGTTCACGCGTCCGGCGGAGGCCTATACCCGGCGCTTGATCGAGGCCGCCTTCGGCGCCGCCCCGGAACCCGCCGCCTGAGCCGCTGGCGGCATGGCCGCCGGGGTTTTCTGGTATCCTGACGCCGTTTCGCCGGCACGGTGTATCGATGGATCCGGTCATCGCCCTCGTAGGGCGCCCCAACGTGGGCAAGTCCACCCTATTCAACTACCTCACCCGCACGCGTGATGCCTTGGTGGCGGACTACCCGGGGCTCACCCGGGACCGCCAGTACGGCATCGGCCGCGTGGGGCCGCGCCCCTATATCGTGGTGGATACCGGGGGCATGGGAGAGGACGAGGAGGGGGTGCATCGCGGCATGCATGAGCAGGCGCGGCTCGCCGTGGAAGAGGCGGACGCTGTGCTCTTGGTGGTGGATGCCCGCAGCGGTGTCACTGTCGCGGATCAGGCCCTGGCGGAGGCGCTCCGACGCACGGGCAAGCCCGTATGGCTGGTGGTGAACAAGACCGACGGCGTCGACGAGCGCCTGGCGCTGACTGATTTCCATGCCCTCGGCATCGGTACGCCCCAAGGGGTCGCCGCCGTGCACGGTCGAGGCGTCCCCGCGCTGATGGAAGCGGTGCTGGCCGGGCTACCTGAGGTCGGGGAGGGCGGGGCCGCCTCGCCGGTGGCCGAGGATCCGGCGGCCGTTCGCGTGGCGGTGGTGGGGCGGCCCAACGTGGGCAAGTCCACGCTGATCAACCGCATGCTCGGTGAGGAGCGGGTGCTGGTCTTCGACCGGCCCGGTACTACCCGGGACAGCATCTTCATCCCCTTCGAGCGGGATGGCCGACCCTATACCCTCATTGACACCGCTGGTGTGCGGCGCCGGGCCCGGGTCCGGGAGACGGTGGAGAAGTTCAGCGTCGTCAAGTCCCTGCAGGCCATCGAGGCCGCCCATGTGGTGCTCCTGGTGGTGGATGCCCGGGAGGGCGTCTCCGAGCAGGATGCCCACCTGGTGGGCCACGTCATCGAGGCGGGGCGGGCCCTGGTGCTGGCGGTGAACAAGTGGGACGGGCTGGACGCGGATCAGAAGCGGGCCGTGCGCCGTTCCCTGGACATCAAGCTCGGCTTCCTGGACTTCGCCCGCGTGCACTTCATCTCCGCGCTCCACGGCACCGGGGTAGGCCTGCTCTATAAGGCGATCGGCCGGGCCCATGCGGCGGCCACGGCGACCCTGGAGACCGCGCGGCTGAACCAGATCCTCCAGGACGCCACCGCCGCCCATCAGGCGCCGCTGGTCCGCGGCCGGCGGGTGAAGCTCCGGTATGCCCACCAGGGCGGTCGCAACCCGCCGGTGATCGTCATCCACGGCAATCAGACCGCCCGCCTCCCCGAGGCCTACCGGCGTTACCTCATGAATACCTTCCGCCGCGAGCTGGATCTGTGGGGGACGCCGCTGCGCCTGGAATTCCGCACCGGTGAGAATCCCTACGCCGATCGGCCCAATCCGCTGAGCCCGCGGCAGCAGGCACGGCGTCGCCGGTTGATGGCCCATGTCAAGAAACAGAAGTCCAAGCGTCGGCGCCGCTAGGCGCCGGCCGTGCGCCGCCGGGGGTTTGGAACGTGTCCCGTGAGACCCTGAGGCTGCCGCCTCGCCGCCATGGCGCAGACGGTCGGGAGCGTCACGTGGGCGTCGAGATCGAGCTGGCGGGTCTGGACGTGCCGGCCGCCGCAGCGGTGGTGGCGGCCGTGGTCGGTGGGTGCACGGAGGCGATCAGCCGGTATGAGTATCGAATCATCGGCGATGCCCGCGGCGAGTGGGTCGTCGAGCTGGATTTCGCGTACCTAAAAGGGCGGGGGCGCGGCCCCGCCGAGTCGGTGACCGGCGAGGCCATGGAGACGGTGATCCGGTTGGGTGCCGAGCAGGTGGTACCGGTGGAGGTGGTCTCGCCACCGCTGCGGCTGCGGGATTTGACCGTCGCCGACGAGGTCATCGAGGCGCTGCGGGAGGGTGGCGCGCGGGGCACCGGCGGTGGCCTGGTCTATGCCTTCGGCCTGCAGCTCAATCCGGAAATGCCCGCGTTGGACCCGGAAACCATTTCCCGCTATTTGCGGGCGTTCCTTTGCCTGTTCGATTGGCTCAAGGAGCGGGCACGGGTGGACCTCACACGGCGGCTTACCACCTACATCGACCCCTTCCCGCGCGCCTATGTACGCCGGGTGGTGGATCCGGGATACCAGCCCTCGCTGGAGCAGTTGATCGACGATTACCTGGCGGCGAACCCCACCCGCAACCGGGCGCTGGATCTGCTGCCGCTGTTCACCCATCTGGATGCCCGGCGGGTCCGCGCCGCGCTGGACGATCCGCGGATCAAGGCCCGGCCGGCGCTCCATTACCGCCTCCCCAACAGCGAGGTGGATCGGCCGGGCTGGGGCATTGGCGGTGCCTGGAACGACTGGGTGTGCGTGGAACGCCTCGCCAGTGACGAGGAGCGGTTGCGGTCCGTCGCCACGGCCTACCTCGACTATCTGGATCATCCGCTTCAGGCCCTCGGCCACCCCTGGTTGGAGCAGGTCACTGAATGGCTGGACGCCGACGACGGCCTGTAGTCGTGGTCACTGGTCCGGCTCGCGGGGGTCTGGGGCCGCGCCTGTGTATCGACCTGGGGCTACGACTGGCCGGGGCGCTGCCCCGTCACCTCCATGCCGGTGACAGCCTCGCGGAGGTGCGCGCCAATGGCGTGGTGATCTCGGGCGGCCACGATGTCGATCCGGTGTTGTACGCCCAGACGCCGGCGGTGCGCCCGCGCTACGATCCCGAGCGTGACGCCTTCGAGTCCCGCGTCATCGACGCCGCCCTGGCGCAGGGTCTGCCCCTGTTGGGCATCTGTCGCGGCGCGCAGCTGCTCAACGTCTACCGTGGCGGCAGCCTCCACCAGAGCCTGCGGGATCGGCGCCGTGCCACCTCCGGCCGGCGTACACTGCTGCCGGTAAAGACGCTGAGCCTGGTCGCCGGGACACGCCTGGCGCGCCTCCTGGGTAATGACCGCATCCGCGCGAACAGCCTCCACGATCAGGCCATCGACCGCCTGGGGGATGGGTTGCGGGTGGCGGCACGGGACGCCGACGGCATTGTCCAGGCGGTGGAGGCGGCCGATCCCACCGGCGCCTTCGTGATCGGCGTGCAGTGGCACCCGGAGTTCCTGCTCTACGGCCGACGCCAGCGCTCCATCTTCCGAGCCCTGGTGGACGCCGCCCGTCACAGCGCGGCGGCCCCGCTGGTTCCGGGGGCGCCGACGTGACGGCCTATTTGAGCCTGTTCACCATCGCCTTCCTCGCCGCCACCGTGCTGCCGGCGTATTCCGAGGTGATGTTCGGCGGGCTGCTCGCGGCAGGCTATGACCCCCTCGCCCTGTGGCTCTGGGCCAGCGCCGGCAACACCCTCGGCTCCGCGGTGAACTGGATCCTCGGCCGCTACCTATTGCACTTCCGCGACCGGCGCTGGTTCCCGTTCCCCGAACGTGCCCTGGGGCCGGCCCAGCGCTGGTTTCAGCGCTACGGTGTGTGGTCGCTGCTGCTCGCATGGGCGCCCGTGGGTGGTGATGCGCTGACTTTCATTGCGGGCCTGATGCGGGTGCCGTTCTGGTTGTTCTTCCTGCTCACCGGCATCGGCAAGGCGGCCCGTTATGCCATCCTGCTCGCCCTCCTGATGGGGGTGGGGGAACGCATCGACACGTGGTTCGCGATGGTCTGACCACTCGTCGGGTGGCTCGGGGAGGAACGGATTATTTTGTGATAGCGTCCGCACATTCACGAATCTTTCACCAATGCAAAGGGGCTGCACTGCGATCGTGAACGACGTTAATGCCGACAAGCTCCAGGACGGCGCTGGCCGCGCCTACACCGAGTTCTTCACCCGCAACGCGGCGCCCAAACTCCTTATCGACCCGGAAACCGGTGAGATCGTCGACGCCAACCCCGCGGCGGCCGGTTTCTATGGCTGGTCCGTGGGTGAGCTCACCGGCATGCGGATCCAGCAGATCAACACCCTATCCGAGCCGGAGGTGCGCCGGGAGATGGCGTTCGCGGAACGCGAGCATCGCCGCTACTTCCGTTTCCGGCACTGCATCGCCGACGGCAGTGTCCGTGATGTAGAGGTGTACTCCGGCCCTATCCACGTGGGCGGTCGGCGGCTGCTGCTGTCGATCATCCACGACGTCTCCGAGCTCCATCGCCAACAGGAAGCGCTGGAGGTCTACCGGGACCTCTTCGATGCGTTGCCCCTGGGGGTGTTCCGCAATACACCGGGCCCGGACGGCCGGTTCCTCGAAGTGAACCAGGCCATGGTGGAGATCTTTGGGGCGAACTCAGTGGAGATCCTGAAGGATACTGCTGTGAGCGCCCTCTACCGGGACCCGGCGGAACGCGCCGATGTGGACCGGGAATTGCGCGCGACGGGCTGCATCAAGGGCCGGGTACTGGCGCTGCGAACCCTGCGGGGTCGTCCGCTGTTCGTGCAGCTCACTGCGAGGCTTGTGACGTTGCCGGATGGGACGGAGGCATTCGATGGCATCGTCAAGGACGTCACCGCCGAGCGCGAGGCCGAGACCTTCCGCGGCCTGCTCCTGGAGATCCTGGATACCACCCCGGATGTGGTGGCAATGACCGATGCCGGCGGCGGCCTGCTCTATATGAACCGCAGCGGTCTCGAGCTGTTTGGTTTCGGCGGCCACACCGATGGGGACAATCGCGAGCCGCCGCCGACGCTCCGGGGGATGCCGCTCAGCGAGCTGGCCCCGCACCCGCCCTGGGCGCAGCAGCAGCTGCGCGAGAACGTGGCGCCGGTGGCCCGGGACAAGGGCCTGTGGCGCGGCGAGAGCGCCCTGCGTACCCCGGACGGCCGGGAGATCCCCGTCTCCCAGGTGATCATCGCGCACTACGATGAGCACGGGGCCGTGGCGCGCTATTCCACCATCATCCGCGACATCTCCGAGCAAAAGCGCCTGGAGGCCGCGCTGGCCCGAGAGGCCACCATGGACCGGCTCACGGGGCTGTATAACCGGCTGCGCTTCGAGGAGGTGTTGGTGGAGACGCTGGCCCGGTGCCGGCGTTACGGCGCGGACGCGGTCCTGGTGATGTTCGACCTGGATCACTTCAAGGCGATCAACGACACCTTCGGTCATACCACCGGCGACGAGGTATTGCGCGAGCTTGCCCACCGGGTGCGCGCCGAGGCGAGGGATGCCGACCTGCTCGCCCGCTGGGGTGGTGAGGAGTTCGTGGCGGTGCTCCCGGATACCGACCTAGAGGGGGGGCACATCTTCGCCGAGCGCCTGCGCGAGGCGATAGCCGGGACACCGTTCGTGGGAGTCGGCAGGGTCACCATCAGCCTGGGTGTGACCGTCCTCACTGGTGAGGACAACCCCGACAGCGCCCTGCGCCGGGTGGACCGGGCCCTTTACCGCGCCAAGCGTGCCGGCCGCGATCGCGTGCGCGTCACTTGACCGTGATGCAGGTGCACGGCGCGCGATCGGTCACCTTGCGGGAGACGCTGCCGAGCACCATCGCCTTGACCCCGCTGAGGCCGCGGGAGCCCATGATCACGCAGTCGACGCCGTGGGCCTCGATGGCACCGAGGATCTGATCGGCGGGGTCGCCATCCACGAGCAGGGTGGATACGTCCGTGACCCCCGCCTGTTTCGCCTCTGCCACGCCATTGTCCAGGATATGCTCGCCGATCCGTCGCAGCGCCTTGGTCGAGACGGTGCTCTCCTCGAAGGACGGGCGGTAGTTCAGGTTGAAACGGTTGGTGGTGGTTTCCAGCCGCTGGAGCTCCGGCTCCACTTGCTCGGCGAGGCCCTCGATCTCGGCGAAGCGCTGCAGCCCCTCGGAATCCGCATTCCGCAACAGCCCGTGGAGCAGGATCAGTGAGGCGCCGTAGTGATCGGCCAGGTCGATGGCCAGGATGAGGGCACGTCGCGCGTTGGCCGAGCCATCCAACGGACAGAGCAGGGAGTTGAACATGCCGTCGCCTCCTTGTGTGGTTTCCGCCATGATAGGAGGCCGGTAGGGGATGTGCCAGCGGCGGCGAGGTGGAATGGCGCCCCGGACAGGATTCGAACCTGTGACCTACCGCTTAGGAGGCGGTTGCTCTATCCGGCTGAGCTACCGGGGCGGGGAATCGCAGTATACCCGCCCTGTCCGCTGGTCCCAAACGCTCGCCCCGCCGTCGTTCCAACCCCCTGACGCGGTCCGGTCGACCCGGCCTTTCACGGACTGTCTCCCCTGCTGTGCGCTAGATTGCGCCACCGGCCTCACCACCCCCTTGGAGCCGAATCCTGAGGTCCTCGTAGCCACCGATGTGGGTCCCATCGATGAAGACCTGCGGGATCGAGCGCTCCCGGGGTAGGCGTTCCATGAACTCCGTGCGGACCTCGGGTTCGCTAATGTCCCGCTCGCTGTAGGCGATCCCATGTTCGGCAAGGAGTTGCTTGGCCCGTTCGCAGTAGCCGCAGCCGGGGCCCGTGAATATCTCTACCTGCATGATGTTTGCCCCCTGTGTTGGGGCGCGGCGCCGGCCGCGCCCCCGCTGACTTCAGTGTGAGATGGTGAGCTTCGGGTTTACGCCCTCGAACATGGGTTCAAGCGCGACCCCCAGTGCGTCGCCGAACTTCGAGACCGCAATGTAGGTGCAGGTGACGAAGGCGGCGTCGACGATCTGCGGCTCGCTCCAGTGCTTGTGCAGGCGTTCCCAGAGTTCCTTGGGCACCCGGTTCGCGTCCTCGCCGATCTGGACGGCAAAATCCAGCAATGCCTTCTCGCCGTCGCTGAACTGCGGGCTGTCCCGGTACTTCAGCCCGTCCAGGTCCGCGACCTTCTCCTCGGGGATCCCCAGCATGTCGGAGAGCCGTTCGTGCTGGACCACGCAGTACTGGCAGTCGTTGCCCTGGGTGGCCTTGAGGATCAACAGCTCCTTGGTCTGCCAGTCGAGGACGCCATCCTTGAGGATGGCCATAATGGTGTCGGTGAACACCTGGCCGTATTCCGGCTGGTGCCCAAACACCTTGAAGATATTGAGCAGCGCGCCGAAGCGCTCCTCGGCTGCGTCGTAGAAGGCTCGCGTGGCCGCATCGGCCTGTTCACGTTCGATGTAGGAAACAGCCATTTCCATCTCTCCTCTCTGTATGTGGAACGATCGTTCCAAACTTGCCAAAAAAACTACTCAAGCAGCGTCCGTGCCCGGGAGGCCACCGCTTCTCGCATGGCGGGATCCGCTTCCGAGCGATGGAGCACGCGCAGCCCGAGGAACAGGCCCAGGAGGGCCTCTGCGGTCTCCTCCGCGTCAAGGGTTGTCGGGAGCTCCCCTGCCTGCTGTCCCTGTCTCACCATGTCACGGAAGAACCCGCGCACGGCGGCGAGGGCGGAATTGACCAGCTCGCGCACCTGGGCATCGTGGGGACTGACCTCGAGGGCGGAGTTGACGAGCAGACAGCCGCCCGGTGCCCCCCGCGCGCCGTGCGCTGCGGCATCAAAGGCCGCGAGTATCGCCTCGCGCGGCGTGTGTTTCTCGGCAAGGCGCGCCAGGAATTCCTCGCGCTGGCGGCGGTCGTAGCGGCGCAGGCTTTCCAGGAACAGGCCGCGCTTGTCGCCGAAGCCCGCATAGAGGCTGCCGCGGTTGATGCCGGTGGCGCCGACCAGGGCGCTCACCGAGCTCCCCTCGTAGCCCTGCGCCCAGAAAAGCCGCATGGCCCGGTCCACGACCTCATCGGTGTTGTACTGTTTGTCCCATGGCATGGGGAAAGCGTGACGGGTGTGGAACGAACAGTCAACACAATGCCGACGAACGCCGTATGCGCGAGGGCTTACCGCCATAAACGGCGATGGTGCGTACGGTACGAAGAAAATGGGAGATGGGGGTGGCAAGCGTGGCCGGGCCTTGGGCTGGTCAACCCGCGAAGGCCCGTTGCTCACGATTGGTCGGCGATGTCTGGTGGAGCCGAGGGGAGTCGAACCCCTGACCTCTAGAGTGCGATTCTAGCGCTCTCCCAACTGAGCTACGGCCCCTTATGAAAGCGGCGAAAGTATATCACCGGCCCCGCTTGATGCCAAACCCGCCGGACGGTGTGGCCCCGCGGGTCCCTGTTCATTCGGCGGTGAGCAGCATCTTCACCGCCTTCTCCTCGGCGGCCCGGGAGAAGGCCTCGTAGGCGGCCTCGATCTCGTCGAGGCCGAAGCGGTGGGTGATCAGCCCGGCCGCGTCCACGCCGCCGGATTCGAGGATGCGCATTAGCACCGGTATGGTATTGGTGTTGACCAGGCCGGTGCGGATGGTGACGTTCTTGATCCACAACTCCTCGAGGCGGAACTCCACGCTCTTGCCGTGCACGCCGATGTTGGCGATGTGGCCGCCCGGGCGGACGATGCGCTGGCAGACATCGAAGGTCTCCGGGATGCCCACCGCCTCCATGGCCACGTCCACGCCTTCGCCGTCGGTCAGCTTCATCACGGCATCCACGGCATCGCCGGCGATGGTGTCGGTGGCGCCGAGGCTGCGTGCCATCGACAGGCGGTTTTCGTCGGGGTCGATCATGATGATCCGCGCGGGTGAGTAAAACCGGGCAGTGAGTAGCGCCGCCAGGCCGATGGGTCCGGAACCGACGATGGCGACGGTGTCGCCGAGGCCTACCTCGCCATTGAGCGCGCCGATCTCGTGGCCGGTAGGGAGGATGTCGCTCAGCATCACCGCCGCCTCGGAGTCGAGTCCCTCGGGCAGGGGATAGAGGCTGTTGTCGGCGTGGGGGATACGGACGTACTCCGCCTGGGTGCCATCGATCAGGTGGCCGAGGATCCAGCCGCCGTCGCGGCAATGGGCATAGATGCCGCGCTTGCAGTAGTCACAGCGCCCACAGGAGGTGATGCAGGAGATGAGCACACGGTCACCCGGGCGCACGTTGGCCACGCCCTCGCCGACGGACTCCACCACGCCAACGCCCTCGTGCCCTAGGGTGCGCCCGTCCTCCACGGCGGGGACATCGCCCTTGAGGATGTGCAGGTCGGTCCCGCAGATGGTGGTGTGCGTCAGGCGTACCACCGCGTCGGTGGGCTTCTCCAGCTCGGGGCGGGACTTCTCCTCCCAGCTGCGCTTGCCGGGCCCGTGGTAGACCAGTGCCTTCATCTGCCAATCTCCTTGGGGAATTCCCCTATACCGTCAGGGTGTCTCTCCGTGCATTATCGGCGAACACCTATTACATGAATAGGACAATCGTGACGATGGCGCGGCCCGACAATCCGCGGATTTCGGTGCTCATTCCGGCACTGGACGAGGCGGGGAATCTGCCGGCCCTCCTGGCCGATCTGCAGCCCTGGCGGGCCGCCGGCGATGAGGTCATCGTCTGCGATGGTGGCAGCCGCGACGGGACCCAGGAGCTGGCCCGGGCCGGGTCGGATCGCGTGATCAGCGCATCGCCGGGGCGGGCGTGGCAGATGAATGCCGCGGCGGCCACGGCCCGCGGGCGGTTGCTGTGGTTCGTGCACGCCGATTCACGGGTCCCCTCGCGGCTGCGCACGCAGCTCCTGGATGCCGATGCCGAGGACGCCGCCTGGGGGCGCTTCGACGTGCGCCTTTCGTGCCCGCGCCCGATCTTTCGGGTGATCGCCGCTGCCATGAACGCACGCTCGCGACTGAGCGGTATCGCCACCGGAGATCAGGGCATCTTCGTCCGCGATGAGGCGTTTCGCGCCGTTAGCGGCTTCCCGGAACAACCGCTGATGGAGGACGTGGCGCTTTCCACGCGGCTTCGCCAGCGGCTCGGCATGCCCCATTGCCTGGCCGGCCCGCTTTGGGCCTCGAGCCGGCGCTGGGAGGTCCATGGGATCTGGCGCACCGTTAGCCTGATGTGGCGCTTGCGCTATGCCTACTGGCGTGGGGCCGATCCCTCGGTGCTCCACGCCCGCTACTACGGATCCGGGGGCAGCGTGGGGGAGGGGAAGCGGTGCGGCGGCTGTTGATCTTCGCCAAACCCCCGGTGGCGGGACGGGTGAAGACGCGCCTGGCTCGCCGTATCGGGCAACGGGCGGCGCTCGCCGCCTACCATAGCCTGCTTCACGACACCCTTGCCCGGCTGGCCGGCGCCGGCCTCGCCACCGAGGTCGAGCTCTGGGGGGATGGCGGCCGGCATCCCGGTCTGACCCGGCTGGCTGTCCGCCATGGGGCACGATTCCGCCCCCAGGGTCAGGGGGATCTCGGTCGGCGGATGCACCGCGCCCTGGCTACGGCACTGGCGTCGGGCCGGCTGCCGGTGCTCGTGGGCGCGGATTGCGGTGGCATCACACCAGGGCACGTGGCCGATGCCTTCCACGCGCTGGAGTCCGGTTTTCCCGCCGTCTTCGCCCCCGCCGAGGACGGCGGCTACGCGCTGGTGGGTATCCGCGGGCCCATGCCGTCGATCTTTCGCGGTATTCCCTGGGGCGGTCAGCGGGTCATGGCCTGCACGCGGCGCCGGCTCGTGCGGGGCGGGTATCGCTGGCGGGAGCTTTCTGCGGCCTGGGACGTCGACGACCCGGCGGACCTGCGCCGCTGGCGCCACCGCCGCGGGCGGGGCGCGCTTGGAGGTGTCTCGCCGCGCCGGTATCCTTGAGCCCGCAGCAGCCGCCCCCGCCAAGGAGAGACGATGTTCCTGGAGCGCAACCCCCGCTTCGTAAGCCGCCTCACGCGCGACACCCTGGCGGTCATTCTCGCCGGCGGCCGGGGCGGTCGACTGGCCAACCTCACCGACTGGCGCACCAAGCCGGCGGTGCCATTCGGGGGCAAGTTCCGGCTTGTCGACTTCCCGCTTTCGAACTGCATTAATTCCGGGATCCGCCGTATCGAGGTGGTGACCCAGTACAAGGCCCATTCGCTGATCCAGCACGTGCAGCGCGGCTGGGGGTTCCTGCGCGGCGAGTTCGGTGAGTTCATCGAGGTGGTGCCGGCCCAGCAGCGTCTGGACAAGCCCCTCTGGTTCGCCGGTACCGCCGATGCCATCCACCAGAACATCGATATCATCCAGGCCCATAACCCGGGCTATGTGCTGGTGCTCGCGGGGGATCATGTCTACAAAATGGACTACGGCCCCATGATCGCCCAGCACGTGGCCAGCCGTGCCGATATGACCGTGGGCTGCGTGCGTATGCCCCGGGAGCGGGCCCGGTCCTTCGGGGTGATGACCATCAACGAGGAGGGACGGGTGCTGCGCTTCAACGAGAAGCCCTCGGAGCCCGAGCCTGACCCCGGCGACCCGGAGCGTGCCCTGGTCTCCATGGGGATCTACATCTTCAACCGGGATTATCTCTTCGAGCGCTTGCGTGCCGATGCCGAGGACATCGACTCCTCCCGGGACTTCGGCCGCGACGTGATCCCCGCGGCCATCGAACACGATCGGGTGATGGCCTATCCCTTTGCCGACGCGCGTTCCGGTGAGCAGCCGTACTGGCGGGACGTGGGCACGGTGGACGCGTTCTTCCAGGCCAACCTGGAGCTCATCGGCCGTACCCCCGAGCTGGATCTCTACGACGAGGACTGGCCCATCTGGACCTATCAGGCGCAGCTGCCGCCCGCGAAGTTCATCCATGACGTGGACGGGCGCGGTGGCATCGCTGTGGACTCCATGGTCTCCGGCGGTGACCTCATCGAGGGCGAGGTCCACCACTCGCTGCTATTCAGCCAGGTCCGGGTGCGTTCCGGGGCCCGGGTCACGGATGCGGTGATCCTCCCGGACGTGGAGGTGGGCGCCGGTTCTCGGGTGCGGCGCTGCGTCATCGATGAGGGCTGTCGCATTCCCCCGGGCACGGTCATCGGAGAGGACGAACAGGCCGACTGCGAGCGCTTCTACGTCACCTCGGCGGGGGTCACCCTGGTGACTGCGGAAATGCTCGGCCAGGAGGTCGCCCACGTCCGATAATGGAAGGGTTTTCCACTTTTTATGTTACCGATGAACGGTAGTTGTCGACATTTCTGTATCCATTGAAGAACCCCTTCTCAGCCCCTACAATTACACATGTCGCGGCGCAGCATAGCGGCAGCGAGAAAAGGTGTTTTCGAGGATGTTCTGAATTGGAGGTTCACCATGCGGAACGAAGGGCGTGACCTGATTTTCTTCCCCTCCCGGGCGCAGGAAGTGCTGTCCCTGAACGCGGCCGACCGCGATCAGTGGCTGCTTTTGGAGATGCGCCGGGCGCGCGCCCGCACGATCCGCCATGGGTTGACCGCGATTCGGAACTGGGTGGCGCGCCGTCTGGGGCTGGGCCATGCCGTCGCCGGGGGCAATGTGGTTTCCGTGCGCGAGCGCACCCGCGCCGGCGAGCAGCGCGAGGCGGGACGCCGGGTCGCCTGAGAGCGCCCCGCACGCGTCCGCGATGGAACGGCGGCCCGTAGGCCGCCGTTTGTCGTTGTGCGCCCGGCGCCACGCAGTAGCATAATCGGCGGCAGCGATGTGCCACCGGAGGATCCGCGATCATGGCTGATAGGCTTCGTCGTCTGACCGCGCTGGCCCTGGTGCTCGGGCTGCTGGGCGCCGCTGGCTGCAACACCATGGAAGGGGTGGGTAAGGATATCAAGGGTGCCGGTGAGGCGATCGAGCGCAAGGCCTCGGGAGAGTGAGGCAGGCCACGGGTTGCTCTGGTACCGGGAGGGGGACTTGAACCCCCACGCCCTTTCGGGCATCGGATTTTGAGTCCGACGCGTCTACCAATTCCGCCATCCCGGCAACACCGCCGTAGTATACGCGAATCGGGCAAAAACGGGGAAGCCGTACGCTGGGGTGGGGGCGGACCGATCGCTGCCCCCCGGCGGGTTTGCCAGCAGGCCCTTGGGAACTAGCCGCTCCTCGATCCAGTCCTGGCCTTTACCGTGGTGCTAGAAACCGCATCCACGTGACCCGCTTTCGCCAGCGCAGCCGGGCCAGGCGTCGGGTCTCAGCGACGCAGGAGAGGCATAGCTCCTCTGCTCTATGGATGGAGCTGTTGGGCGCGTAGCGAAGCAAGTCGTGAAAGCCGTGTACCAGGGTTCGCTGGCAACGCCGGCAGTTGGGGTCATCGACGCGACGATGGCCCTGCGGATTCGAGAGGTCGGTGCTGGCCTGCCCCATGATAGGATCCCTTGTTCGATGCTCTGCGGTAATCGAGCACCCACCCCTGCGATCTTACGCCCATATTGTTGAATAGATAGCGGGGGAGTAGTGCCGTTGATCGCCCCGTGCCGGCTCGGCTGCTACTATCGCCGGCTGTTCGTGGCCGGGACCGATCCCGATGCAATTGAGCGACTTCCAATTCGACTTGCCCGAGGAGCTGATCGCCTCGGAGCCACTGGCCGAGCGCAGCGCCAGCCGGCTGCTTTGTCTCGATGGCGGCAGCGGTGCGGTGGCGGACCGGCGTTTCGCCGACCTCCCCGATCTGCTCTTCGCCGGCGACCTGGTGGTACTCAACGACACCCGGGTGATCCCGGCGCGCCTGCACGGGCGCAAGGCGAGCGGCGGGGCGGTCGAGCTGCTGGTGGAGCGGCTTACCGGCGAACACGAGGTCCTGGCCCATGTGCGCGCCAGCCGGGCGCCGCGAGTAGGCACGGAGCTGGCGCTCGAGGGCGGGCTCCTGGCGAGTGTGATCGACCGCGAGGGCGCGCTCTTTCGATTGCGTTTCGCCGGCGACGAGCCCGTGTTGGGGTTGCTGGAGCGTCACGGTCACATGCCCCTGCCGCCGTACATCCGTCGCCCGGATACCCCGCTGGACCGGGAGCGTTATCAGAGCGTGTTCGCCAGCGAGTCCGGCGCGGTCGCCGCACCGACCGCGAGCCTGCATTTCGACGAGGCCTTGTTCGCGCGACTCGCCGAGCGTGGCGTGGATACGGCACGGGTGACCCTGCACGTGGGCGCCGGCACCTTCCAGCCGGTGCGAGAGGCGGACATCACCCGGCACCACATGCACAGCGAGTGGCTGCGGGTGCCGGAGGAGACCGTGGCGGCCGTTCGCCGCGCCCGTGGTGCCGGCGCGCGGGTGGTGGCGGTGGGGACCACCGTCGTACGGGCCCTCGAGGCCGCCGCGGAGGGCGGCGTCCTTGCCCCCTTTAGTGGCGAGACCGATATCTTCATCTATCCGGGCTTTCGTTTTCGGGTGGTGGACGCAATGATCACCAACTTCCATCTCCCCGGCTCGACGCTGATCATGCTCGTCAGTGCCTTCGCCGGCCGCGAGCACGTCCTCGCCGCCTACCGCCACGCGGTATCGGAGCGCTATCGCTTCTTCAGCTACGGCGATGCCATGTTCATCGCGCCACCGGCGCCGGAGGCCCGGGCATGAGCATCCGCTTCGAGCTGGGCGCCACCAGCGGCCGGGCGCGTTTGGGCCGGTTGTCGTTCTCCCGGGGTGCGGAGGTCCCCACGCCCGCGTTCATGCCCGTGGGCACCTATGGGACCGTCAAGGGGATGAGTCCGGAGGAGCTGCAGGAGCTCGGGGCAGGCATCATCCTTGGCAATACCTTTCACCTGTGGCTGCGTCCCGGCACCGAGGTCATCCGCGCCCACGGCGACCTCCACGATTTCATGAACTGGCACGGGCCGATCCTGACCGACTCCGGCGGCTTTCAGGTCTTCAGCCTGGGGGCGATGCGGCGGATTACCGAGGCGGGTGTGCACTTCCGTTCCCCTGTGGACGGCTCGGCGGTGTTCATGGGCCCGGAGGAGTCCATGGCGGTGCAGCACGCACTGGGGGCGGACATCGTGATGATCTTCGACGAGTGCACGCCCTATCCGGCCAGTGAGAGCGAGGCGGCGGCGTCCATGGAGCGCTCCCTGCGCTGGGCGGAGCGCTCGCGCCGCCACCACGACGCCCTCGGCAATACCAACGCACTGTTCGGCATCGTCCAGGGCGGTGTCCACGAGGGGCTGCGCAGTGCCTCGACGGCGGGCCTGCGGGAGATCGGCTTCGACGGCTATGCCATCGGTGGTCTGGCGGTGGGCGAACCCGCCGAGGAGCGCCACCGCATCCTCGATCACCTGGATCCAGAGCTGCCGCTGGAGCGGCCCCGCTATCTCATGGGGGTGGGCAAGCCCGAGGATATCGTCGAGGGTGTGCGCCGGGGCGTGGATCTGTTCGACTGCGTCATCCCCACCCGTAACGCGCGCAACGGCTTCCTGTATACCGACACGGGGGTGATGCGCATCCGCAACGCCCGTTTCGCCACCGACACGCGTCCGGTGGATGAAACCTGCGGCTGTTACACGTGTCGCAATTATTCGCGTGCCTATCTCCGCCACCTCGACCGCTGTCGCGAGATTCTGGGGGCGCGGTTGAACACGCTGCACAACCTGTACTACTTCCAGCGCCTGATGGCGGGCATGCGTGAGGCCATTGCCGTCGACCGGTTCGCCGAGTTCGCCGAAGCCTTCTACGCCCGACGCCGGGGGGTATGACATAATGCCCGACTTTGTCGCCGGAGCGGCCCTCCCGCGGCCGGCCGGGATTCATCCATTGAAGCCGAGGAGACCGACATGGACTTCCTGATTTCCGATGCCCTCGCCCAGGGCGAAGGCGCCGCCCCCGGGGGCACGCTGACCAGCCTCATCTTCCCCGTCGCGCTGATCGTGATCTTCTACTTCCTGCTGATCCGGCCCCAGCAGAAGCGGGCCAAGGAGCACAAGAAGCTGGTCGAGGGGCTGTCCAAGGGCGACGAGGTGGTCACCAGCGGCGGTATCGCGGGCAAGGTCACCGAGGTGGGCGAGAGCTTCGCCACCCTGGAGGTGGCTAACAACGTGGAGATCCGCATGCAAAAGAGCGCTGTCGCCCAGGTCCTGCCTAAGGGCACCCTCAAGCAGAAGCTCGAGAAGTCCGACAACGCCGAGGGGTGATCGCCCCGCCGCGACCAGGGAGTCGGCATGACCAACCGCTATCCGCTGTGGAAGTATCTCATCCTCTTGGTCGTCCTCGTCGGGGGGGTGATCTACGCGCTGCCCAATCTCTTTCCCCAGGATCCCGCGCTGCAGATCTCCACGGAGGCCGGCGATCCGCCGGCCGAGACGGTGCAGCAGCGAATCATCGACCTACTCGAGGAGATGGAGGTCCCCGTCAAGGGCACGGAGGTGCGCGATGAGCGCTTCCTGGTCCGGTTCCATGACACCGATGCCCAGCTGGCCGCCCAGGACGAGCTGACCGTTGCCCTTGGCAGCAGCTACACCGTGGCCCTGAACCTCGCCGAGTCCACCCCGCAGTGGCTGCGCTCACTGGGCGGCAGCCCGATGTTCCTGGGCCTGGACCTGCGCGGCGGGGTGCACTTCCTCATGGAAGTGGACGTGGATGCCGCCGTCGAGCAACGTCTGGAGCGCTATGTCAACGAGTTCCGTACGGTCCTCCGCGAGGAGCGGGTGCGCTATGACGGTGTCGCCATGGAGACCGGCGGGCTGCGCCTGGAGTTCAATGCCGCCCAGGAGCGCGAGCAGGCCTTCGAGGCGCTGCAGGGTGAGTACCCGGAGCTGGAGTTCTCCGCCGACGAGGCGGATGGCCAGTTCCTGATGTCGGCCACCCTCCCCGAGGAGGAGCTCCGCGAGCTCGTGGACTTCGCTGTGCAGCAGAACATCACCACCCTGCGTAACCGAGTCAATGAGCTCGGCGTCGCCGAGCCGGTGATCCAGCGCCAGGGCCGCGAGCGCATCGTGGTGCAGCTGCCCGGCGTCCAGGATACCGCCCGGGCCAAGGATATCCTCGGGGCCACGGCGACCCTGGAGTTCCGGCCCGTCGCCATGGAGCACTTCCCCTACCAGGGGGGAGCGGAGTCGCCGGCGCCGCCGGGTACCGAGGTCTATCCCCAGCGTGACGGTGGCCATGTGGCCCTGGAGCCGGACACCATCCTCACCGGCGAGTACATCACCGACGCCCAGTCGGGGCTCGATCAGCGCACGGGGCAGCCCGAGGTGGTGATTCGGCTGAACAGTGCCGGCGGGGATTTGATGAGCCGCTTTACCGCCGAGAACGTGAACAATTACATGGCGGTGCTGTTCATGGAGACCCAGACCATCACCGAGCGCGTCGACGGCGAGACCCAGCGGCGCCAGCAGACTACCCGCGAGGTGATCAGTGTCGCCCAGATCCAGGAGCAGCTCGGCAGCCGCTTCCGCATCACCGGCCTGGACAACCCCCGGGAGGCGCGCAATCTGGCGCTGCTGTTGCGGGCGGGCTCGCTGGCGGCGCCGGTGCAGATCATCGAGGAGCGCACCGTCGGGCCGAGCCTGGGGCAGGACAACATCGACCAGGGCTTCACCGCCGTGGTGGTGGGCTTCCTCCTGGTGGTGGCCTTCATGGCGCTGTACTACAGGGTCTTTGGGTTGGTGGCGGACGTGGCGCTGTTCGCCAACCTGGTGCTCATCGTCGCCGCGCTGTCGTTGCTGCAGGCCACCCTGACCCTGCCGGGCATCGCCGGCATCGTGTTGACGGTGGGCATGGCAGTGGACGCCAACGTGCTGATCTTCGAGCGCATCCGCGAGGAGCTTCGCGCCGGCGCCACGGCCCGCACCGCCATCGACTCGGGCTACGGCAAGGCGCTGTCGACCATCGCCGACGCCAACATCACCACCCTGATCGCCGCCATCGTGTTGTTCGCATTCGGCACTGGCCCGGTGAAGGGCTTCGCGGTAACCCTGTCCATCGGCATCATCACTTCGATGTTCACCGCGATCATGGGCACCCGGGGCCTGGTCAACCTGATCTACGGCAACCGCCGCAAGGCCAAGCTGGCCATCTAGGAGCCGCCATGGATTTCTTCAAGCGCGAGACCCACATCGACTTCCTCGGCAAGCGCCGTATCGCCGCGGTGATCTCGCTGGTGTTGCTGGCGGTGGCCATCGGGTCGCTGTCGCTGCGCGGGCTCAACTTCGGCCTGGACTTCACCGGCGGGACGCTGGTGGAGCTCGGCTATTCCGAGGGTGTGGCGTTGGATGCGGTGCGCGGCGACCTCGCCGATGCCGGCTACGAGGGGGCCGTGGTCCAGTACTTCGGCACCGCCCGGGACGTGCTCATCCGCATCCCCCCGGACGTGGATGCCGGCGAGCGGGTCGGCGATCGAGTGCTCGCCGCCGTCGGTGGCGAGGCGGAGCTCCGGCGCGTGGAGTTCGTCGGACCCCAGGTGGGTGAGGAGCTCCGCGAGCAGGGGGGGCTGGCCATGCTCTACGCCCTGGCGGGCATCCTCGCCTATGTGGCGTTCCGCTTCGAGTATCGCTTCGCCCTGGGGGCGGTGGCGGCGCTGGTCCACGACGTCACCATCGTGCTGGGCTTTTTCTCGCTGACCCAGGTGGAGTTCGATCTGACGGTACTGGCGGCGCTGTTGGCGGTGATCGGTTATTCGCTCAACGACACCATCGTGGTCTTTGACCGAATACGGGAGAACTTCGTGCGCGTACGCAAGGGGACGCCGGTGGAGGTCGCCAATCTCTCGGTAAACCAGACCCTGTCCCGCACGTTGATGACCTCCGCCACCACCCTGGCCGTGGTGATCACCTTGGCCATTCTCGGTGGCGCGCTCATCCGCCCGTTCTCCGAGGCACTGATCGTCGGGGTGCTCATCGGTACCTACTCGTCGATCTTCGTCGCCAGCGGCCTGGCCTTGGCGCTGGGGGTGAGCAAGGAGGACCTCATCCCGCCGGAGAAGGAGGGCGCGGACCAGGATGAGATGCCGTGACCGCCGCCCCGGGCGGTGTCAGCCGCCCAGCGCCTCGGTGAGGTGCGGGCGGAGGTGGGCGAGGAGATCGGCATGGAGCTTGAGGCTGCCGGCGGCGACGTTGCCGGTCTCCAGGAATGCCGGCGAGCCGGTGAAATCGGTGACGATCCCGCCGGCCTCCTGGACCAGCAGGGCCCCGGCGGCGATATCCCAGCGATTGAGCCCGATCTCCCAGAACCCGTCCAGGCGCCCGGCCGCCACGTAGGCGAGATCCAGGGCCGCCGAGCCGGCGCGGCGAATGTCGCGTGCGCTGTCCAAGACGTCGGCGAACATCCCGAGATAGGCGGGCTTGTGCTCGGGGTGACGGAACGGGAAGCCGGTGCCGAGCAGGGCGTCGTTGATGCTGCGGCGCTCGCGCATGCGCATCCTCCGGCCTTCCAGGGTGGCGCCGCCGCCGCGGGTGGCAGTGAAGAGCTCCTGGCGGATCGGGTCGTAGATCACCCCCGCCTCCGGCACCCCGCGATGGAGCAGCGCGATGGAGACCGCGAAGTGCGGGAAGCCGTGCAGGAAATTGGTGGTGCCGTCGAGGGGGTCGATGACCCAGAGGTAGTCGCCGCGGGCCTCGCCCCCGGACTCCTCGCCGAGGATGCCGTGGTCGGGGTAGGCGCGGCGCAGGGTGTTCACGATCTCGCGCTCGGCGGCGATGTCCACCTCGCTGACGAAATCGTTGGCGCCCTTGGTCTCTACCTGGATACGGTCGAGTCGGTCGCTGTTGCGGACAATGACGTTTCCGGCGCTGCGCGCGGCGCGCACAGCGATGTTCACCATAGGATGCATGGGGTTCGCCTGTTCGGGGCCGTCGATGGACAGCCCATTAGCATACCAGCAATCGGCCAGCGGCGGCACCTGCTAGCGGTGCCCGCAGGGAGCCCCTGAGGCATGCTCGATCACGTCCACATCCTGCTCGTGGGCACCACCCATCCGGGTAACATCGGCTCCGCTGCCCGTGCACTGAAGACCATGGGCCTCGCCCGGTTGCACCTGGTCGCCGCCTGCGCGGTGGACGAGCGTGCCCGCGCCAATGCCGGCAATGCCGGCGACACCCTCGCCGCCGCACGCACACATGGCGGCCTGGACGAGGCCCTGGTGGGCATGGGCCGGGTCTACGGCGTGACGGCGCGCCGGCGCCGCTACGGTGTGCCGTCACTCACCCCGCGCCGGGCGGCAGCGGAGATCGCCGGTGCCGGGGTGCCGGTGGCGATGCTCTTCGGCCGGGAGCATTCCGGGCTCACCAACACCGAGACCGGGCGCTGCCACCGGCTCGTGCACATCCCCGCCGATCCCGCCTATCCTTCGCTAAACCTCGCGGCGGCGGTACAGGTGCTTACCTACGAGCTGCGGCTCGCCGCGCTGGCGGGCGAGGGCACGCCCCAGCCGGAGGAGGCCGCGGCAGCCGCGGACCCCGCCCATCTCGCCGGCCTCTACGAGCACCTCTCCCGGGTCATGGCCGCCAGCGGTTACGCGGGTATCGACGAGCAGCGGCACCTGATGCTGCGCCTGCAGCGGCTGTTCAACCGCGCGTTGCCGGAGCGTGCCGAGGTCAATATCCTCCGGGGGCTGCTCGCCGCTGTGGAGCGCCGGCTGGATGCGGATGGTCGCGACTGACGCGACGCCGTTATAATACGCGTATGAACAGTTACACCCTGATGCGATCCGCGCTGCTGTGTAGTCGGCCCGGGTGAGCCGCTGGCCCACCCGGGCCCGTCCCGGCGTCCAGGCGCCTCCCCGTGCCACGGGGCCATTCATCGATCATTCAGGACATCCACGCCATGTTCGATCGCATCCGACAGGACATCGCCTGTGTCTTTCAGCGGGATCCCGCGGCCCGCAACGTCTTCGAGGTATTGACCTGCTATCCGGGCGTCCACGCCCTGATCTTCCACCGGGGCAACCATTGGCTGTGGAATCACCGCCTGCGCTGGCTGGCGCGGTTCCTGTCACTGTTCGCCCGCTGGTTCACCGGCATCGAGATCCACCCCGGCGCGCGCATCGGCCGGCGATTCTTCATTGATCACGGTCTCGGCATCGTTATCGGCGAGACCGCGGAGATCGGCGACGACTGCACCCTCTACCAGGGGGTGACCCTGGGGGGAACCTCGTGGGAGAAGGGCAAGCGCCACCCGACGCTGGGCGATGATGTCATCGTCGGCGCGGGGGCCAAGATCCTCGGCCCGGTGACCCTCGGTGATGGTGCTCGCGTGGGCTCCAATGCCGTGGTGGTCAAGGACGTCCCTGAAGGCGCCACCATGATCGGTATTCCCGCCCGCGTCGCCCGACGAGGCGGGGCTGCCACTGAGGAGGACCAGCGCCGCGCCGCCACCGCCCGCCGGATCGGCTTCGACGCCTACGGCGCCACCCAGGACATGCCCGACCCGGTGGCCAGTGCCATCAACGCCATCCTCGATCACGTGCACACCACCGACGAGCGGCTCGAGGAGATGTGCCGGGCCATGCGCAAGCTCGGGGCCGAGGTGAGCGACGAGCGCCTGCCGGAGCTCGGCGACTGCGGGATGGGCGAGGGCGGTGCCGGCGAGGCGGCGGAGACGCCTCAGGCCTCCACGGAGCGGCCGGACGAGCATCGCACCGGGACCCGCTGATGGCCGCCGAATCCGGTCCTTATCTGGATTACGCCGCCACGACCCCCCTGGATCCGGGGGTGCTGGCGGCAATGCGGCCCTGGTTGGAGGGGCTGGCGGCCAATCCCTCCAGCGACCACCCGCCGGGGCGGCACGCCGCTGCCGCCGTGTCTACCGCCCGGGTCCGGGTCGCCGCCTTTCTCAATGCGGCGCCGGAGGAGATCGTCTGGACATCCGGGGCCACGGAGGCGGACAACCTCGCCGTGCTCGGGGCCGCCCGCCATCAGTACGGCCGCGGCCGGGGGGATCACGTGGTAGTCGCCGCTACCGAGCATCGCGCGGTGCTCTCCGCCTGCGAGGCCCTGGAGCGTGAAGGGCTGTCCGTGACCCGGGTGCGCCCCGACGCGGACGGCACCATCGACCCGGCCGCGGTCGCCGATGCCCTCAGTGAACGAACGCTGCTCGCCTCGGTGGCCGCGGTGAACAATGAGACCGGGGTCACCGCCGACCTTGACGCCATTGCCGCGGCGGTGAAGGCGCGGGGCGCGCTTTTCCACGTCGACGCCGCCCAGGCGGCCGGCCGGGTGGCGCTGGATGTGCAACGGCTGCCGGTGGACCTGCTATCGCTGTCCGCGCATAAGTGCTACGGGCCCCAGGGGGTAGGCGCCTTGTACGTCCGCCGCAGGCCCCGACGGGTGCGCCTCGCGCCGCTGCTCCACGGCGGCGGTCAGGAGGGCGGGTTGCGCCCCGGTACCGTGCCGGTGGCCCAGGTAGTGGGTATGGGGGCGGCGTTCGCCCGGCTGGCCGAAGAGGCCCGCGCCGACGAGCGCCACCTGCGCGCCCTGCGGGCCCGCCTGGAACAGCGGCTGGCCGGAATCGGCGGCATCGTGCGCAACGGGCGCGCCGATGGCAGTCCTCATATCCTGAATATCGCCGTCCTCGGCGTGCATGGGGAGGCCTTGGCCGCGGCCCTCGGGGACCTGGCGGTTTCAGCGGGCTCGGCCTGCAGTGCCGGAAGCCCGGGGCCTTCTCATGTGCTCCGGGCTATGGGGCGGCCCGACCCCATCGCCCATGCCTCGCTGCGGCTCAGCCTCGGCCGCATGGTCACTGCCGCCGAGGTGGACGAGGCGGTTGCCCGGCTAGCAGCGGCGGCCCGGCGGTTGCGCGCCTTCTCGCCGCTGTGGCGGCGATTGAGCGCAGGGGAGCCGGCGGAGGCGGTGTATGCAACGGCGACCCCGCTGGCCTTGCTGGAGGGCTGTCGGGAGCCTGCCCATGGATGAGAGACTGCGGACGGTTTATGGTGCTGCGGTGGCGGCTCGTTTCCTCGGTCCCGCCCATGCCGGGCTGCCGGACGGCGAGGCTTGGGTGTCCGGCTCGGCGGGTCGCATCGGCGTGGGCCAGCTGGTTACCATCTGGCTGCGGGCGGGCCCGGACGGCACCCCGGTCGCGGCGCGTTTCGAGGCCTTCGCGGATCCGGTGGTGATCGCCGTCGCGGACTGGGCCTGCGAAAGGGTGGCGGCCGGGGAACTCGCCGACATCGTCGGCCATCGAATGATCGAGGCACTGGCCGTCCCAATAGATCATTCCGGTGGCGCGCTGATGGTGGAGGACGCATTCAACGCCGCCCGTGACGCCCTCGACGGTGCGCTCGGGCGGTGCGGCAACGACGGAGGTAGCGCGAGATGAATATTCAGGTGACCGAGCGTGCGGCCGAGCATATCCGCCGCTCCCTGGACAAGCACGGCAACGCCATCGGATTGCGGCTCGGCGTGAAGACCTCCGGGTGTTCCGGGTTTATGTATACCGTGGACTACGCCGAGTCGGTGGACGACGGAGACACCGTCGAGGACACGGCGGGGGTGCGTATCGTCGTGGACGCCAAGAGCCGGCCGTTCCTCGAAGGCATGGAGGTGGATTTCGTTCGCGACGGGCTCAACGAGCGTTTCGCCTTCCGCAACCCCAACGTCTCCGCCGAGTGCGGCTGCGGGGAGAGTTTCTCGGTGGCCTAAACCGCTGCGTTCAATTGCCCGGCTGGCAGTGCGGGGTTAGACTGTCGCGCTTATGGCGCGCATCCCGGTGCGGGCCGCTGCCGCACACCGCACGAACCCATTCCGAGAAACACGGAGTAGCCGAATGGCCGTAGAACGCACCCTGTCCATCGTCAAGCCCGACGCCGTCGCCAAGAACGCCATCGGTGAGGTCTACAGCCGCTTCGAGAAGGCGGGCCTGAAGATCATCGCCGCGAAGATGCTGCAGCTGAGCCGGGAGCAGGCGGAGGGCTTCTACGCGGTGCACCGTGAGCGTCCGTTTTTCAATGCGCTGGTGGAGTTCATGACCTCCGGGCCGGTGGTGGTTCAGGTGCTCGAGGGTGAGGACGCCATCCGCAAGAACCGGGAGGTCATGGGTGCCACCAATCCCGCTGAGGCGGCGGCTGGGACCATCCGCCACGACCTCGCCGAGACCATCGACGCGAACGCGGTCCACGGCTCCGACGCCCCTGAGACGGCGAAGACCGAGATCGAGTTCTTCTTCGGCGAAGATGACCTCTGCCCCCGCGACTGACATCACCGCCCGCGATGAGCCGGGCCGGGTGAATCTCCTCGACCTGGATCGCGCCGGGCTGCAGCGCCTTGCAGCGGATCTCGAAGAGAAGCCGTTCCGCGCCGTGCAGCTGCTGAAGTGGCTGCACCAGCGCCGGGTTACGGACTTCGAGCGGATGACGGATCTGAGCAAGGCGTTGCGGTCACGCCTGCGCGAGTGCGCCGAGGTGCGTCTGCCGCGGCCGGTGTTCGATCAGGAGTCCCGGGACGGAACCCGCAAGTGGGTCCTGGCCCTGGATGGCGGCAACGCCATCGAGACCGTTTTCATCCCCGAGAATGGCCGCGGGACGCTGTGCGTGTCCTCCCAGGTGGGCTGCGCGCTGGACTGCACCTTTTGCTCTACCGCGCAGCAGGGGTTCAATCGCAATCTCACCACCGCGGAGATCATCGGCCAGGTCTGGTTCGCCGAGGACGCCCTCGCCGCCGAGGGCCGCGGCCGGCGGGTGACCAATGTCGTGCTCATGGGTATGGGCGAGCCGCTGGCGAACTACCGCAGCGTCCTGCCAGCCACCCGACTCATGGTGGATCAGCATGCCTACGGGCTGTCGCGCCGCCGCGTGACGTTGTCCACCTCCGGTTTGGTACCCAATCTCCGACGGCTCGCCGAGGAGAGCGATATCAGCCTCGCGGTTTCGCTGCATGCGCCGAATGATGCGCTGCGCGACGAGATCGTCCCGGTGAACCGGCGCTATCCCCTTGCGGAGCTACTCGATGCCTGCCGCCTCTACGTCGAGCGCACGCCCCACCGGCGCATCACCTGGGAGTACGTCATGCTCGATGGGGTCAACGACGGTGATCGTCACGCGGCGGAGCTGGCGCGGCTGCTGGAGGGCATCCCCTCCAAGATCAACCTCATCCCGTTCAATCCCTTTCCCGGGGCGCGTTACCGTTGCTCGCCCGCCGAGCGTATCGAGCGTTTCTCGCGGCAGTTGCAGCGCGCGGGCTACATCACCACCGTGCGCCGGACCCGCGGCGAGGACATCGACGGGGCCTGCGGGCAGCTGGTGGGACAGGTGGATGACCGCATCCGACGGCGTCCCCGCTGGGGCGGGATGGAGGAGAGCCGGCCATGAAGGCGGTGCTGCTGGTCACGGCCCTCCTGCTCGGTGTCGGAGGCTGTGCCAGCACGCCGCCTGTAGAGGACGACGAGGGGCCGCGTACCGACAGCGAGCGTGCCTCCGAGGCCAACACCCAGCTCGGTGTGGCCTATCTCCGCGACGGCGAGCTTCAGCAGGCGTTGCGCAAGTTGCAGAAGGCGTTGCGCCAGGATCCGCGCAATGCGGACGCGCATACCGTCACCGGCGTGGTCTACGAGCGCCTCGACGAGCGCGCGCGTGCCGATGAGCACTACAGCCGCGCCGTGGACCTGGCTCCCAACAACGGGACGGCGCTCAATAATTTCGGCCGTTTTCTCTGCGATAATGGTGAGCTCGACCGCGCCCTTTCGATGTTCGAGCGGGCGGCGGCCAATCCGCTCTATGAGCGGGCGGCGCTGGCACTGACCAACGCCGGCAATTGCGCACTGAACGCCGGGCGCAGGGATGCCGGCGAGGATTTCCTGCTGCGTGCCCTGGAGGCGGACGAGGAGTACGCGCCGGCGCTGCTGCGCATGGCGCGGCTGCGCTACGAGGACGAACACTACATGAATGCGCGCGCGTTCTATCAGCGTTACCTGGCCGTGGCCTCGCAGACCTCGGAGTCGGCGTGGCTCGGTCTGCGTATCGAGCACGAGCTTGGTAACCGGGACGCGGCGGCGAGCTACCGGTTGTTACTCAGCAACCGCTTTGCGGACTCGCCGCAGACGCGCCGGATGCTGGAGTGGGAGAGCGATGGCAAGCCATGAGCCACAGCTAGCCGAGCCGGCGGAGGATACAGGGCTCGGGCCGGGGAGGCGGTTGCGCCTGGCAAGGGAACGTCGGGAGCTGGCCGTCGGCGCGGTGGCGGACGCGCTGCACCTGCAGCGCCGGATCGTGGAGGCCATCGAGGCGGATCGCTACGACGAGCTCCCGCCGGTGACCTTTACCCGAGGGTACCTGCGTTCCTACGCGCGGCTGGTCGAGGTCCCGGAGGAGGAGATCCTCCGTGCCTACGATCGCCTCGGCCACCGCGAGCCCGAGCCGGCGCTGACCCAGCCCGCCCCGCCGAGGCGCGGCCCGGCGAGCGGACCATCGCTTGCGCCGTGGCTGGTCGCGGCCCTGGCGGTAGCGGTGATCGGCGGCGGTGCCTGGTTCTGGGTCGCCGAACGGGGCTTGCCCGATGACTTGCTGGCCCGCCTCGGTGGTGCCGGCTCGACGCCGGCCGCTGGTGAGGACGTCGATGCGAGCGGTGGGGAAGGCAATGCGGCGGGCTCCCCGGACGGGGGCTCTACCCCCGACGGGGCGCTGTCCGCCGCGCCGGAGGCACCGGCCGCGGAGCCCGTTCCGGCGGAGCCGGAGGTTGGTGCCGACGCGTCTGCGGACACCGGCATGGCCGGCGAGATACGGCGACAGGAGTCGATCGCTGAGCGCGAAGGCGACGCGGCGGTCGATACGGAGGAAAGTATCGCCGGGGCGGAGGGGCCGGGGGGCGTGGAGCCGGAGGGCTCGCAGTCCGCGGAGACCGCCACCGCCGCCCGGGATGGGGACAGAGGCGACCAGGCAGCCGTCGCCGGGACCGCGCCGGAGGCCGAAACCCCCGCCGACGTCGAGACTGGCGATGTCGATCGGAGCGCAACCGCCCCGGACGGGGGCGGGGGTGAGGAAGCCACGACGGGCGCCGAGGAGGCGCTGGCCGCCGGCGGCGGGGCCGCGGAGCCCGGAGCTGCGACGCCGGACGATGGCGCGGAGACCGAAGGGGCCGGCGCGAGCGCCGAGACCCCGGCGGTGGGTGGTCCCGGCGAGACCCTCGAGTTCCGCTTCTCCGGGGAGTCGTGGATGGAGGTTACCGACGCCCGCGGCGAGCGCCTGCTCTTTGGCCTGATCCAGGGCGGGGAGTCGCACAGCGTGGCGGGGGAGCCGCCGTTCCGCATTGTCATCGGCGACGTGCAGGCCGTGACCCTCCGCTACGACGGCAATCCGGTGGCGCTCAACGAGCGTGCCAGCGGTCGGGTGGCCCGCTTCACCCTGGGCGAGCGTCCCTGAGATCCATCCAGCACCGACACGGAGAATACCTTGAGCAGCAGCCTGCAGAGCCTGCGCGGCTTCGCGGACATCCTGCCGGAGGCGAGCGCGCGCTGGCGTAAGGTCGAGGAGCGCCTGCGCCGCACCGTCACCACCTACGGCTATGAAGAGATCCGGTTTCCCCTGCTGGAGCGCACGGAGCTGTTCGCCCGTTCCATCGGCGAGGTCACCGACATCGTCGAGAAGGAGATGTACACCTTCGCGGACCGCAACGGCGAGAGCCTGACCCTGCGCCCGGAGGGCACCGCCGGCTGTGTGCGTGCGGCGTTGCAGCATGGTCTGGTCCACGGTGGCCAGAGCCGGCTCTGGTACATGGGGCCGATGTTCCGCTACGAACGCCCGCAGAAGGGCCGCTATCGGCAGTTCCACCAGATCGGTGCCGAGGTCTTCGGCGCCGACGGCCCGGACATCGACGCCGAGATGATCCTGATGACCGGGCGCATGCTCCGGGCCATCGGCCTCACCGATGTACGCCTGGAGCTCAACAGCCTCGGAACCCCTGCCGCCCGTAGCGCCTACCGGGAGCAGCTCCAGGCGTATCTGCGCGCGCATTACGACGAGCTGGACGACGACGCCCGGCGCCGGCTCGACACCAATCCGCTGCGCGTCCTCGACAGCAAGAACCCGGCGATGAAGGGCGTAATCGATGGCGCCCCGAGCCTGCTCGATGCCCTGGACGACGAATCCGCCGCTCACTTTGCTGCGCTGCGGCGCTGGCTCGATGACGCCGGCCAGCCCTATACCATTAACGAGCGCCTGGTCCGGGGCCTGGATTACTACACGCGTACCGTCTTCGAGTGGGTCAGCGATCGCCTCGGCGCCCAGGGGACGGTGCTCGCCGGCGGCCGCTACGACGGCCTGGTCGCCCAGCTCGGGGGACGGCCGACGCCGGCCATCGGCTTCGCGGCCGGGCTTGAGCGGTTGGTCTCGCTGGTGGAGGATAGTGGCGAACCGGCGCCGGTGCGGGGCGCGGACGCCTACCTGGTAGTCGCGGGGGACGCCGTCCGCGGCGAGGCGCTGCGCCTGGCCGAGCGGCTCCGTGACCGGCTGCCGGCCCTGCGTTTGCAGGCGAACAGCGGCGGCGGCTCGTTCAAGAGCCAGTTCAAGCGGGCGGACCGCAGCGGGGCACGCTATGCGCTGATTGTCGCCGAGGACGAGCTCGCCGCGGGTCGCGTCGGCGTCAAGGATCTGCGCGACGGCGGCGAGCAACAGCAGCTCGACGAGGGCACGCTGGTGGAGCGGCTGGCGGCGCTAGCCGCCCGGCGGCGCGAGGACACGGAGCGAGGGGGCTGAAGTGGCATACGAGACCGAAGAGGAACAACTCGAGGCGCTGCGGCGCTGGTGGCAGGAGAACGGCCGTTCGGTGATCGCCGGCGTCATCATTGCCATCGCCGGCGTGGTGGGCTGGCAGCAGTGGCAGGCCTGGCAGGAGCGATCGGCGTTGGAGGCCTCCGCGCAGTACGACCGCCTCAACGCGCGGACCGCCGCCGGTGAGGGGGATGCGGTGCGCGAGGCATTGACGACGCTCCAGGAGGACTCCGCCGGCAGCCCCTACGCGACGCTGGGCAGCCTGGCGGCGGCGCGCTATTTCGCGGAGCGCGACGACTTCGATGCGGCGATGGGTGTGTTGCGCTGGGCCGTGGATAACGCCCCCTCCGACGCACTGCGTCGGGTGGCCCGTCTGCGGCTCGGCGCCGTGGAGTACGCCGCCGGCGAGCTCGAGGCCGCCCTCGCGACCCTGGAGCCGGTTCCCGATGGGGCCTTCGCCGCCCGCTATCACGAGCTCCGCGGTGATGTCCTGGTCGCCGCGGGACGGGCGGACGAGGCGATCACGGCCTATCGGGACGCCTTGGAGGCGGATCCGCTGGGTCAGCGGCGCGGCTACGTGGAGGTGAAGCTCACGGATCTCGGCGCCGAGCCGCCGGAGGCCTCGTAATGGCACGCCTGTTTACGCTCCTCGCCCTCGGTGTGGTCCTCGCCGGCTGTGGCTCCCCCGATGCCTTCGAGGCGGAGCCCGCCGCCGCGGTGGAGGTGGTCGGTGAGCTTCAGCCGCAGCGGGCTTGGAGCCGGGACGTGGGGGCCGCGGCGGGCCTGCAGGACCGGCTTACTCCCGCCTATGCGGGTGGGCGGCTGTTCGTGGCCTCCGCCGGCGGCCGGGTGATGGCGCTGGACCCGGAGACGGGGCGCATCCTCTGGTCCCGGGAGCTCGGGCGCCCGCTCTCCGGCGGACCGGCGGCGGACGAGGAGCTGGTGGTTATTGGCAGCCGCAAGGGCCGAGTCATCGCCCTGTCCGCCGAGGACGGCTCCACCCGTTGGATCTCCGCCGTTACCAGCGAGGTCCTTGCCCCGGCGGCCCTCGGGTCAGACACCGTCGTGGCGCGCAGCAACGATGGCCGCGTGTTTGCCCTGGAGCGGGATTCCGGCGAGCGACGCTGGATCTACGACCGCAACGTACCCACTTTGAGCATCCGCGGTTACGGCGCGCCGGTGATCCCCAGCGATGGGGGGCGGGTCATCGTCGGCTTCGACAACGGCCGGCTGACGGCGCTCTCCCAGGACGAGGGATCGCCCCTTTGGGACGCCTCTGTGGCGGTGCCCCGCGGGGAGACGGACCTGGATCGCATGATCGATCTCGACGCCGACCCACTGGTGCGGCGGGACGCCGTCTTCGCCGTCGCCTACCAGGGCCGTGTCGCCGGCGTCGCCTTGGAGAACGGTCAGGTGGCCTGGGCGCGCGAGCTCTCCGGTTATGCCGGCCTCGCACTGGCGGGCCGCCGATTGCTGGTGCCCGATACCGATGGCCGTATCTGGGCCCTGGACCCGAGCAACGGGGCGTCGTTGTGGCGGCAGGATGCCCTGGAGGGGCAGGTGCTCTCCGGCGCCGCGGTCCATGGTGGCCACCCGGTGGTCGGTGGCAGTGACGGCTACCTCACCTGGCTGGAGCCGAACGACGGCGGGATCCTCGCCCGCCGTCGGGTCGACGACACCCGGCTGACGGTGGCGCCCCTAGTGGTGGATGGCCGGCTCTATGCCCTGAGCACCGGTGGCGTGCTCCAGGCATGGACCCTCCCCGGGGAATGAACCGAGCACGCCATGTGTCTGATCCTGGTGGCGGTGGGGGTACATCCCCGGTATCCGCTGGTGGTCGCCGCCAACCGCGATGAGTTCCACGAGCGCCCCGCCGAGCCGGCCCGCTGGTGGCCCGATCGGGGCGTGCTCGCCGGTCGTGATGCCCGGGCCGGCGGCACCTGGCTCGCCGTGGACCGTCGCGGGCGCTTTGCGGCGGTGACCAACTTCCGCGATCCGTCCCTGGAGCAGGCGCCGCGCTCCCGCGGTGAGCTGCCCCTAGAGCTGCTCGAGCACCCGGAGTTGGACGCCGGCCGCGAGGCCATCGCGGGGCGCATGGCACAGTATGGCGGGTTCAATCTACTCGGCAGTGATGGCCGGGCCCTGGTGCACCTGTGCAATCGCACCGCTGAGCAGCGCACCCTTCCGCCGGGCGTTTACGGGCTGAGCAACCACACCCTGGATACCCCCTGGCCCAAGGTCCGACGCGGGCGGGAAGGACTGCAGGCGCTCCTCCATCGGCCCACCGTGGATCCCGAGGCCCTGCTCGCCCTGCTCGCCGACCGCCGTGGCGTCGACGACGAGGCCCTGCCTGACACCGGGGTGCCACTGGAGTGGGAGCGGCGGCTGGCACCGATGTTCATCGTCAGCGAGGGGTACGGGACCCGTGCCTCCACCGCCTACTTGTTGGATGCCGAAGGGGAGGCCACCTTCGTGGAACGGCGCTTCCGGCCGGACGGCTCTGTCGCCGGCGAGACCCGGGACGCCTTCCGCGTCGCTTCGGGCGGTGTCTCATCCGCCTGAATCCGGTAGCGAATTGCGCCCCCAGGGGGCGGGTGATAGGCTCCCCCACACACTACACGCGGGGGCTGATTCGGGTGCCCCGCTTGGGATGATAGGGACACAACACACCGGCCCGGTCCCCCGGGCTGATCCCCCGCGCGAGGACGCTTGCGCGGGGCCGTAAGGGAAACCCAGCGGGAAGAAACGGAGGAGCTCAATCCATGCGCATTATCCTCTTGGGGCCGCCCGGGGCGGGCAAGGGTACCCAGGCCCAGGCCCTGTGTGAGGCCTACGGCATCCCCCAGATCTCCACCGGTGACATGCTCCGCGCCGCGGTGAAGGCCGGTACGCCCCTCGGCCAGGAGGCGAAAAAGGTGATGGACGCCGGCGGGCTGGTCTCCGACGACATCATCATGGGGCTGATCAAGGAGCGTATCGCCGAGCCGGACTGCGCCAACGGCTTCCTGTTCGACGGTTTCCCGCGGACCATCGCCCAGGCGGACGCCTTGGCCGCCGAGGGTATCCGCATCGACAACGTGGTAGAGATACAGGTCCCGGACGAGGAGATCGTCCAGCGCATGGCGGGCCGTCGGGTCCACCCGGCTTCCGGGCGGGTATACCACATCGAGCACGCGCCGCCGAACGAGCCGGGTAAGGACGATGTCACCGGCGAGCCCTTGGTTCAGCGCGATGACGACCAGGAGGAGACCGTCCGCAAGCGCCTGGAGGTCTACCACGAGCAGACCCGGCCGCTGGTGGACTACTACCGCCGGCTCTCCGAGCAGGGCGGCGCCGATGCCCCGAACTACGTGGTTGTCGACGGCCGCGGTAGTGTCGAGGACGTCCAGGAGCGGATCCGCGCCGAGCTGAAGGGCGGGTGAGCGCTCAGTCGCCGGCGCGGCTGGCCAGGCGTCGCAGCGCCTGCGCCAGCCGCGGGTCGTCGCAGCCGTCCGCGGTGGCCTCCAGCAGCCGGGCATTGTCCCGGCTGAGCTGCCGGGGCGGGGGGCGCCGCCCCTGCAGCCGCGGCGGTTCCACGGTGATGCGGCAGTGCCGCGGGATGGTGCCGATGAGCTCGGCGGCCGCGGCCAGCACCGCCGACTGTTGATAGCGAAGGCGTGTCGCCCAGGCCGGTGACCGGGCCACCAGCTGCACCTCCTCGGCATCCACACGGGCGAGTTGCCATTGGCCGGCCGCCTCGCCCGGCAGGGCACGCTGGAGGTGGCGCTGGACCCGTGCCAGGTGGCGCGAGCGCTCGCCGAGGCGGGGCAGCGGGCCCTCGCCCTGGCGGAGGACGCCGCGAAGGGCCCGGGGGCGCCCGTTCTTGGTCTCGCCGTTGGACGATCCCGCCGCCATTACGCACCTGATAATCCATGGCCGATTACGCTATAGTAACGCCCTGTCGCGAAGCGGTGTACCGCTTTCACTCCGCACCCAGCTCGGATGAGAACTCCCTATGTTAGGTGCCATTGCCAAGAAGGTCTTCGGCAGTCGCAACGAACGCGTGATCCGTCGGATGCGCAAGGCCGTGCAGCGGATCAACGCCCTGGAGGACGAGGTCCAGGCCCTGGACGACGCCGCGCTGGCCGCGCGCACCGAGGCGCTGCGCGAGCGTCACAACGCCGGCGAATCCCTGGATGACCTGCTGCCGGAGGCCTTCGCCACCGTCCGCGAGGCCGCCTGGCGGGTGCTCGGGATGCGCCACTTCGACGTCCAGCTCATCGGCGGCATCGTCCTCCACGAGGGCAAGATCGCGGAGATGAAGACCGGTGAGGGTAAGACGCTGGTGGCCACCCTCGCCGCCTATCTCAACGCCCTGGCGGACAAGGGCGTGCACGTGGTCACGGTCAACGACTACCTCGCCCGGCGGGACGCCGAATGGATGGGGCGGGTGTATCGCTTCCTCGGACTGGAGGTCGGGGTGGTGGTGCCGGGCATGGATCCGGCGGCCAAGCGTGAGGCCTACAGTGCCGATATCACCTACGGCACCAACAACGAATTCGGTTTCGACTACCTGCGCGACAACATGGCGTTGCGCCTGGAAGACCGGGTCCAGCGTGGCCGCGGCTTCGCCATCGTCGACGAGGTGGACTCCATCCTCATCGACGAGGCGCGCACACCGCTGATCATCTCCGGGCAGGCGGAACAGTCCAGCGAGCTCTACCAGCGCATTGACGGCCTGGTACCCCGGCTTACCCGCCAGGAGGAGGAAGAAGGCCCCGGCGACTACAGCGTCGACGAAAAGGCCCGGCAGGTCTACCTCACCGAGGAGGGGCAGGAGCGCGCTGAGGAGATCTTCAAGGAATCGGGCCTGCTCAAGCCCGAGGAAAACCTCTACGACGCGCGCAATATCTCGCTGGTGCATCACCTCAATGCCGCGCTCCGGGCCCATGCGGTGTTCCAGAAGGACGTGCATTACTTGGTCCGCGACGGGCGCATCGTCATCGTCGACGAGTTCACCGGCCGGGCCATGCCGGGCCGGCGTTGGGGCGACGGCTTGCACCAGGCCATCGAGGCCAAGGAGGGGGTGGAAATCCAGGCGGAGAACCAGACCCTGGCCTCCATCACCTTCCAGAACTATTTCCGCCTCTACGACAAGCTCGCCGGCATGACCGGCACCGCGGACACCGAGGCCTTCGAGTTCCAGCATATCTACGGGCTGGAGGTGGTGGTGATCCCCACCAACGAGCCCATGGTCCGCGAGGACCACCACGACCTCGTCTACCTCACCCAGCAGGAGAAGTACGACGCCATCCTCGCCGATATCAAGGACTGCCACGAGCGCGGTCAGCCGGTGCTGGTGGGGACTACCTCCATTGAGGCCTCGGAGCTGCTCTCGCGCCAGCTCCGGGAGGCGAAGATCCCCCATGAGGTGTTGAACGCCAAGCAGCACGAACGCGAGGCGGGCATTATCGCCCAGGCGGGGCGGCCCGGGGCGGTGACCATCGCCACCAATATGGCCGGCCGTGGCACCGATATCGTCCTCGGCGGTAATTTGGATGCTGAGCTTGCCGAGCTCGGCGAGGACGCCGACGAGGCGGAAAAGGAGCGTGTCCGCGCCGACTGGCACAAACGCCATGACCAGGTCATTGCCGCCGGCGGGCTGCACGTCATCGGCACTGAGCGCCACGAGTCCCGGCGCATCGACAACCAGCTCCGCGGCCGTTCCGGCCGCCAGGGTGACCCGGGCTCCACGCGGTTCTACCTCTCCCTGGAAGACAGCCTGCTGCGCATCTTCGCCTCCGATCGGGTCTCGGGGATGATGCAGCGCCTCGGGATGCAGGAGGGGGAGGCCATTGAGAGTGGGATGGTTTCCCGGGTCATCGAGAACGCCCAGCGCAAGGTCGAGGGCCACAACTTCGACATGCGCAAGAGCCTGCTGGAGTACGACGACGTCGCCAACGACCAGCGCAAGGTGGTCTACCAGCAGCGCGATGAGCTGCTGCGCTCGGAGGACATCTCCGAGACCATCGATGCCATGCGCGAGGACGTCGTCAATACCGTCATCAGTGAGCACGTCCCGCCGGGCAGCATCGACGAGCAGTGGGACATCCCCGGCCTCGAGGAGGCATTGGCGGCCGAGTTCAACGTCCGCCTCCCGGTCCAGGAGTGGCTCGACGAGGACGACAGCCTCCACGAGGACAGCTTGCGCGAGCGCATCCTGGAGGCGGTCATCGAGGCGTACCGGGAGAAGGAACAGCAGATCGGCAGTGAGCTGATGCGCCAGGTGGAGCAGACCTTCCTGCTGCAGGTGCTCGACAGCCACTGGAAGGACCATCTCGCCGCCATGGACCACCTGCGCCAGGGCATCCAGCTGCGGGGCATGGCCAGCCGCAACCCCAAGCAGGAGTTCAAGCGCGAGGCCTTCGAGATGTTCCAGGAGATGCTCGAGGGCATCAAACGCGAGACCATCAAGATCCTCAGCCATGTCCAGGTCCGCTCCGAGGAGGAGGCCCGGGCCGCCGAGGAGGAACGCCGCGCTCGGGAGCAGGCCTCCATGCGCACGCAGCACGCGGCCGCCAGCGCGCTTGCCGGCGGGGCCGCGGCCGCGGCCGGCGCGGAGGGAGCCGGTGGTGCGGCGGAGGAGGAGACCGCCACCGACGATCAGGGCACCTACGTCCGTGAGGGACGCAAGGTCGGCCGCAACGAGCCCTGCCCCTGCGGTTCCGGGCGCAAGTACAAGCACTGCCACGGCAAGCTGGCGGGCTGACCATGGCGGTGGGGGACGATGCCTTGCCGGTGCTGCATCCCGTCGACGGGGTGCGTCTGGCTACCACGGCCGCCGGGGTGAGCAAGCCCGGCCGACGGGACCTCACGCTGATCGAGGCGGCGGAGGGCGGTACCGCCGCGGCGGTGTTCACCGCCAACCGCTTCCGTGCCGCGCCCGTGCGGGTCGCCGCGGAGCACCTGGCTGCCGGTGCGCCGCGCTACCTGCTCATTAACACCGGCAACGCCAACGCCGGCACCGGAGCGCGGGGCATCGAGGACGCTCGGTGCTGCTGTGCCGCCGTGGCCGAGACGGCCGGCGTGTCCGTAACCACGGTGCTGCCGTATTCCACCGGCGTCATCGGCGAACCGCTGGCGGCGGAGCGGATCGTCGACGCCGTGCCGGGCCTGACGGCGGAACTCGCCGCCGATCGCTGGGCCGATGCCGCGACCGCCATCCTCACCACCGATACGCGGCCCAAGGGGGCGAGCGAACGCCTCGAGATCGGTGGGCGCACGGTGACGCTCACGGGCATCGCCAAGGGCTCGGGGATGATTCGCCCGAACATGGCGACCATGCTCGCCTTTATCGCCACCGATGCGGGATTGCCGGCGGGGCTCGCGGACGAGCTATTGCGCTCGGCGGTGGCGTCGAGCTTTAACCGCATCACGGTGGACGGCGACACCTCCACCAATGATGCCTGCACGCTCCTGGCCACCGGCCGTGCCGGTGTCACCATCGACGGCTCCGACCCCGTGGCTCGGGAGGCCTTCGCGGCGGCCCTGCAGCGTGTGGCTACGGCCCTGGCAAGGGCCGTCGTGCGTGATGGCGAGGGGGCTACCCGGGAGCTCATCGTCACCGTTCGTGGTGCGCGGGACGAGGCGGAGGCCGAGCGGGTGGGATTCACCGTGGCGGAGTCGCCGCTGGTGAAGACCGCCGTGTTCGCCGGCGATCCCAACTGGGGCCGGATCCTGGCGGCGGTGGGCCGGGCGGGGATCGTGGACCTGGACGCCGAACGGGTGGCGATCGCCCTGGGTGATTACGTCATCGCCAATGATGGGGGCCGGGTGGCTGGCTACGAAGAGGCCGAGGCGGCAAGCCGGATGGCGGGTACCGAGGTGCCGGTGGTCGTCGACCTGCGCCGCGGCGACGCCGTGGTCACCGTCCACGGCTGCGATCTTTCCTACGACTATGTCCGGATCAACGCCGACTACCGCTCATGAGGCGCCAACGGATCCACGTCGCCGTGGGCGTGGTCCACGGCGATGATGGCCGGATACTGATCTCGCGGCGCCCGGATACCCTGCACCAGGGCGGGCTCTGGGAGTTCCCCGGTGGCAAGGTGGAAGGGGGCGAGGGCGTAGGGCCGGCCCTGGTCCGTGAGCTGCGCGAGGAACTCGGCATCTCGGCTGCCCCGGAGCGCTGCATCCTGCGCATCCCCTTTGACTATGACGACCGGTCCGTGTTGCTGGATGTCTGGCATTGCCGGCATACCGGTGGGCAGCCGCGGACCCTGGAAGTGGCGGACTGGCGCTGGGTCGTGCCGGAGCGGCTGGGCGAGTACCGCTTTCCGGCGGCCAACCTCCCTATCCTGGATGCCGTGCGCCTGCCGTCGCGTTATCTCATCACCCCCTCGGATGAACCCATCGGGCGGCTGATCGAGGGTTTGGATGACGCCCTCGCGGCCGGTATCCGGCTGGTGCAGTGGCGGCGGCCGGCGGACGAGGTGGATGCCCTGCGGCGGGCGTTGGGGCGCTGCCGGGAGGCCGGCGCCCGGCTCCTGGTCAACGGGGATGTGACGTTGGCGTCCCGGGTGGGCGCCGACGGAGTGCATCTGCGCTCTTCACAGTTGCGCGAGCTCACCGGCCGGCCCTGGCCCCGTCCCGCGCTGGTGGCGGCCTCCTGCCATGACCCCGCCGAGCTGGAGCGGGCACTGGCGCTGGATGTGGACTTCGTGGTGCTCTCCCCGGTGGCGGCCACTGCCAGCCACCCCGGTGCCGAGCCCCTAGGCTGGGGGCGCTTCGCCGACTGGATCCGTGACTATCCCCGTCCGGTCTACGCCCTCGGCGGCATGTCCGAGGGGGAGCTCCCGCGGGCGCTAGCCGCCCGCGCCCAGGGCATCGCGGCGATCCGCGGCCTTTGGCCGGGCAGATGATTTTCTGTGTTTGCGGAGATAGGCCACAGATCAAAACCGAACGACGCAGATTCCTGCGCGTTTCCCGCGAATATCGGGCCGTTTATCGGTGTCGATCTGTGTTTAGCCGTGGCCTGCTCAAGGGCCTTCAGGAGTCGTCCTCGTGGCCGGGGGGTGGGTCATTGAAGGCCTCCGGGGCGGGTTCGCCGGGGATGGCGTGCTCACCCTCCACCCAGGCCCCGAGGTCGATGAGCCGACAGCGCTCGCTGCAGAAGGGCCGGTAGGGGGAGCGTTCCGACCACTCCACGGGCTGGTCGCAGTGTGGGCATTTGACGGTGGCGGGGGTGCTCATATGGCGCAGCAGGACAGCTCGAAGTCGATGTCGTCGTCCACCTGCTGGGGTCGCTCGGTGGCGCTGGGCTGCTCCATGAAGCGGATGGTGCAGAAGTGCTTGCTGCCGCTGATCTCCGGGAAGTACGGCGCATCCGCCGGCAGGCGCACGCGTAGCAGCTGGTAAGGGGAACCGCGCTCGAGGGTGCGCTGGTAGCTGCCGCCGGCAGCATGTTCCATCTGCGGATCGCCGCTCTCACGCAGCAGCGACAGGATCCGGCCGGTGGCCTCACGCAGTATTCCGAAGCCCGCGTACCACTCCTCCAGGTCCTCGCGCCGGCGCTGCGGTGGTCGGTTCAGCCAGAGGTGGTAGCCGGGCAGGTCGAAGGCGCAGGTGCCGCCCATGATCCCGGAGCGCTGGGCCACCGCGGCGAGGAACTCGTTGTCGCGGACGATCGCTGGGATGCCCGGTGGTGCGGCCCTGAGGCGCTGGGCCAGATCCCGGCACTCGTCGAGTAACGGGGCGAGCACCCGGGGGTCGACCCCGGGACGCTGCTCCAGCGCCTCCAGGGAGCTGACCAGCTGTTCCAGCTCCTTCTGGATTTCCGAGCGGAGGTCGCCGCGGGAGAGCAGCGCGACGATATCCACCAGCGTGCCCACCGCGAAGCGGCTGTGCCACTCGCTATCGCCGTCGATGCCGAAGCGGCCCTGGGCGAAGAGGAATTCCATCCGCAACAGGGTGCGTACCCGCTCGTTCAGTGGGTGCTCGTAGACGATATGCTGCGCGGTGGATTCGCTCATGATGCCTGCCTCGCGAAACGAGCCCCTATTGTGACGCAGCGTGGTGGATGCCACCAACCCGTCGCCGTCGGGCGTCACTCCCTGCGGGCCGAGGCCAGGTTCAGGTAGCGGCGGTGTAGGGCGTCCACCGCGCCCTCGATACCACTCGCGGGGCCATCGTTGTCGATGACGTCGTCGGCGCAGGCGAGGCGATCTTGCCGGCGGGCCTGGGCGGCGAGGGCCTGCCGGGCCTGTTCCGGGGTATGCCCGTCGCGGGCGCACAGGCGCGCGATCTGGGTATCCTCATCGGCATCCACCACCAGCACCCGGTCCACCCAGCGGTCCCAGCCAGCCTCCACCAGCAGGGGGACCACCAGCACCACATAGGGACCGGGGCTCTCGGTAATGCGTCGGCGTACCTCCGCCTCGATCCGGGGATGCAGGATGGCCTCCAGGCGCCGGCGTGCCGCCTCGTCGTCGAAGATACGCGCCCGCAGGGCCCGGCGGTCGAGGGCGCCGCTGTCATCGAGGATATCCGCGCCGAAGGCGGCCACCACGGCCGCGAGTCCCTCCGTGTCGCGCTCCACCACCTCGCGGGCGATCACATCGGTGTCCACCACATCGGCGCCGCGGCTGGCGAAGGCATCGGCCACCGTGGACTTGCCGCTGGCGATCCCGCCGGTGAGCCCCACTGTGAACATCAGGCGATCCCCGCGAAGCGCAGGTAGGCGTCCACGAGGGTGTCACCCCAGAGGAGGGCGATCCAGCCGGCCCCGGCGAGATATGGACCGAAGGGAATGGGCTGATCGCGATGGCGGCCGAGGCCGGCGATCATGGCCATTCCCACCGCGGCGCCCACCACCGACGAGGCGATGATGATCAGCGGTAACATCTGCCAGCCCAACCAGGCCCCGAGCAGGGCAAGGAGCTTGAAGTCGCCGTAGCCCATGCCTTCCTTGCCGGTAAGTACCCGAAAGCCATGATAGACCAGCCAGAGCACGCCATAGCCGGCCGCCGCGCCGATGATCGCCTCCGCAGGGGTGGCGAATATCGGTACCAGCGAGAGCAGCAGGCCGAGCCAGAGCCCGGGCAGTGTGAGGTTATCCGGAAGCAGGAAGTGGTCGAGATCGATGACCGTCAGGGCGATGAGCCACCAGGTCAGCAGCAGGCCCGCGAATCCGGTGAGCCCCCAACCGAGCTGCCACCAGGTGATGAGGGAGAACACCGCCGTGGCCGCCTCCACCACCGGATAGCGCACGCCGATGCGGGCGCCGCAGTCCCGGCAGCGCCCGCGCAGCAGGAGCCAACCGAGCACGGGAATGTTGTCCCAGGCGCGGATCCGCGCCCCGCAGGCGGGGCAGTGCGAGGGCGGGTGCAGCAGGTTGAACGTCGGGCGTTCCGGCGGTGCCTCGCCCCGGAGCTCGGCACACTGGACCGCCCACTCCGCTTCCAGCATGCGCGGCAGGCGCAGGGTGACGACGTTGAGGAAACTGCCGACGGCGAGCCCCACCACCAGGACGACCAACCCCTGCAGGCCGGGGCTTGCGGCCAGGACATCGAGCGCGGCCATGACGGTTCAGATCACCTGGCCGAGCTTGAAGATCGGCAGGTACATGGCGATGACCAGGCCACCAACCAGCACACCGAGGATGACCATGATGAATGGCTCGAGCAGGCTGGAGAGGCTGTCGATGGCCGCGTCCACCTCCTCCTCGAAGAAGTCCGCCACCTTGGTGAGCATGGTGTCCAGTGAGCCCGCCTCCTCGCCGATGGCGATCATCTGCACCACCATGTGCGGGAACAGTTTGGTCTGCTCTGTCGCCCATTGCAGTTGCTGGCCCTGGGCCACCTCCTCGCGCATGCGTAGCACCGCATTGCCGTAGACGGAGTTGCCGGTGGCTCCGGCGACGGAATGCAGGGCGTCCACCAGGGGCACGCCGGCGGCGAACATGGTGGACAGCGTCCGCGCGAAACGTGCCATGGCGGCCTTGCGCAGGATGGGCCCGACCACCGGGATGCGCAGGGAGAACCGGTCGAGGCCATGGCGGAAGCGTGGTGATCGCTTGTGCAGCTGGATCAGGCCCACCGCGGCGATGATGATAGCGCCGAGGATGTAGAGCCAGTTGTCCCGGGTGAAGTTGGACAGGTCGATGACCATGCGGGTGAAGGCCGGCAGGTCGGCGCCGAAGCCCCGGAACAGGGATTCGAACTGCGGCACCACGTAGATCAGCAGGATGCCGGTGACAATGATGGCCACCGCCACCACCGCCGCCGGGTAAAACATCGCCTTGCGGATCTTGCGCTTTATGGACTCGGTCTTTTCCTTGTAGGTGGCGATCTTGTCGAGGAGGGTGTCGAGCACGCCCGCCTGCTCGCCGGCCTCGATGAGGTTGCAGACCAGCTCATCGAAGTAGGCGGGGTACTTCGCCAGCGATTGCGACAGTGGAGTACCGGACTCCACGTCGTCCTTGATGCCCATGACCAGGCGCTGCATGTTGGGGTTCTCGTGACCCCGGCCGATGATGTCCAGGGCCTGCACGATGGGCACGCCGGAGTCCAGCATCGTGGCCATCTGGCGCATCAGCACCGCGATGTCGCCGGGCTTGATGCGTTTGCTACGCTCGCCTTCCATGAGCTGGGCGATGGCGGACTTGCGGCGGATGCGCTGTGCCGCGATGCCCTGCTTGCGCAGTGTGGCCCGCAGGTTTGATGCGTTCTCCGCGCGGCTGTCGCCCTTGATCTTGCGACCGTTGCGGTCGACCCCTTCCCAGTTGAAGCTCGTGAGCTTCGCGGCCTTCGTCGCCATGTATTCAGTCCACCGTCACCCGGTTGATCTCCTCGAGGCTGGTGATGCCCTCGCGCACCTTGTCTAGCCCCGAGCCCCGTAGGTCCTTGATCCCTTCCCGCTTCGCCTGCTCGTCGAGCTGCATGGAGTTGCCCCCCTCCATGATGATCTCGCCCATCCGCTCGGAGACCGGCATGACCTGGTAGATGCCCACCCGCCCCTTGTAGCCCGCGACGCACTGATCACAGCCCTTGGGGCCGTACACCGTGAGATTGTCCACCTCCTCCTCCAGGAACCCCGCCTCCAGCAGGGCCTCCCGGGGCAGCTTCTGGGGCTGTTTGCACTGGCTGCAGAGCCGCCGGGCAAGGCGCTGGGCGATGATCAGGCCCACCGAAGAGGCGATGTTATAGCCCGGCACGCCCATGTTGAGCAGTCGTGTCAGGGTTTGAGGGGCGTCGTTGGTGTGGAGGGTCGATAGCACCAGGTGGCCGGTCTGGGCGGCCTTGATGGCGATCTCGGCGGTCTCCAGGTCGCGGACCTCGCCGACCATGACCACATCCGGATCCTGGCGCAGGAACGAGCGCAGGGCGCCGGCGAAGGTCAGCCCCGCCTTCGGGTTGACGTGCACCTGGTTGATCCCGGTGACGTTGATCTCCACCGGGTCCTCGACGGTACAGATGTTGCGGTCCGTGGTGTTGAGGATATTCAGCGCCGTATACAGCGAGACCGTCTTGCCGGAGCCCGTGGGACCGGTGACCAGCACCATGCCATAGGGCTTGTGGATGTAATCGAGGAAGCGCTCCTTTTGCTCCGGGGCGTAGCCGAGCTGCTCGATGCCCATTTGTGCCGACGCCGGGTCTAGGATGCGGAGCACGATCTTCTCGCCGTAGATCGTGGGCAGCGAGCTCACGCGGAAGTCGATGGCCCGGCGTCGGGAGAGATTCATCTTAATGCGCCCGTCCTGGGGGACCCGGCGCTCGGCGATGTCCAGCCGGGACATCACCTTGAGGCGGGCCGCCAGGCGGGGGGCCAGCGTCACCGGTGGGCTGGCCATGGTCTGTAGCACCCCGTCCTGGCGGAAGCGCACCCGGTACTCCCGCTCGTAGGGCTCGAAGTGGATATCGGAGGCGCCGCGGTTGATGGCATCCAGCAGCACCTTGTTGATGAAGCGCACCACCGGCCCGTCATTGGCGACCTCCGTGGCGGCGACGTCCTCATCGGCCTCCTCCTCGCCGCTGACCTGGAGGTTCTCCAGGTCTTCGTCCAGGTCCATGTCGGCCAAGGAGTCGCCGGAATCGGTGAGCGCCCGCTCGATGGCGGAGGCGAGCTTGTCGTCCTCCACCACCACCGGCTCGGTAATCAGGCCGGTGTGGAACTTGAACTCGTCGAGGGCGCGGAGGTTGGTAGGGTCGGAGACCGCCACGTAGAGGCGCTTGCCCCGGCGTACCAGTGGCAAGGCGCGGTGATGGCGGATCAGGCGCTCACGGACCAGCGCTACCGCGCTGTTGGTGAAATCCATGGCGTCGATATCAAACAGCGGCAGGCCGAACTCCGCCGAGCCGGCGGCGGCGATCCGCAACGCCGGGACGAGGCGGTGCTCGACGAGGTAGGTCACAAAGGGCTGCCCGACCTCGCGTGCGGCCGCCAGGGCCTGCTGCGCCTGTTCCGCGGAAAGCAGCCCGTCGCGTACCAGTCGCCCGGCAAGTCCCCCGAGTTTTCCTGACGGATTAGCGGTGGCCATCGGCGCTGCTATGTCCCCGTCGGTGCGTTGCCGTTATTTCCCACATTACGTCGACTGTAACGCAGCTATGCCCGCGTGGTAAGCGCTTGGTAACGCCGCACATCCCGGCCGGTGTCCCCGGGTGTGCTGAACCGGGAAATCCGTCGCACTCCGCGCGTTCAATCAACAGGCGCCGATGCGGCTGGCGGAGGTGGCCGGCGGCGCGGCACCGGCCGCCGCGTGATCAGCCCTCGTTGACCTGGTCCTTGAAGCCCTTGCCGGGACGGAAGGTGGGGACGCGGCTGGCGGCGATGCGGATGGTTTCCCCGGTCTGGGGATTGCGGCCGGTGCGGGCGGCGCGCTCGCTGTGGGTAAAGCGGCCGAAGCCGGTGATGCTCACGTCGGTACCGTCGGCGACCGTGCCCTGGATGGTATCGAACAGCGCATCCACCACCTCGGCGACCGTTTTCCGGGGGACGTCGTCACAGCGGTCGCGGACCGCATCGATAAGCTGATTCTTGTTCATTACGGGACTCATGCTGCTCCCTCCATTCTTTGTTAGTCGGGGCTAATCCTGGGCGGGTCAGGCGCGTAGGCACCTCACCGTTGCGTGCTTGCAAGCACTCGGCGGAGTTCAGCAGACGCTATCCGGTGCTGTCCAGTAGGGGCGAGTAGAACGCGGGCGGGGTGTGGCGCGGATCACACACCGGGCGGTGATTCCACAAAAAAGGCCGGGTCCCGGACCCGGCCTTTGGGGATTCTGGTCGGGGTGACTGGATTCGAACCAGCGACTCCTACGTCCCGAACGTAGTGCTCTACCAAGCTGAGCTACACCCCGATTGTGAAGCGGCTAGTAGCGGCGGTCGGCGGCGAAGCGGGCAAGCGCCGCGAGCGCCTCGCCGAGGGAATCGTCCACCGCGAAGCGCAACGCCTCCTCGGCCCGTTTCGCTTCCTCTTCAGCGAGTCGGCGAGTATAGGCAATGGCATCGGTCTTTGCAATGGCATCGCAGACCTCCGCGATGCGCTCGCGGCCACCCGCCTCGATGGCCTCGCGGATCAGTGTACGGGTGGTCCCGTCGCCCACTTCCATGGCGCGGATCAGCGGCATGGTGGTTTTGCCCTCCGCGAGGTCGTCGCCCACGTTCTTGCCGATCTCCGCGGGGTCGCCGTCGTAATCCAGGGCATCGTCGATGAGCTGGAATGCCGTGCCCAGGTGGCGGCCATAGGCGCCGGCGGCCTCGGCATCACCACCGGCAAACAGGCCCCCGAGATAGCAACCCGCCTCGAACAAGGCCGCGGTCTTGCGGTAGATGACATCCTGGTAGCGGGGCTCGTCGACGTCTGCGTCGTGGACGTTGAGCAGCTGCAAGACCTCGCCCTCGGCGATGGTGTTGGTGGCCAGGGCAAACACGCGCATGGCCTCCTGGCTGTCGAGCTCCACCATCATCTGAAACGAGCGGGTGTAGAGGAAATCCCCCACCAGCACGCTCGCCTCGTTGCCCCAGATGTGATTGGCCGTATCCTGTCCGCGGCGCACCTCGGAGGCGTCCACCACGTCGTCATGGAGGAGGGTAGCGGTATGGATGAGCTCGACGATGGCCGCCAGTGGGATGTGGTGGGTGCCCTCGTAACCAGCGGCGCGGGCGGTGAGCAGGACCACCATGGGGCGGAGCCGCTTGCCGCCGCTGTTGACGATATAGCCGCCGAGCTGATTGATGAGTGCCACGTCCGAGCGCAGGCGGTGGCGAATGGCACGATCCACGGCCTGCATGTCGTCCGCCACCAGGGCGCGAATATCGGCGAGATCCATCGGCTGTTGCGTCCAAGAACCGGGTTGTGGCGGTGGGGTCGCTGCGATGCTAGAGAGGGGGTGGGGGGGTGTCAAGGAACTGCGCCCGGGCACCGCCCGCGCAGTTGACCTCGCCGGCCGTCCGGCCTATCATTCGCGGTCTTTAGTTTCCCAGACCGCAATCGCAGCGAACCGAATCTTTGGAGAACGCAGCCATGTACGCCGTGATCAAGACGGGGGGCAAGCAGTATCGCGTCAGCGAGGGCGATGTCCTCCGCGTGGAGAAGATGGACGCCGAGGCCGGGTCGACGGTGGAGTTCGATCAGGTGCTGATGGTCGGCGGTGACGACGTCAAGGTGGGTTCTCCGCTGGTGGACGGCGGTCGCGTCGCCGCCGAGGTCGTGGCCCATGGCCGTGGCCGCAAGGTGGAGATCGTGAAGTTCCGGCGCCGGCAGGGCTATCATCGCAAGCACGGCCACCGCCAGCACTACACCGAGGTCAAGATCACCGGCATCCAGGCCGGCTGAATCGGAGGGTTAACGAGCCATGGCACACAAGAAGGCAGGCGGCAGTACCCGTAACGGCCGCGACTCGGAATCGAAACGTCTCGGCGTCAAGCGCTTCGGCGGCCAGGCCGTGCGCGCCGGCAACATCCTGGTGCGCCAGCGTGGCACCCATTTCCACGCCGGCAGCAACGTGGGGGTCGGCCATGACCACACCCTGTTCGCCAAGAGCGACGGCGAGGTGGTGTTCGAGCGCAAGGGGCCGCGGCAGCGACGCGTAGTGAGCGTGCGGCCGGCGAGCTGATCGGAAGCCAAACCGAACCCCGAAAAGCCCCGTCGCCGCACGGGGCTTTTTTATGAGCGCTCCCGAGGTGGCAGCATGAAATTCGTGGATGAGGCCCGAATCCGGGTGGCCGCCGGCGATGGCGGTGACGGCTGCGTGAGCTTCCGTCGGGAGAAGTTCGTCCCCCGCGGCGGGCCCGACGGCGGTGACGGTGGCCGTGGGGGCAGCGTCTACCTGGTGGGCGATGAGGGTCTCAATACCCTCGCGGATTTCCGCCATAGCCGTCGCTATGCCGCCGAGCGCGGCGATAACGGCCGCGGCCGGCAGATGACCGGGCGCAGCGGCGAGGACGTCGTGGTGCCCGTCCCCGTGGGCACCGTGGTGGTGGACGCCGAGACCGGGGAGACCATCGGTGATGTGACCGCCGAGGGGGAACGGCTGCTGGTTGCCCGCGGTGGCGATGGCGGCATCGGCAACATCCATTTCAAGAGCTCCACCAATCGGGCGCCGCGACAGTCCACCCCGGGCCAGTCTGGTGAGCGTCGGGAGCTGGGCCTGGAATTACGGGTGCTCGCCGACGTGGGCCTGCTGGGCCTGCCCAACGCCGGCAAGTCCACGCTCCTTCGCGCCGTTTCCGCGGCGCGCCCGCGAGTGGCGGACTATCCCTTCACCACCCTCTATCCCAGCCTGGGTGTGGTCCGGGTGGGGCCCGGTCAAAGCTTCGTGATGGCCGACATCCCCGGCCTCATCGAGGGGGCGGCGGAGGGCGCGGGCCTCGGCGTGCGTTTTCTCAAACACCTGGCGCGGACCCGGTTGCTGCTGCACGTGGTGGATGTCTCCTGTATCTACGACGACCGGGATCCCGCCGAGGATGCCGCTTCGGTGGTCGGCGAAGTGGCCCGTTTCGATCCGGCGCTGGCGGCGCGGGAGCGCTGGCTGGTCCTCAACAAGATGGACCTGATCCCCGCCGACGAGCAGGAGGCCGTGACCGCCGAGATCGCCGCCGCCATGGGCTGGGATGGGCCGGTGTTCGCCGTCTCCGGCGAGACCGGTGAGGGCACCGCAGAGCTTTGCCGTCGGGTCATGGTCCGGCTGGAGAGCATTGACGAGGAGGGCGACGAGCATGGACCAGGGGGCTGACTGGCGGCGGCGACTGGGGGAGACCCGGCGCTGGGTGGTCAAGATCGGCAGCGCCCTGGTTACCAACGACGGCCGTGGCCTGGATCGGGAGCGCATTGCGGACTGGGTGCGCCAGATCGCCGACGCGCGTCGTCGCGGCGTGGAGGTGGTGCTCGTGTCCTCGGGCTCGGTGGCCGAGGGCGTCCAGCGGCTCGGCTGGACACGCCGTCCCCATGCCCTGCACCAACTGCAGGCCGCGGCGGCGGTGGGCCAGATGGGGCTGGTGGAGGCCTATGAGGGCAAGTTCCGCCGCTTCGGCCTGCACACCGCCCAGGTGCTGCTCACCCACGAGGATCTGGCCGACCGCCGGCGCTATCTCAACGCCCGTAGCACACTCCGGAGCCTGCTCGCCCTGGGCGTGGTGCCGGTGGTCAACGAGAACGATACCGTGGCCACCGACGAGATTCGCTTCGGCGACAACGATACCCTGGCCGCCCTGGTGGCCAACCTGGTGGAGGCGGATGCGCTGTTCATCCTCACCGACCAGGCCGGCCTTTACGACGCCGATCCCCGGGAACATCCCGGGGCCGCGCTGATCCGGGAGGCGGACGCCGACGATCCGGCCCTGGAGGCCATGTGCTCGGATGCCGCCGGGGTACTCGGCAGCGGCGGGATGCGCACCAAGGTGCGCGCGGCCTCGCGGGCCGCCCGTTCGGGGGCCGCCACGGTGATCGCCTCCGGCCGGGAGGAGGACGTCCTCGACCGGCTTTCCGGCGGTGAGGGGATCGGCACCCTGCTCTGGCCGTCCCGGGAACGGCTGGCGGCGCGCAAGCAATGGCTCGCCGGTCAGCTCCAGGCCCGCGGAAGGCTCTGGCTGGATGCGGGTGCGGCGCGGGTGCTCCGCGAGGATGGTCGCAGCCTGTTGCCCGTGGGGGTGACCCGGGTGGACGGGCGATTCATCCGCGGCGAGATGGTGACCTGCGTGGATCCGCAGGGCCGCGAGGTGGCGAGGGGGCTGGTGAACTATGGATCCCAGGACGCGCGTCGCCTCGTCGGCGTTCCGTCCTCACGGATCGAGGCGGTCCTCGGCTATGTGGATGAGCCGGAGCTCATCCACCGCGATAACCTGGTGCTTGTCGAGGAGGGCCCGCGCTGAGCGCGGGACGCGGCCCTCAGCCGAGGGCCTTGATCCGCTTGGCGAGGCGGCTCTTGTGGCGGGCGGCCTTGTTCTTGTGGATCAGCCCGCGGGTGGCGAACCGGTCGAGCACCGGGACGGCCTCGTTGTAGGCGGCCTCGGCCTTCGCCTTGTCACCCGCCTCGATCGCCTGGACCACCTGCTTGATCTGGGTACGCATCATCGAGCGACGGGCCTGGTTGTGGCGGCGGCGCTTCTCGGTCTGGCGAGCGCGCTTCTTTGCGGAGGCGATGTTAGCCAAGATCCAACTCCTGCTGGTTTGAAAGCCGAACGGACTAAAGCCGCGAATATTGGCGCTTGCCGCCCGCTATGTCAACCGCCGGAAGCCGCCGCGTCCAGGGCGGTGAGAAAGCGGCCGTGCCAGTCCCGTAGATCACTGGCGCGCAGCCTCCCGAGCATGGCCTGGTGGCGCTCGCGGCGCTCCGCCAGCGGCATGGACAGGGCCTGCTCCAGGGCCTCCGCGATGGTGTCGATGTCGAAGGGGTTGATGAGCAGCGCGGCGTCCAGCTCCTGCGCTGCCCCGGCGAGCTCCGAGAGTATCAGCACGCCGGGATCATCGCGATCCTGGGCGGCCACGAACTCCTTGGCGACCAGGTTCATGCCGTCACGCAGGGCCGTGACCAGGGCGGCGTCGGCGTGGCGGTAGAAGCCCATGAGGGACGCGCGGGCGAAGCTGCGGTGGAGGTAGTGCACCGGCACCCAATTGAATTCAGCGTAACGGCCGTTGATGTGGCCGGCCATGCCCTCCACCTCATGGCGCAGGTCTCGGTAGTCCGGGATCTCGGTGCGCGAGGGGGTGGCGACCTGCATGAATACCACCTTGCCGCGCCGGTCCGGGTGGCGCTCCAGGAAGCGCTCATAGCCGGCAAGCCGGGCCCGCAGCCCCTTGGTGTAGTCCAGCCGCTCGACGCCGATGATCAACCGGCCGTAGAGGCCGTCGATGCGCCGGCGCACCCGCCGGGAGTCGCGCCCGTGGGCCGCCAGCGCCGCCAGCTCGTCCACCGCTACGCCTACCGGGCACACCACGGTGGCCGTGCGCCCCGCCTCCCCGTGCACGGCAACGCCGCCCTCCACCGTGGCGCCGAGGGCGTGGTGCGCCGCGTCGAGAAAGGCCTCCCGGTCGGCCTCGGTCTGAAAGCCCACCAGGTCGTAGCGGCACAGCGCGCTCAGCAGGGCGCGATGATCCGGCAGCGCGCGCAGCACCTGGTAAGGCGGGAAGGGGATGTGCAGGAAAAACCCCAGGGGCTGGCGCAGGCCCTGTTCGCGCAGGGCCTCCCCGAGGGGGATGAGGTGGTAGTCGTGGATCCAGAAGCGGTCCCCGGGCTCGGCGACCGCCGCGAGCTGGGCGGCAAAGCGGCGATTGACGGCCCGGTAGCGGTTGTAGTCCGTGCGGCTGTAACACATGGACATGGGCATGAGGTGGAACACCGGCCAGAGCACCCGGTTGGCGTAGCCCAGGTAGTAGTGCTCGTGCTCCGAGCCGGTCAGCGGCACCCGGAGATAGTCGATGCCGTCGTGACTGCTGTGCTCGATATGCTCGGGATCACCGCCGATGCGACCGTTCCAGCCGAACCAGATCCCGCCGTGCTCGGCCAGCGCCCGCTGAATCGCCACGGCCAGGCCCCCGGCCTGATTCTCCCCGGCGCGGGGGAGGGCGACGCGGTTGGATACGGCGATCAGTCGTCCCGACATGCTAGTGCTCCGTATCGATCAGAAGGCGTCCTCCCAGCCCCGGGACAGGCGCATGGCCGTGCTGATGATGCCGACCATGCTGTAGGTCTGGGGGAAATTGCCCCACAGCTCTGCGGTATTCACGTCCAGGTCCTCGGACATCAGCCCCAGGCGGGTGCGGCAGTCGAGCATGTTGGCGAACAGCGCCCGGGCCTCCTCGGTCCGGCCGATGGCCGCCAGGGCGTCGATAAACCAAAACGTGCACACGTTGAAGGCATTATCGGGGCGCCCGAAGTCGTCCTCCCGCCGATAGCGGAACAGGTGATCACCGGCCTGCAATTCCCGCTCCACCGCCCCCACCGTGGCGACAAAGCGCGGATCCCCCGCGTCCAGGAAACCGAGCTCGTGGAACAGCAGCAGGCTCGCGTCCACGTCGGCGCCGCCGAAGCGGTCGACGAAGTGGCCGAGCCGGGCGTTCCAGGCCTGCGCGCAGATCACCGCGTGCATGTGCCGGGCCTGCTCCGCCCAGTAGGCCTCGCGTTGACCGAGGCCGAGGCGGGCGGCGATGCGGGCGAGCCGGTCGCAGGCGGCCCAGCACATCACGCTGGAGTAGGTGTGCACCTCGCGGCGGCCGCGGTATTCCCAGATCCCGGCGTCCGGTTGGTCGAACAGGGCGGCGGCGCGCTCGCCGAGCCCCTCGAGGCGGTGGAACAGTGGCTCCAGGTCGTCGCCGTCCAGGCGCTCGTCGAAGAAGGCCTGGGTGGCGGCGAGGACCACCGCGCCATAGACATCGTGCTGGTCCTGGCGGAAGGCGTCGTTGCCCATGCGGACCGGTCGCTCGCCGCGGTAACCGGCAAGTGCCGTGGCCGTGCGCTCCTCCAGTTGTCGCTCGCCGGTGATCCCGTAGACCGGCTGTAGCGCCGTGTCGCCGGCCTCGGCCACCAGGTTCACGATGAAGTGGATGAAGTGCTCCATGGTGCGCGTGGCACCCAGGCGGTTGAGCGCACGCACCACGAAGTAGGCATCGCGCAGCCAGCAGAAGCGGTAGTCCCAGTTGCGCCCCGTGCCCGGCGCCTCTGGGATGGAGGTGGTCACCGCCGCGATAATGGCGCCGGTGGGCTCGAAGCTCGAGAGCTTGAGCGTGATGGCGGCGCGGATCACCGCCTGCTGCCACTCCAGGGGGATGGCCAGGGAGCGCACCCAGTCCTCCCAGTAGTCCCGGGTGCGCTCGAGGAAGCGTGCGCCGGCCTCGGGCACGGACTCCGCGAGCGTCTCGTCCGGGCCGAGGATGAAGGTCAGCGGTTCATGGAGCACGAAGCCGCGCTCCTCGAGCAGGTAGGTCAGCGGCGCATCGGTGGTCAGGCGCAGCACCTGCTCGTCGCAGACGTAGCGGATGTGATTGCTGCCGTGGGTGAGCGTCGGCTCCGCGGTTCCCCAGGCGCTGGTGGGGCGCAGCCGCACACGGACATGCGGTGCCCCGGACAGCGGCTCGACGCGGCGGACGAGCATCACCGGGCGAAAGGTGCGTTGGTACTGCTTGAACCGCGGCGCAAAGTCCGTGATCCGCACCCGGCCGCCATGGGCGTCGGTCAGCTCGGTGTGGAGGATGGCGGTGTTGCGCTGATAGTACTGACGGCCTTCGATGCGGTCGGTGAGGTCCACCGCGAACAGGCCGCGGTGCCGGTCATCGAGCAGTCGGGAGAACAGCGGGTCGCCGTCGAAGCGCGGGAAGCACCCCCAGACCACGGTCGCCGCCTCGTCCACCAGGGCGGCGATCTGGCCATTGCCCACCAGCCCCAGCTCCAGGGAGGGCCGGGTCACGGCGGTGTCGGCAGCGCGTCCAGCCATTTCAGGGTCTCCTGCGCATTGTCCAGGCGGTAGCGGGCCACGGTGGGCGCATTTTCCTCATCCACCCGAATACTGTAGCCGTCCAGTGCGTTCACCACCGAAAAGGCGTCCTCGTCGGTGCGGTCGTCGCCGACGAAGGCCGGCCTCCGGCCCGCGAAGGGTGGCTCCGCCATGAACGCCCGCACCGCCGAGCCCTTGTCAAAGCCAGCGGGGCGCAGCTCATGGACGAACTTGCCGCTCAGCACCTCGTAACCGCCGCCGAGGCCGTGCGCCAGCGATTCCAGCAGCGCCCGCAGCGCCGGGCCGGCGGCGGGGGCGTGGCGGTAGTGGGCGGCGAGGGCGTGGCGCTTGTCCTCCCAGTAGACCCCCGGATGGGCCCGGGCGAACGCCTCCAGCTCCCGGCACGCGGGGCCCAGCAGGGTCGACGGGTCCGGGGGATGGTGGAGCGTGCCGTCGGCGCCGCGACGTTCCAGGCCGTGGACGCCGGCGAGGGCCAGCCGTGCCGGCGCGAGTAGGCGGTCCAAGGTGTGGATGGGCCGGCCGCTGATCACGGCTACCGCGCCGTCGAGGCGGCGTTGCAGGCCGGCGAGGCGCTCCGGGAGGTGGTCGGGGACTTGGACGGCGTCCGGGTGCTCGGCGAGCGGTACCAGCGTGCCGTCGAAATCCAGGAACAGCGCCCAGTCCGTCGCGATCGCGGGTGGTTTCGGCATGGCGTAAGCATAAGGGCCCGGGCGGGGCCACCCAACCCCCTGACGTCGCCGCGGCGACGCGCTAGAGTGCACGCCTTGTCCGCTAGCCCGGAGGGCGGTACGTGAAGGCCATTGGCCTGGTGCGCTCGCTGCTGACGTTCGGCTCCTGGACCCTGGTCTCCCGGGTCCTCGGGCTCGTTCGCGACGTGGTGCTGGGCGTGGTGTTTGGGCCCTCGGCGGCCATGGACGCGTTCTTCGTCGCCTTTAAGATCCCCAACTTCATGCGCCGGCTCTTCGCCGAGGGGGCCTTCTCCCAGGCCTTCGTGCCGGTGCTTTCGGACTACCACGCCAGCGCCGGTGCCGCCGAGGCGCGGGATCTCGTCCGGCGGGTCTCCGGGAGCCTGGCGGTGGTGCTGCTCGGGGTCACCATCGCGGGCGTGTGGGGCGCGCCCGCGCTGGTGCGCGTGTTCGCGCCCGGCTTTGCCGACGATCCGGCGCGCCTGGTCGAGGCCACGGCGATGCTGCGCATCACCTTCCCCTATTTGATGCTGATCTCGCTGACGGCCTGTGCCGGTGCCGTGCTCCACAGCCTCGGCTCCTTCGGCCCGCCGGCCTTCGCCCCCGTGCTGCTCAACATCTGCCTGATCGCTGCCGCGCTCTGGCTCTCCGACGCCTTCGAGCCCGGGGTGCAGGCCCTGGCCTGGGCGGTGGCCCTGGCCGGGGCATTGCAGCTCGCGTTGCAGCTGCCCTTCCTCGCCCGGCAGGGCATGCTGGTGTGGCCGCGGCCGGACTTCCGCCATCCCGGCGTGCGACGGATCCTGCGGCTGATGGGGCCGACCCTGTTCGGTACCTCGGTGCAGCAGGTCAACCTGCTGGTGGATACCATCCTGGCCTCGTTCTTGATCACCGGCAGCATCAGCTGGCTGTACTGGTCCGATCGGTTGGTGGAGTTCCCGCTGGGCATCTTCGGCGTGGCGCTGGGTACGGTGATCCTGCCGCGGCTGTCCCGGGAGCACGCCGCCGCCGGCCCGGAGACCTTCAACCGCACCTTGGACTGGGCGCTGCGCCTGACCTTGGTGCTCATCGCCCCGGCCACCGTCGGGCTGATGGCGCTGGCCGCCCCGATGCTGGCGACGCTGTTCCAGTACGGCGCCTTCGGCGCCCGGGACGTGCAGGCGGCGAGCTTCAGCCTGTTCACCTATGCGGCGGGGCTGCTGCCCTTCGTGCTGGTCAAGGTCCTGCTGCCCGGCTATTTCTCCCGCCAGGACACCCTCACCCCCGTGCGGTATGCCGCGGTCGCCATGGTGGTGAACGCCGCCTTCAGCGTGGCGGCGGTGATGTTGCTCCGGGGCACCGGCGTGGCCCACGCCGGCATCGCCCTGGGCACGGCCCTGGCCGCGGGGGTGAACGCCGGCCTGCTGGGTTGGGGATTGTACCGGGCGGGGGTCTACCGGCCGTTGCCGGGCTGGCGTTGGCTGGGCCGTCGGGTGGCGCTGGCCACGCTCGCCATGACCGCGCTGCTGTATTTCCCGGCGAGCCGGCTCTCCCTGTGGCTGGAGGCCTCACTGTTCGAGCGGGTCGGGATGCTGGCCGCCACCATCGCCGCGGCGGCGGGGGCGTACTTCGCGGTGCTGTTCGCGCTCGGGCTGCGGCCGTCCGCGCTGCGTGAGCCGCCGGCGGTGGAGGGTCAGCCCGATTAAGGCAGGCTGGATGAGGCCGCTTTCGGGTGCGAGGCATGCCTTCGTCGGTCGCTCCTCGCGACTGACGCCGGCGCCGCGTTGCTTCCCCCGCGTCGCGTAAACCCCTTACAATGGCGGAATTTGAGGACCGGGACGGTAATGGAGCTCATCCGGGGCAGCCACAACCTGCTGCCGTGGCATCACGGCTGCGTGGCCACCATCGGCAATTTCGACGGCGTGCACCGGGGCCATCATGCCGTGATCTCGCGGTTGCACGAGCAGGCCCGGGCGCGGGGGTTGCCGGCCACCGTGGTGACCTTCGAGCCCCATCCGCTGGAGTACTTTGTCCCGGAGCGGGCACCGCCGCGGATCACCGGTTTGCGGGACAAGCTCAACGCCCTCGCCGAGTGCGGCGTGGACCGGGTACTGTGCCTGCGTTTCGGGCCGGCTATCGCCAACATGCCGGCGGAGGCGTTCATTGATGAGCTGCTGGTCCGGCGCCTGGGCATCGAGTTTCTCATGGTGGGGGATGACTTCCGCTTCGGCCACCGGCGTCGCGGGGACTTCGAGATGCTGCGGCAGGCCGGCCCGGAGCGCGGCTTCGAGGTGGAGCGCATGCCCACCGTGGCGGATGGCGAGAGCCGCATCTCGAGCACCCGGTTGCGTGAGGCCCTGGCCGTCGGGGATCTCGCCAGCGCCGAGCACCTGCTCGGGCGACCGTACCGCATCAGCGGCCGGGTCAGCCGTGGGGACGCCATCGGCCGGGAGCTCGGCTGGCGCACGGCCAATATCCGCTTCCGCCGGGTGAGGCCCGCGGTGCACGGCGTCTTCGCCGTCACCGTCGAGGGCCTGGGCCCGAGCCGCCGGGGGGTGGCCAGCGTGGGGACCCGCCCGACGGTGAACGGCCGGGCGACGCTGCTGGAGACGCATCTCTTCGATTTCGATGCGGATATCTACGGGACGCACATCAGCGTGACCTTCCGGGCCTTCCTCCGCGGCGAGGAGCGGTTCGAGAGCATGGAGGCGCTGCGCGAGCAAATCGCCGCCGACGCCGCTGACGCGCGGGCGTGGTTCCAACGTAACCATCGGGCACAGCCAACGACCAACGATCGCAGGAAGACGTCGTGACCGACTACAAAGACACCCTGAACCTGCCGAAGACGGACTTCCCCATGCGCGCCAACCTGGCCAAGCGGGAGCCGGACCGGGTGCAGCGCTGGGCCGAGGAGGACCTCTACCACCGCCTGCGCGAGCGCCGCGCCGGCCGAGAGAAGTTCATCCTCCACGACGGCCCGCCCTACGCCAACGGTGAGATTCACATCGGCCACGCGGTCAACAAGATCATCAAGGACATCATCGTCAAGGCCCGCACCCTGGACGGCTACGACGCCCCCTACGTGCCGGGCTGGGACTGCCACGGCCTGCCCATCGAGCACAAGGTGGAGCAGACCCTCGGCGAGGCCGGGGAGGACGTGGATCCGGCGGAGTTCCGCGCGGCCTGCCGGCGTTTCGCCGAGGAGCAGGTGGAGGGGCAGAAGCGGGACTTCCAACGCCTGGGCGTCATCGGTGACTGGGATGACCCCTACCTCACCATGAACTACCGCACGGAGGCGGACATCCTCCGGTCGCTGGGGCGCATCGTCGCCCGCGGCCACCTCAAGCGCGGCTACAAGCCCGTGCACTGGTGCACCGACTGTGGCTCCGCCCTGGCCGAGGCGGAAGTGGAGTACCACGAGCACACCTCGCCGGCCATCGACGTGCGCTTCCCGGTGGTGGATGGTGAGGCCCTGCGGCGGGGCTGCGGCGCCATGGGCATCGAGCCGGACGCGCCGGCCTCGGTGGTGATCTGGACCACGACCCCTTGGACCCTGCCCGCCAACCAGGCGGTGACCCTGCACCCGGAGCTCGACTACGTGCTGGTCTCCGTGGAGCAAGGCGAGGAGCTGTTGCTGCTCGCCGAAGACCTCCACGAGGAGTGCCTGGAGCGCTACGGCCTCACCCACTACGGCATCATCGGGCGCTGCCTCGGCCGGGACCTGGAGGGCATCCAGCTGCGCCACCCCTTCTTGGAGCGGCAGGTACCGGTGATCCTCGGCGAGCACGTGACCACCGAAGCGGGTACCGGCGCGGTGCATACCGCCCCCGGCCACGGCGCCGATGACTTCGAGATGGGCCAGGCCTACGACCTGCCGCTGGAGAACCCGGTGGGCGACGACGGCCGCTTCCTGCCGGGCACCGAGCGATTCGCCGGGCTGTTCGTCTACGATGCCAACCCCAAGATCGTCGAGGCCCTGCGCGAGACGGGCACGCTGCTCAACGTCGAGCCCTACGACCACAGCTACCCCCATTGCTGGCGCCACAAGACGCCCATCCTCTTCCGTGCCACGCCCCAGTGGTTCCTCAACCTGGACGCCCACGGCGTGCGCGAGAAGACCCTGGAGGCGCTGCCCCATGTGCGCTGGTTCCCGGATTGGGGCGAGGAGCGCATGGCCTCGATGGTGCGCAACCGCCCGGAGTGGTGTATCTCCCGGCAGCGCAACTGGGGCGTACCCATCGCGCTGTTCGTCGACCGCGAGACCGGCGAGCCCCACCCGGAGACCGACCGCTTGATCGAGGCCGTCGCCCAGCGCATGGAGGCGCGCGGCATCGATGCCTGGTTCGAGCTGGCCCCCGAGGAGTTGCTCGGCGAGGAGGCGGGGCGCTACGAGAAGGTCACCGACATCCTGGACGTGTGGTTCGACTCCGGCACCACCCACGCCTCGGTGCTGGAATCCCGACCGGAGCTCGCCAAGCCGGCGGACCTCTACCTGGAGGGCTCGGACCAGTACCGGGGCTGGTTTCAGTCCTCGCTGCTCACCGGGATGATGCTCGACGGCCGCCCCCCCTATAAGGGCACGCTCACCCACGGCTTCACCGTGGACGAGCACGGTTACAAGATGTCCAAGTCCCGCGGCAACGTCATCGCCCCCCAGGAGGTGATGAACAAGCTCGGCGCGGACATCCTGCGCCTGTGGGTGGGCTCCACCGACTACACCGGCGAGATCGCCGTCTCCGACGAGATCCTCAAGCGCACCGCCGACAGCTACCGGCGTCTGCGCAACACCGCGCGCTTCCTGTTGGCCAACCTGGCGGGCTTCGAGCCCGCCACGGATTGCGTCGAGCCCGAGCGGATGTTGCCGCTGGACCGCTGGGCCCTGGACCGGGGCTTGCAGGTGCAGCAGGACGTGATCGCCGCCTATGACGGCTACGACTTCCACCAGGTCACCCAGCGGGTGCACAACTTCTGCGTGCTGGATATGGGCGGCTTCTACCTGGATGTCATCAAGGACCGCCAGTACACCACCCAGCGCGACAGCCTGGCCCGACGCTCCTGCCAGACGGCGATGTACCACATCGTCGAGGCCCTGGCGCGGTGGCTCGCCCCCATCCTCTCGTTCACCGCGGACGAGCTCTGGGCCCATATCCCCGGCGAGCGGGACGAGTCCGTGTTCCTCGCCGAGTGGTACGACGGGCTCGTGGCGCTCGACGACGAGCGCTTCGGCCGCGAGTTCTGGCAGCACATCCTTGGTCTGCGCGAGGTGGTGGCCAAACGCATCGAAGAGCTACGCAACGAAAAGGTCCTCGGCGCCAGCCTGGAGGCGGAGGTGGAGCTCTACTGCCCGGAGCCGCTGTACAGCGAGTGGCGGCAACTCGGTGAGGAGCTGCGCTTCCTGCTGATCACCTCCGCGGCGCGGGTGCATCCCCTGCAGGCCAAGCCCGCCGGCGCCACCACCGCGACCCTGACCGGCGGTCACGAGATCGGCCTGGTGGTCTCCGCCACCGAGCACGGCAAGTGCGCGCGCTGCTGGCACCATTCCCAGGATGTGGGCCTCAACGCTGACCACCCCGAGCTCTGCGGCCGCTGCGTGAACAACGTCGCCGGCGAGGGCGAAGAGCGGTTCTATGCCTGACCGTAGGAGCGCGCCTTGTGCGCGAACCGTCCCCGGGAAAGCGGGTAGGGCGGATGGAGCGAAGCGCAATCCGCCGCGGCACCGTAGGAGCGCGCCCCGCGCGCGAACCTTCGCCGGCAGGGCCGGCGCCTACACCGGCCCTCGCTGAACCATGCTGCGCTTCGGCCTCATCATCGCCGCCCTGGTGCTCCTTGCCGACCAGGCCACCAAGGCCTGGGCCGTGGCAACGCTCACCGCGTACCGCCCCGAGCCCGTCCTGCTCTTCCTCAATTGGACGCTGTCCTACAACCCGGGGGCTGCCTTCAGCCTCCTCGCCGACCACGGCGGCTGGCAGCGGTGGCTGTTCACCGGCCTGGCCCTGGCGGTGAGCGCCTACCTGATCTGGTGGCTGCGCCGCGTGCTACCGGGGGAGCGCCTGGTCGCCGGTGCCCTCGGACTGATCCTCGGCGGCGCGCTGGGCAACGTCATCGACCGCCTGCGCCTGGGCCACGTGGTGGACTTCATCGACCTCCACGCCGGGGGCTGGCACTGGCCGGCCTTCAACATCGCCGACAGCGCCATCACCCTCGGCGTTGCCGCCCTGATCCTCGCCGCCCTGCTCGGCCGGCGGTTGTAGGGTTTCCGTCGGCCCGCTTCAGCGTTTCCGCCCTTTGTTTGCGGGCTTGGCCTGAGTCCATCTGAGGCCTCGATCCCACGTAGCGTGAACGGTAAGAAGTGCCCTTCCCAATATGGGCAATTAGGAGTACGTTTAGGAGGACGCTCAAAGATGCGGCAGGAGGTGGCTGTGCATCGTTCGCGGTTTGACGAGGATATTCGGCCACTCACCGAATTTCGCTCCGGTGCGGCCTCGTTCTTGCGCCAGATCCACGAAACCAAGCGGCCCATGGTACTCACGCAACGTGGGCGCGGGGTGGCGGTCCTCGTCGACGTCCACGAGTACGAGGCAATGCAAGAGCGCCTCGAGCTGCTGGAGGAGCTATACCAGGCTGATCGGCAGCTTGAGGCGGGGGAGGGCATTGGCCATAAGGATGCGAAGGCGCGTGCCCTGGCGCGGCTCAGAAGATGAAGATCGTGTGGTCGCCCTTGGCGGTCGAGCGCATCGAGGAGTATGCGGAGCGAATCGCCTGGGATAATCCGGCGGCGGCTACTCAATGGGTAGAGGAAATCTTCGGCAAGGTGGATTCGCTGGCGGAGTTCCCGGAGATGGGCCGGCTTGTTCCCGAGCTGAGAAGAGTTGATATCCGCGAGCTTATCTTTGGGCAGTTCCGGATCATTTACCGCGTGGGCGACTCGATCTACATCCTTACCGTCAGGCACAGTAGGCAGCTGCTATCGGACTCGGATATTGAAGAGGACGCGTGACTTCCCCTTTACGAGACGGAGGCTGGTCTCGAGAGCGGCCAATGGAGAGTGAAGCGTTTGATAGAGCATACGGGCCGCACTCGCGGACACGGTAGCCGAAGCGGCGCCCCGCATGCCAGAATTCCCACAAATCCGTAGACCGGCTGCCACCATGCCCGAGATCGTCCTCGCCAACCCCCGCGGCTTCTGCGCGGGCGTCGACCGCGCCATCTCCATCGTCGAGCGCGCCCTAGAGTGCTTCGGCGCGCCCATCTATGTCCGCCACGAGGTGGTGCACAACCGCACCGTCGTAGAGGATCTGCGCAGCAAGGGCGCGGTATTCGTGGAGGAGCTCGAGGAGGTGCCCGCCGGCGCCACGGTGATCTTCAGTGCCCACGGCGTCTCCCAGGAGGTGCGCGAGGAAGCGGACCGGCGCGGGCTGCGGGTGTTCGATGCCACCTGCCCGCTGGTGACCAAGGTCCACATCGAGGTGCAGAAGCACGCCAGCGAGGGCCGCGAGGTCATCCTCATCGGCCACGACGGCCACCCGGAGGTGGAGGGCACCATCGGCCAATACGTGGGCGAGGGCGCCGACCGCGGCGCCATCTACCTGGTGGAGACCCCCGAGGACGTGTGGCGGTTGCAGGTCCGTAACCCGGCGGAGCTCGCCTTCGTCAGCCAGACGACGCTCAGCATGGACGACACCTCACGGGTGATCGACGCCCTGCGCGAGCGCTTCCCCCAGATCCAGGGGCCGCGCAAGGACGATATCTGCTACGCCACCCAGAACCGCCAGGACGCGGTGAAGGACCTCGCCGCCCAGGTGGACCTGATGATCGTGGTGGGGTCTGCGAACAGCTCCAACACCCGACGCTTGAAGGAGCTCGCTGAGCGCATGGGCGTGACCGCCTACCAGATCGATGGCGCCGATGACCTGCGTCGCGAGTGGCTGGAAGGGCGGGAGCGCATCGGCGTGACCGCCGGCGCCTCCGCGCCCGAGGTGCTGGTCAGGGGCGTGGTGGACCGTCTCGCCGAATGGGGCGGGACGCGGCCGGCGGAGCAGGCCGGCCACACCGAGGACGTGGTGTTCTCACTGCCGCGGGATCTCACGCGGGAGATCCGGCGGCGGAGTGCGTAACGGCGTTGCCTATCCGTCTAGCCGGGCTTTCTCTCCTCGTTGCGTCTGTCGATCAGAGTTGACGCCACGACGCGATATCGCCGAAGTCAGCTGACTGGAAATACTGCGAACCGACTCGGGACAGCGCCTCACTGCTGTACATGATTGTCGGTGTTCCCTTGTGATCGGAAAGACTGAGTTCATCTGCAATCACCGCTCCGGCTATACGGGGAGTTCCTCGCATATCAAGCTTTCCGCCGCTGCGTACATAAATGAGTCCCTCAAAATACTCGTTGCCCTTGAAGCTCAATGTGGCGCCGTCGTCGACGATTATGATTCCTCGGACGTTTTCATCAACACGCGTATCCGAAGTTATATGGTAAATCGATGGGTCTTCCGGGTTGAAGCCGTCCGCGTCGGAATCGAAGCTGTCTTTTTTGTTTGGATTTTCAAGAAGCTGATCAATTAGGCCGTCATCGTTTTCGCCGCCATCGGTGCCTTCCCATTTTTCATACAGAGCCTCCATAGACCCGCCCCCCTGCTCGTACGTCTCTTCGTCGCGGATCGAACCAATGTCTTCCATCACCGGATCGCCGTTCTCGTCCATCACCGGATCGCCGTTCTCATCCCGGTGATAGAACTCGCCCTCGGTATGTAGTCGGCGCTGAAAAACTCGCAACCCACTGATGTGGGGTAGGTTACGGCATTTCGCGGCCTTCTGAAATTGCCGGT
>NZ_JBPODZ010000007.1:0-198195 GCF_052060015.1 Arhodomonas sp. SL1 | reverse complement strand
GTGGAAGCGTGTTCCCCATCAAATGGACAACTGTTCCCCATCAGACGGAACTGCGTTCCCCTTGACTGGAATACGCAATGTCGCCGGACTCGCGGTTGACGATGCGCCCGGTCTGTTTGTCCCAGAGCATGGGGACGGTCACCCGCGTGGTCGCGTCCGGCTTGCCGCGCTGGTAGACCTCGTAGAGGGTGCGGCAGCCGTTGGCGTGGTCCGGCGTGCTCATCTGAGCGTCGCCGAAGCGCCAGCCGTCCTCGCCGCCCATCCGCGGGTGCAGTACAGACAAAGAGATCACGTCCTCCAGGCCCTTCAGCCGGCGGTAGAGGATCGCCCGGTGGGCCCACGGACAGGCGTAGGAGACGTACAGATGGTAGCGGTCGGGCCGTGCGGGCCAGGCCGTCTCACCGCTCGGGCCCGGGCCACCGTCGGCGGTGACTCGGTCCCGGAAGCGGTCGCCCGCGCCGAGGCTAGCAAGCACACGCGGCGTCTCCTCGATGTCGCCGTGCCAGCGGCCGTCAATTAGTGCCTTGATGCGCGCCATGGCGCTCACCCTCCGCTCAGGCAACGCCCGCGAGGCGCCGCAACGGTTGCGGGAAACGACTGGGGCTCAGCGCCCAGCGGCCGTCACCGATCAGGGCCTGGACGAAGCACAGCAGCGTGAGATACAGGGGGTACTCCCAGCCCCCGCCCTCCGCGTCGAATACCCAACCGAACCCCGAATGGTGCCAGATGGCCCCCACCAAGATGGGCGCCAGCGCCAGCGCCACCCAGCGCGCCTGCACGCCGAGCACCAGGGCGGCCCCCCCGATGGCCTCCATGACGAAGACCACGTACGCCAGCCACCCGGGCAGCCCGATGGAGACGAAGAACTGCGCGGTGCCGGGCAGCCCGAAGGTCATCAGCTTGAGCACCACGCTGTGGGCGAGAAACATGACCCCGAGCGCCACCCGCAGCAGGAACGCGGCGTAGGGCGAAAAACGTTCGTCAACCATGGCGTTGCCTCCTCGATCGCCTGCAGTCGGTGGCCCACCATCGTCGGCGGGCTGCGCCATCATGAAATTGCTTTCATGCGTTGCGAAGAAGCATTCTGGAAACACAAAATTGCATAGGTGCAATGGGGCCGCGACCATGCTCGACTGGGACGACCTGCGAACCGTGCTCGCCATCACCCGCGCCGGGACTGCAGCCCGCGCGGCGGAAACCCTTGGGGTACACCCCTCCACGGTCTTCCGGCGGCTCAACGCCATGGAGCGCACGCTCGGTGTTCAACTCTTCCGGCGCCTCCCGGACGGCTACGTGCCGACGACAGCCGGCGAGGAGGCCGGCACCGTGGCCGAGCGTATGGAAGCGGAGATCGCGGTGCTCGGGCGACGCCTATCGGGGCAGGATCTTCGCCCCAGCGGCACGGTGCGCGTGACCACCACTGACACCCTCGTGGGCCTCCTCCAGAGCGATCTGCCGGCGTTCCGACGCGAATACCCCGAGATCGAGCTTCGCTTCCTGGTCACCAACCGCTTCTTCGATCTCACCCGCCACGACGCCGACGTCGCCGTCCGGCCGAGCATTGCGCCACCCGAGACCCTGGTGGGGCGACGGGTCGCCACTGTCGCCACGGCGCTATACGCCTCGCAGCGCTACCTGGACGAGAAACCCGCTGAGATGGATCTCGCCGAGCATGACTGGATCGCCCCCGACGAGAGCCTTGGCCAGCTGCCGAGCACCCGGTGGCTCGCCGCCACGGTCCCAGCCGAGCGCATCCACATCCGAGCGAACACCCTCATGGCCGCCTTGGAAGGAACCAAGGCCGGCGTGGGCGTTTGTCCGCTACCAGTGTTCCTGGGCGACGCCGAGCGCGGGCTGCGACGGCTGGGCGCGCCCCTGCCCGAGCTGGCGAGTGAGCTGTGGCTGCTCACCCACCCGGACCTGCGCTTTGTCGGCCGCGTCAAGGCGGTGATGGACTTCGCCGCGGAGGCCCTCCGGCGGCGTCGTGCTCTCTTCGAGGGGGTGGGCACGGATCCGGCGGGTGGCTCGGAGAATGGGGCGCGTTAACTCGCGAACAGCGGCACCGCCTCCGCCCCGGGTAGGTCGTTCATTTGGTGTCGGGGAGGTTTCCGCGATCAAGTCCATGGCCAGGCCGACCACCAAGTCCTTGGCTTGCGAGGCGCTCTTGGCGATGAGCAAGGTGAGCGCCGCAGCCCCTGCGCGTTCAGCGTCAGGCGCGTGCCTTCCTGGCGCAGATACAGCAGGAACAGGAAGGCGCCCGGAGCTTGTTGCCATCCGAGGTAGTGTTTCAGCCGCCGTCGGACCTGGCACTTTCCTCCTGGGGAACTACTAAGAAATCCTCGGTATCTGCCGACTCATCTAGGTCAGCCTCCGTGCTACCAGGACGCCCCATCCGCGGTCTCGACAAACCCGCCACCGCTGCGATACTCCCACACGCGGAAAGACCACGGACGCGACCCCTGACGCCGCCAGCGGTACCCGTTTCACCACCGCAAGAAGCCCCGAGGCCGAATTCCCGCAGTATTCCATTCCGACTGCTCCAACGCATCGGTAATATGGAAAAGAAACGAAGCCGAGCAAGCAGCGCGCGCCGATGCCCGAGAAGACCAACCCATACCCGGAACTGCTCGATGAGCTCCGCGCCTTCGTTAAAGCGCGCGACTGGTCGCAGTTCCACTCGCCGAAGAACCTCGCCATGGCGCTGACTGCGGAGGTCGGCGAGCTGGTCGAACCTTTCCAGTGGCTGAGCGGCGACGAATCCGACACCCTGGATTCAGCCACGCGGGCCGAGGTCCGCCGGGAATTGGCAGACGTTCAGATCTACCTGATGCTGCTCGCTGACCGTTTGGACATCGACCTCATGGACGCAGCCGGGGCCAAAATCGAGGAGAACGCAGGGAAATATCCCATCGACCGGGCGCGGGGGCGCTCCAGCAAGTACAACGAACTCTAGGCCGGCTTCATGCTGGTATACAGCAGCGACAAGGGCACCTTCCTCAACGACGTCCGGAGCAACCTGATCTCCGGGCGTATCCTCGAGGCCATGCGCCGGCGGGGCCAGGGTGGCGTCAGCGCCAACGAACGCCGCTCGTGGGAGGTCTCCCTCCAGTACATGAAGAACGTCCTGGAGGACGGCGCCATTCCCGACGATGCCGGTGTGGCCGTGGAGTATCGCATTCCGCAGACCTCCAAGCGCGTGGACATCATCGTCTCCGGCCTGGACGAAGATCACCGCGACGCCTGTGTCATCGTCGAGCTCAAGCAATGGGAACGGGTGGAGCCCACCGGTAAGGACGCGGTGGTCCGCACCTTCCTCGGCGGCGCCCACCGGGAAACCACCCATCCTTCCTACCAGGCCTGGAGCTACGCGGCCCTGCTCGAGGACTTCAATGCCACGGTGCAGGAGGAAGGCATCCGGCTGGAGCCCTGCGCCTATCTGCATAACTGCGTGGACGGGGCCGGTGTGCGGGACCCGCACTATGCGGAGCACATCCAGCGCGCCCCGGCCTTTCTACGACACGATGTCGACCGGCTACGGCGCTTCATCCGGCAACACGTATGCCAGGGCGATCACAACCGCGTCCTCTACCGTATCGAACAGGGCCACATTCGCCCGTCCCGTGACCTCGCCAATTCCCTAGCGAGATTGATGCGCGGCAACCGCGAGTTCCTGATGATCGACGATCAGAAGCTCGTCTACGAGGCAGCACTGGAAGTGGCTGATCTGGCGGAGCACAGCGACAAGCAAGTGCTCATCGTCGAGGGCGGGCCGGGCACGGGCAAGTCGGTGGTAGCCATGAACCTGCTGGTCGAGCTCACACAGCGGTATCGGACGGTCCACTACGTCACCCCAAACCGCGCGCCACGACAGGTCTACGAAACCCGGCTCACCGGTACAATGACCAAAAGCCGATTCAGTAACCTGTTCAAGGGCTCCGCCTCCTACGACGACAGTGACCGCGATAGCATGGACGTTTTGCTCGTGGACGAGGCCCACCGACTGCTGGAGCGGTCGCAGTACCAGAAGGCCGGTGCCAACCAGACACGGGAAATCATCCGCGCGGCGCGTACCAGCGTCTTCTTTATCGACGAGGCCCAGCAGGTGACTTGGAAGGACGCCGGCTCCTCCAGGGAGATCGAGCGCTGGGCGCAGCGGGAAGGGGCCACCATCCAGCGGGCGGTGCTTCAATCCCAGTTCCGATGCAACGGCTCCGACGGCTACCTGACCTGGCTGGACGATGTCCTGCAGCTACGCGAGACGGCGCAGGACGACCTCTCAGGCATTGCCTACCACCTCGAGGTGTTCGACACCCCCACTGCCTTGCGGGATCGCATCTTCACCCTGCACGAGCAGGGCCACAAGGCCCGACTAGTGGCCGGCTATTGCTGGGACTGGGTCAGCAAGAACGACCCGGACGCCTGGGACATCACCCTTCCCGAGCACGGCTTCCGCATGCGCTGGAACCTGAACAACGACGAGGGTCGCTACCTGGAAAAGCCCCACTCCATCGACCAGATCGGGTGCATCCACACCGTGCAGGGCCTGGAAATGGACTACGTGGGGGTGATCATCGGACCGGACCTTATCGTCCGCGATGGCCACGTCATCACCCGAGCATCCGAGCGCGCCCGGACCGACCGCTCACTCCACGGCTACAAGACCGCCCGCAAGCGGGAACCGGAGGCCGCGGACGCCCGGGCGGAGGCGATCATCAAGAACACCTATCGGACGCTGATGAGCCGGGGCCTCAAGGGGTGCTTCCTCTACTGCACCGATCCTGAGACCCAAGCGTACTTTCGGCGGCGCATAGCAGCGGCTGTAAGCCAAGAAGCCACTCGACCCTCACCGCCGACCGCTGATCCAGCGCCCGCGCGCCAGTGCGAAACGGAAACGCCACCGCCCAACCCGGACGCGCCGAGATTCATCCCCGCTGACGAGCTGACGCCCGCGGACAATGCGCTCCCTTTCATCGACCTGGAAGCCGCCGCCGGCGGCTTCGCCGAGGGTTTCACCGAGGCGCAATCCTTCTCCGACGCGGACACCTGGGTCGCACTCCCGGACTTCTACCGCGCCCGTCCCGGTCTGTTTGTCGCACGACTCATCGGCGAATCCATGAACCGCCGCATCCCTAACGGCTCCCTATGCCTCTTCGCCGCCACGCCGGGCGGCTCGCGCAATGGCCGCGTAATGCTCGTCTATCACCGCGACATCCAGGATCCGGACGGCAACGCCGGGCTCACCGTAAAGGTGTACCACAGCGAAAAGACGCCAGAGGCCGACGGGCAATGGCACCACACCCGCATCATTCTTGCGTGCGACACCACCAAACCGGGATACAACGACATCGTCCTCGAAGGTGCAGAGGCCGGGGAACTGCAGGTCCTAGGCGAGTTCAAAGGAACGCTTGATGAACCATAATCCCCGGCCCGCCATACCAACCGTTTGGCCAATTGCGATACAAGCGCCCGCCCAGTGGCACGCGCGCCCGCCGCCCGCGAAATGTCAGCTGCCCCCTTTTTACGCGTGAACCTGATCCAAAACGGAATAGTAACGGGATTCTACTCACCACGCAGAGCTCCGCTGAATTACCGCCAAAACCCATAGGTCAGAAGAAAGCTAACGCGATGCGGTTGCGCTGCGGGCGGCGAAGCCGACCGTCACCTCGAACCGCTGGTTATTCCACTTTTTCGCTCAGCATGCAAAGTCGTACGGATGTAGCGGCGGTTCCGCCTCGTGAATCCACACAGTCTCTCTCCTGTACCATTTCCATGCAGCCAAAACCGCAGCGCAGGCCGCGACGGAATGGTCGCTCTGCTCTGGCAGCATTCCCACACCCCGCAGGCCCATAGTCTCAAGCCACTCCAACAACCCTCGTCTGGCTCGCGAGTCGCTCTTCATCTTCCGCACGAACTCGATCGGGGCGCCCCGAAGAGCCAGGGAGGCCGTCGGATGCACCTCCACGATGTTCACTTCTGGTCGTTCTTTCGCAATGAGCCTACTTACCGCGACACCACGTAGTGTCAGATACACCATCCGAGGGGCCGACGGAGCCATCACCGACCCTGGAGGCAGTCCACTTCCGATAACCGCTTTCCGCAAGCCGACATCACCTTCCCGACTTCCCCCTACTGGCGAGTAAGACAGCGGGGCGTCCAAGCCGACCACACCTGACTTCGGCACCAGCCTCAGAATCTCCGCATCGCTTGCGCCAGCCACCAACTCGTCCAATTCCAGACCCTCACCCTCCCGACGAAAGACTGCAACCGAGGTGTGTTGCGCACTTCCCGGTCCGGACAGGTCAATTCCTACGAGTCGGTTCATTTCCCCTCCGCGGCACAACGGCAAGGCTTACATGCCGGCTTGGAGGCGCACAGCGCCGTAAAGGCGGTCGCCATAGAGCCGCTGGTTATGTGTTGCCGGCGACATTGGGGTAGCGTTCTGGATGTTGGATGATCTCTTCGGTCAGGTCTACATCGAGGTCTGGCCAGTAAAAGTGACCGGGTGCCACTTCCTCAACATTAAGAATTGCCCGAACAGGCTGCTCCTTAAACCAGGGGAAGTCAGCGTAGGGCATAAAAAGCTCATGATCGTGAGCAAGAAGCCATACGCCATGAGAGGAAATGTTCGTCACTTCAACTTCCGAAGTGTTGGAGCCAAGCGCTGACAAGCTCATCTCTGTGGCCCTCCACCAGTGCCTCAATCTCTTTCAGTTGCTGACGGCTATAACCGTAGTTATTGGCCAATTCTATGTCCGGTTCTATCCAAAACTTCGCCTCGCCGTCACCCGAAATCACATGAACGTGCTTTCGTGACTCTTCTCTTGAGAAGAAGAAAAATCGATAGCCCTTCTCCCGGAATACTGTCGGGCTCATTCAAGCTCCCCGTAGCCGACCCATCTAGCCCAATAATGCCCGGGCCCGTCAGTCCATGCCAATCAAGGACCCTATGCCCTCTTCATCTATCGTTCTCTTGGCTTGCTCCAAGGCAGCATGATCGCTCGGAAACTCATCATCCCAGACGGTCGAATTCCCAAACTCGTCCACGACTTCCAGGATCCAGCCGCCATGATCTCCGCGATAAATATCCACCTGAACAGACTCGCCATTGGATTCCAGACCCTGGCTTAGCGGACTCATCTCCACTTCGAAATCGTCATCCACGAAGACTACTCCCATTTATCGGGCCCAAACACACATAAAACAAACAGTGAAGCATTTCTTCGCCGGGCGCAGCATGGCGGATAAATGCCTGTTGGACGAAGCCGCCCATCAGGTTGCTACGCCTTTAGATAGGAATTTGTATTGGCGCGACTGCGGCGTGGCGCGAGGATGCGCGCACATCGGGCCATGATGGAGGCTGCGGGGGATGCTGGGAGCCATGTGCCGAGTCCTTCCGGGCTCAATACGCGAAATGTAGCGTGCCTGATGGCGAAATCCAACCTTGGGGCGAGCGCGGCCATCGGCCGTGCCCCGGCCGGGTGTCGGAGCCCGTGGTCCTCTGCGCGGGTTACGTCACGCTCGATACCCGGGCGCGCTCGGGTGTGCTGCGCGAAGCCACGGTGGCACATGGCTTCGATTATTTTTTCTCGTAACAGTTATGCGTACATCAGCCCACCCTTTGGCTCAGGGATCGGGCGTCCGAGTTCCTTCGCGGTTTCGATCCATTCCTCCATGACTCGCCGAGCGTTGGCGAGGGCCTGCGCATAGGTCTCACCATCGGCCATGCATCCGGCTAACTGCGGCACCTCCACGATGAAACTGCCGTCGTCCTCACTCCAATAGATGATCAGCAGGTACCTAATCGGCATCGGTCTCACCCAGCCGGTACCTGACCCGTATAGCTCCGGCCGGTGTCGAGACCTGACGTTATCGCGACCCCCACCAACGCGCCAGCCAGTGCCGCAGGGCTGCGCCGATTCCCGCCGCTTCGGTTTCCACGGCTCTCCCCTGCTCCGTTCCGATAACCCCGTTGGCGAAATCCGCGGTGGTAAGGATCGGGCGCGTAGTCCCCGCTCCCGGCCAGCGGGCCGCGAAGCCGTTGTTGTCCTCCACTGCCCGGCGGCCGAGTTCGTCCAAATGATCTACCAGCTCGGCGAGGGGGTAGGCGGCGTCGGAGAGGTTGCCGGTCTTCAGCAGGCGGATCTCGTGGAGGCGGAACGGCCGTTCCGCTCCGGTATCCGTACCGCGGCAGGCGTCGATCTCCAGCTCCAGGGTGGTGTTCTGGATGATCTCCTCCACGCGCTCGCGGATGGCGGAGTCGGCCTCGGGCACGGTGTCGGTCTCCGGGGCGATGAGGCGGACCAGCACGATGTCCGTGCAGCCCTGGCGCAGCAGGGGTGTCAGGGGCGGGTTGCGGGTGTAGTAGCCGTCCCAGTAGGCGTTGTCACCGATGGTCACGGCGTCGAAGACCATGGGGTGGGCCATGGAGGCGAGGACGGCCCGCAAGCTCAGGCGATGGGTGCGCTCCGCCTGGTCCGGGGTGGCCATCAATCGGGCCGGCTTCGGGTCGCTGGTGAACAGGTGGGCCTTGCCGGAGAGGACGTCCGTGGCGGCGACGGTCACCAGCGGCGGCGCGGCGGGCAGCGCGGCAGCGTCGGGCGCCTCGCCCAGTCCGGGTGCGGCGGCGGTGATGAGGTCCTGCACCATATCCATGGCGACGCCGCGGAAGCGCCCCGGCGGCACGGCCTTGGGCAAGCCCAGGGCCTCCAGGCGCCGGTGCAGGCCGATGAGGGCGCCGATGGCCTCGTCGGGGATGAAGCGCAGGGCGCCGTAGCGCTCGCGGAGCAGGTCCTCCATCCGGTTGAGCCGCCAGAAGGCGTCCAGGTAGGTCTGCGGCGCGGCGCCGTCGTGGATGGCGCGGGCAAGCAGCAAGGCGTTCAGGGCGCCGCCGGAGGTGCCAGTAATGGCGTGGATGCGCTCCGGCGGGAGGGGCCCGCCGGGGCGCGTCAGCGCGGCGAGGACGCCGGCGGTGAAGGCGGCATAGGCGCCGCCGCCCTGCAGTGCCAGCCCGATGCGTGTACCCGCCATGGCCGTTCCCGATCTCCTTGGGTGTGGCCAGTCCTACCACATCGGTGTGGCCGGCGACAGCGCGGGCTCAGCCCTCGACGATGCCCGCCTCCACCAGCCGGGCGATGGCGGCCTCGTCGAGGCCCAGCTCGCCGGTGAGGATGGCCCGGGTGTGCTCGCCGATGCGCGGCGGGGCCTGGGGCGGACGCGGCGGTGTGGCGGACATGCGGATGGGGCAGGCCACCAGGTCCACATGCTCGGCGCTCTCGTGGGGCACCCGGACCTGCATGCCACGATGCTGCACCTGGGGGTCGGCGAACACGGCGTCCATGGTATTGATGGGCCCGCAGGGCACGCCGGCGGCCTGCAGGGCCTCCACCCATTCGGTGGTGCTGCCCCGGGCGATGCGCTCGGCGATCACCGGCACCAGTTGCTCCCGGTGGGCCACGCGGGCGGCATTGGTGGCGAAGGTCGGGGCATCGGCGTAGCCCTCCAGGCCGGCCACCTCGCAGAAACGCCGGAACTGGCCGTCGTTGCCCACCGCCAGCACCATGTGGCCGTCGGCGGTGGCGAAGACCTGGTAGGGGACGATGTTCGGGTGGGCGTTGCCGGCGCGCTGCGGCACCTTGCCCCCCACCAGGTAGTTGGAGGCCTGGTTGGCGAGCATCGCCACCTGGACGTCCAGCAAGGCCATGTCGATGTACTGGCCCTCGCCGGTGCGGTCGCGGTGGCGCAGGGCAGCGAGGATGGCGGTGCTGGCATAGACGCCGGTGAACAGATCCGCCACCGCCACGCCGGTCTTCATGGGCTCGCCGCCGGGGCTGCCCTCGGGCTGGCCGGTGAGACTCATCAACCCGCCCATGGCCTGGATGAGGACGTCATAGCCCGGCCGTTCGGCGTAGGGACCGTCCTGGCCAAAGCCGGTAATGGAGCAATAGACCAGGCCCGGGTTCACCCCGCGCAGGGATTCATAGTCCAGCCCGTAACGGGCCAGTCCGCCCACCTTGAAGTTCTCGATGACCACGTCGGAGCGGGCGCCGAGGTCGCGGATCAGGGCCTGGCCGCGCTCGCTGGCGATGTCCACGGCGAGCGAGCGCTTGCCGCGGTTGGCGCAGAGGTAGTAGGCGGACTCCCGGGTGGGCCCGCCGGCGGGATCAGTGAGGAAGGGCGGGCCCCAGCCGCGGGTGTCGTCGCCGGTGCCGGGGCGTTCGATCTTGATCACCTCGGCGCCCAGGTCAGCGAGGAGCTGGCCGCACCAGGGGCCGGCCAGCACCCGGGAGAGATCCAGCACGCGGATGCCGGACAGTGCGCCTTTCATCGGTTCGCTCACGCGTTCGCCCTCCGTTTCGATGACCTATGCTCGGATGGCCCCCACCGTGCGCCGGCATTGCGGCAGGGAACCTTACGGCCGGGGCGGGTACGTCGACCGGGACACGCTGTGAATCCGTCCCTGGACGCTCGACAGTACCCTCCGCCTACCACGGGAAGGGTTTGACCCCGGCGATCAGCCGGTAAAGGCCTGGATCCCCGTCTGCGACCGCCCCAGGATCAGGGCGTGGACGTCATGGGTGCCCTCGTAGGTGTTCACCGTCTCCAGGTTCACCATGTGGCGCATCACGTGGTACTCGTCGGAGATGCCGTTGCCGCCGTGCATGTCCCGGGCCTGGCGGGCGGCGTCCAAGGCCTTGCCCACGTTGTTGCGCTTGATCAGCGACACCGCCTCCGGCGCCCAGGTCCCCTCGTCCATCATCCGGCCGACGCGCAGCGCCGCCTGCAGGCCCAGGGTGATCTCCGTCTGCATGTCGGCGAGCTTCTTCTGCACCAACTGGGTGGCGGCCAGGGGCCGGCCGAACTGCTTGCGATCCAGGGTGTACTGTCGGGCGGCGTGCCAGCAGAACTCCGCCGAGCCCATGGCCCCCCAGGCGATGCCGTAACGGGCCTTGTTCAGGCAGCCGAACGGGCCGGCCAGGCCCACGCCCTCGGGCAGGAGGTTTTCCTCGGGCACGAAGGCGTCGTCGAGGACGATCTCGCCGGTGATGGAGGCCCGGAGGCTGAGCTTCCCATGGATGGTGGGGGTCTCGAAGCCCTCGGTGCCGCGCTCGACGATGAAGCCACGGATCTTGCCGTCATGGGCCTCGGACTTCGCCCAGACCACGGCGATATCGGCGATCGGGCTGTTGGTGATCCACATCTTCTGGCCGGTCAGCCGATAACCGCCGTCCACGGCGCGGGCCCGGGTCTTCATGCCGCCGGGGTCGGAGCCGTGGTCCGGCTCGGTGAGGCCGAAGCAGCCCACCATCTCACCGGTGGCAAGCTTGGGCAGGTAGTTCCGCTTCTGGTCCTCGCTGCCGTAGGCGTGGATGGGGTGCATCACCAGCGAGCTCTGCACGCTCATCGCCGAGCGGTAGCCGGAGTCCACCCGTTCCACCTCCCGGGCGATGAGCCCGTAGGCCACGTGGCTCATGCCCGGGCCGCCGTAGGCCTCGGGGATGGTGGGGCCGAGCAGGCCGAGATCCCCCATCTCGGTGAGGATCTCGCGGTCGAAGCGCTCCTCCCGATAGGCGGTGAGAACGCGGGGCTGGAGGCGCTCCTGGCAGTACTCCCGGGCCGCCTCGCGGGCCATGCGCTCTTCTTCGGTAAGCTGTTGATCGAGAAGAAACGGGTCTTCCCAGACGAAGTTGCTCATTGCTGTCCTCCTACGGGCACGTCTGTGGGTAGTCTGGCAGCCGCCGGGTCATTTGGGAAAAATGGGGCCGGACTGGTAGCGATCACTTTTCCCTATCCCATCGGGGCATCCCGCGCGGATATGCGGCGCGTTTGAAATACTTAGACATAAAATACCGTACCGGGTACCCTACACCGACGAGTCAGGGAGGCAATGGACGCAGATGACCGATAGCAAGGCCGGTAGCCCCGATACCCGCAACAAGAAGGTCCTGCGCCTGTGGTTGCGCATGCTGCCCACGGTGGGCTTGGTGGAGCAGCAGCTGCGGAGCCGCTTCCGGGAGCACTTCACCATCACCCTGCCCCAGTTCGACGTGCTCGCGGAGCTCGAGCGCGCCGGCCGGCCGCAGACCATGTCGGAGCTCTCGCGGCTGCTGCTGGTCTCCAGCGGCAACGTCACCGGCCTGGTGGACCGGCTGGTGCGCAGCGGCTACGTCACCCGCCAGCCCTGCCCGGAGGACCGCCGAGTCCAGTGGGTGGAGCTCAGCGACAAGGGCCGCGCCGAGTTCGACGAGATGGCCCGAGCCCACGAGGCCTGGCTGGTGGAGCTCTTCGAGGAGCTCAGCGACGAGGAGGTCGACGAGCTCAACCGGATGATGGCCCGGATGAAACAGGCCCTGAAGCACCGCCTCAGCGTCGCCGAGGTGGCCTGAGCCCACGGGCCGGCGCCCTCAACCGGCGCTTTCCAAGCGGGGCCACGGGTCCGCCCGGCCCGACAGCAACCTCTGCGCCCGCCGCCGCAGTGGCGGCGCCGCGAGCTCCCCTGCCCGTTCCAGCACCAGCGACAGCGCCCGCTCCCCTGACGGCGTATTCCCCCAACCACGGGCCGACTCCGCACCGTCGGCCAACCAGAGCCAGCAGAGGGCGCGGTCGCGTGCCTCGCCGTCGCCCGTCGTCTCAGCCAGCTCCATCACCTGCCGCAGCAGCCGCCGGGCGGACGGAGAGGCATCGCCGCGGGCGAGGAGCATGCCCTCGGCGGCGTCCAGGGCCAGCTCTTGCCACCGTGCCGCCGGCAGGCCGTTCCCGCGCGCCAGCTCCAGGGCCCGCTGGAAGTGGTTAACGGCCTCCTCGAGGGCAGCGCCACGCACTGCCAGCCGTCCGGCCTGGTGCCACCAGCGGATGGCGAAGCCCAGGTCGCCGGCCGCCTCCAGGTGTCCGGCGATCGTCGCCGGCTCACGGTCGCGGGCCTCGTCGTCCTCGAGCAGGGCGTGTGCTGCCGCCGTATGGAGGGCACTGCGACGCCGGCGGGTAAGGGTGGCATAGACGATGTCGCGGACCTCCTCCCGGTGGAAGCGATACCAACCACGGTCACACTGGAGTAGGCCCCGTTCCACCAGGCGCTGCAGCACGGCATCCAGGGGCACCCCCGGCGGCGCGATGGCGGCAAGGCGTTCACGGGGGAATGCACCATTGAGCACCGAGGCCGCCTGGAACACCCCCGCGCCCGTGTCCAGCGCGTCCAGCTCGGCGTGGATACGCATTACCGTGCGCGTGGGGCCGATGCCGGGGCCGCCTCCCACCGCCGGTGGTGCGGCCGCCGGCCCGCCGGCCTCCTGTGGCCGCAGACGCCAGAGGGTACCGGCGTCCGCCGCAGCGACGCGCTCGCCGGTGAGCACCCCCCGGACGCCCTCCCAGGAGGGCTCATCGAGGGTGACCCCGCCGGCGTCGGCCTGGTCGCGGACCCGGCTGGCCGCTTTGGGACCCTGGCCGAGCACATCGGGCACGCCCCGCCCGAAATCGGCGAGGAATGTCCCCGAATGCAACCCGATGCGGGCGCGCACCGCCCCGTCCAGGGTGATGACGATCTCCCGGGCCGCCTCGGCCGCCTCCAGCACCGCCCGCTCCCCCGCCAGGGGGAAGCCGAAGTAGGCGATCACCCCGTCCGGTGAACGGGCATCCACCAATCCACGCCGGCGCCGGATGGCCTCCACCACCTGTCGGCCGGCCTGCTCCAGTGCCTCGGCCAGGCATTCCTCGTCCACGTCGCCCGCCACCGGCGTAACCGCGATGAACTCGCAGCACAGGCAGGTGAGTAGGCGCCACTCACGGCGTTCCGTCGCCTCGGAGAGCGCCCCCGGGACCGCGGCGACTGGGGCCTCGGCCAGGGAACGGGCCAGGCGCTGGATCTCCGCGCCCGGCTCGTCGCCGGCCTCTGTGGCCAGTTTCCGGCGGTACCGTTCATAGTGGCGCAGGGCACGGCCCGGTGAGCCGTCCTCGGCGAGGAGGCGCATGATCCACTGGTGGCTGGACTCGTCCAGGGGGTACAGCCGCAGCAGCCGCCGGGCAGCGTCCACCGCCGCAGTCAGCCTGCCGTGGGCCTCCAGCCATTCGGCGCGGGCCTCCAGGACCCGGGCGGCGCGCGCGCGTTGCTCCTGGCGCTGGGCGCCCAGCCATCGCGCAAACGGTCCGTCATCGGCCGAGGCGAGGGGCATGTCCAGCAACGGGCCACGCCAGAGGGCGTCGAACCAGGCCACTGCATCCTCATCGGCTGGACAGCCGTCCTCGAAGGGAGGCAGGTCCAGGCACAATCCCGGGCGCGGGAGCAGCGCCAGTTCGGTGCGCGAGGCGTGCAGGACATCGCCACCGACTGTGGCCTCGAAGAAGCGCCGCAACTCGAGCACCACTTGCCGCAAGTTGGCACGCGCGGCGGCGGGATCCAAGTTCGGCCAGAATATACGCGCCAGCTCCGGGCGGCCGTGCCGCCGGTCACGCCCCACGGCAAGAAACGCCAGTAGGTCCAGGGCGCGCCGGCAGCGCAGCCGGTGGGTGACCTCCTCGCCGCCGTAGCGCAGCAATGGCGCCCCGAGCAGCCGGATCTCCAGAACACCGCCTTGGGTATCGCCCGTACGAACCATGCCTCCCCCTCTCGATCCCGCAGGAAACCGGGAACGAAAGGGATTCTAGGGGCCTGCGCCGCGGCGGTTTTAACCGAAAATCCGATCCGCCGGGGCCGTTACTCCAGCCCGATGCACAGCCACATGCCCCCGGGGTCGTCCTCCCCCGTGGGGCCATGGCCGTAGAGCATCAGTGAAGGGGCGGCGATGATCCGCTCGCCGGAGTACGGGAACCAGTGGGCGAGCATACCGGCGAACAGCCGGCCCATCTCGATCAAGCCGATGGGGGCGCGGGCGCAGGCGTAGCGCCCCGCCGCAGTGGTGAAATGGAACCATCCCGCGGCGGGATCACCTGCACCCTCCTCCGTTGATGCCGGCCCGGTCGCTGCCTGCTGGCGGCTGACAGGACCGCCTCCCCCGTCCAGGCGGACGCTGCAGTCGTAGCGGATCCGCTCCGGCGGCGTCAGCCGGGGATCGTCATAGACCAGCCCCACCCATGGCGCGGACAGCAGGGCAGGGAAATCCCGGCGCAGCAGGGTGGAGAACTCCACCCAGCGGGCGGGCACACGGTAGTACGGGCCATGGAAGCGGACCGCCCGCACGGGGATGGCAGGGAGGCGGTGGATCTCTACCTCCACCTCCCGGCCATAGTCCGGATCCTCCCGGATGAGGTCGCCCCATTCCGTGTCCACCATCGGCCCCTTGGTGGCGCGCAGGGCCTGGGGGGTGACGCCGAACTGCCGGACGAACGCCCGCGAGAAGGCCTGTTGCGAGCCATAACCGACGTTGATGGCGACATCCATCAGCGGTTCATGGCTATAGAGGAGACGCTGCGCCGCCGCCTCCAGGCGTATCCGCGCCACATAACGGCCGATGGGCTCACCCACTTCCTCGCGGAAGAGCTTTTGCAGCTGGGAACGGCTGAGTGCGGCCTCCGCCGCCAGCTCCTCGATCAGGATGGCATCGGACTCCGGCATCTGGACCGCATGCATGGCCTCCTCGATCCGCCGGATCGCCGTCCGGACCCGGGGATCGATGCCCCGGCGCTCCCCGTCATCCGGCCACGGCACCGGGCTGCGCTCCGGTGGCAACACCCCGTCGTCACTCACGGGCTCTCCCCCTCTGCGTACCGTACCCTTTTCGGGAAAGATACCAGCTCGCCGGGCAACGGCGTTACCGGCCAGCGTCGGGGACACCTTAGAGGGAGAGGCCGCCGAGACTGGTGCCGCCGCAGACGTAGAGGGTCTGTCCGGTGATGAAGCCGTTCTCCGGCGCGGCGAGGAAGGCCACGGCCCGGGCCACGTCCGCCGGCTCGCCGAGACGGCCCACCGGCACCCCGGCGGCCAGCTGCGCCTCCTTGTCGCTGCCGGCCGGGACCACGCCGTGGAACATGTCCGTGCTGCGCACCGGCCCCGGCGCCACCACGTTCACCGTCACCCCCGCGGGGGCGAGCTCCAGCGCCCAGGTGCGGGCCATGCCGATCATGCCCGCCTTGGTGGCCGAGTAGGAGGTGCGGGTCTGCAAGCCCTGGGCGGCCCGCGAGGAGAGCAGCACCACCCGGCCGAAGCCGCGCTCGCGCATGCCCGGCAGTGCCGCCTGCACCAGCGTGATGGCGGCACCGAGGTGGAGATGGGTGAGGGCGTCCAGGTCCTGGACGTCCACCTCCTCGAGCAGGGCGGCGCGGATCACGCCGGCGTTGTGCACCACGGTGGTGACCGGATACCGCGCCGCCACGTCGCCGGCCGCCTGCTCGGTGGCCGCGGTGTCCATGAGGTCCACGGAGACGTTCTCCAGGCGCGGATGGTCGATGTCGCTGGCCCGCCGGGCCAGGGAGACCACACGGTAGCCCCCCTCCAGGAGCTCGGCGCAGATGGCCCGGCCGATGCCGGCGCTACCGCCGGTGACGACGGCCACGGACTCGTTCATTTCGCTTCCTCCCCCATCGCGGCGAGCTCGCGCTCGAGCACCTTCGGCTCTTCCCGCCACCTCGCCAGTATGTCCTCCGCCGCCGGGTCGGCGGCGCTCTCCTCGACCCCCGCCTCCAGGGCGGCAACCACGCCACGGGCGAGACGCGCCGGCGCCGCCGGCAGCGGGAGGTCCGCGGGACCGCCATACGGCCCGGCGAAGACCGTGAGCACCCGCACGCCACAGGCATGACACCGCGCCCGCAGCCCCTCGCCAGCGGACAGGGCCATGGCCTGGACCGCGGACTCCCGCCCCAGGGCCGGCAGATGGGCTCGGCCGAAGATCGAGGCGAGCTGCACGACAGCGCCGCCCCGGTCCGCGAGGGGGTCGCGCAACGCGTCCGCCAGGGCCAGCGGCGTGTGCACCGCCGCCTCCGAGGCCGCACGACCACCGGCTTCGGCGAGGGTCTCCAGGGAAGCATCACCACCGGCACCCGCAACCGCCAGGACCAGGGCATCCACGTCGCCGACGGCCGCCCGCGCCGCGGCAGTGTCCCGCAGGTCACCGAGGGCGGCGAGCTCCGCCCCCTCCGCCGGTTCCACGGCGACGCCGCCGGCCTCCAGGTGGACCACCGAGGCCCCGGCGGCGAGCAGGGCCTCGCCGATGGTCCGGCCGAGCTCCGGCACGGCGGCATACACGGCGATCCGCCGCCCCTGGGATGGAAAGGTGAAGGCGTTCATGTCGGCACGGACCTCCGGGTCGTCGTCGTGATCTCGGGCATGGGCCACCAGCACCCCCTCGCCGCCGCGGTCCAGCACGGCGCGGACCGTGACGGCCTCGCCGGGGGCCACCGGCCCCGCCAGATGGCAGAGCGCCTGGGCGCCCTCCGCCAGGGCGACGGTGCCCACACGGAATGGAAGTCGGGTGGCGAAATAGGGCTCGTTGCTGTGGTGCAGACGTGTCGCCGCCAGCAGCGTCCCCGTCCCGGGCACGGCCCGCCATTCGAGGGCATCGGCGAGGCAGCGGCCGCAGACCTCCCGGGGCGGGTAGGAGAGCCACCCGCAGGACCGGCAGACCGGCAGCTCCAGGCGCCCGCGGGCGGCGCCGGCGGTTAGGCGCCGGCCCAGCGGGCCGCGCTGGCGCGGTGGCAGGAGACCGCTCATGCCCCGCCCTCCCCCAGTACGGCCGCGGCGGTGCAAAGACCGCGGTCATAGTTGATCATGCCGAAGCCGCTCACCAGCCCGTGCCGCGCGCCTTCTACGGGTGTGCCCAGTGCCTGGCCGGTGAGCTGGCGCAGCCCCTCCACCAGGCCGAGGTAGCCCCCCGCGGCACCGGCCTGGCCCACCGAGAGCTGGCCACCGCAGGTGTTGTGCGGGAAATCCCCGGCGGCGGTGAGGTCGCGAGCGCGCACGAAGGCCGGCCCCTCGCCTTTGCCGCAGAAGCCGAGGTCTTCGATCTGCATCATCGAGATCACCGGGTAGTCGTCGTAGGTCTCCAGGAAATCCATGTCCGAGGGGCCGAGGCCGGCCTGCTCGTAGAGGGCGTCGCGGTCGTAGAGCCAGCCGCCGCGGTACTGCACCGGATCCTCGGGGAAGGCGTTGTGGCGCTCGATGGTGCCGAGCACCCGGGCATGGGCCAGGCCCAGGGCGCGGGCCCGCTCCGTGGTCATTACCAGGAAGGCCTCCGCCCCTGCGCAGGGCATCACGCAGTCGAGCAGGTGAATGGGCTCGGCCACCGGCCGCGCCCTGAGGTAATCCTCCAGGCTCAGGGGACGCCGCAGCAGGGCGTGGGGCACCTCCGCGGCATTGGCTCGCTGGCTCACCGCGACCCGCCCGAAGTCCTCCCGCGTGGCCCCGAACTCACGCATGTAGTGATCGGCGATGAGGGCAAAGCTCGCGTTGGGGCCGCCGGCGCCGTGGGGGTAGACGAAGTCCCGGCTCATGGTCGAGAAGTTCTGCATGAGCCCGCGGAAACTGCCGAAGTTCGCGGTATCGCCAGCGAGGCAGGCCACCACCTCCGCGTCACCGCACTGCACCGCCCGGGCCGCGCGCCGCAGCGCTACCACGCCGCAGGCGCCGCCGGTGGGGATATGCTCCAGCCAGCGGGGCGAGAGGCCGGCGTACTGGGTGAAGCCCACGGCGGTGTCCGGGGCGAGGGTGAAGCTGGAGACGGCGAGGCCGTCCACCTCGGCCTTGCCCAGGCCGCTGCGCGCCAGGAGCTCGCGCAGCGCCCCGGAAAGGAAATACGCCGCCCCGTGATTGGAGCGCTTGGTGTAGCCCCAGCTCACCGGCACCGCCACCGCGACGCCGTCGTAGCCCATGCTCATGCGCGCCTCCTCACCGCCGCTTCTTCAGGCTGCGGGTGTCCATGCAGCAGGGCTGGCCGGGCAGGTCCCGCACCAGGCCCTTGAGCTCGCCGCGCTGCACCTTCTGGGTGGGCGTCAGCGGCAGGGCGTCTACGAAGGCCACGTAGCCCGGCGCCTTGTAGTAGGCCAGCTGATCCAGGCAGTAGTCCACGATGGCGGCGGCGCGCGCCTCGCGCTGATCCGCCGGCACCGGCTCGGCGGTCACCACGCAGGCGATCACCTCGTCGCCGCGGACCTCGTCCGGCACCGCGCCCACGGCCACCTGGTGGACCAGCGGGTGCTGCTGGAGCACGCTCTCCACCTCCATCGCGGAGATGTTCTCGCCGCTGCGGCGGATGACGTTCTTCTTGCGGTCGACGAAGTGCAGGGAGCCGTCGGGCCCGCGGCGTACCACGTCGCCGGTGTGGAACCAGCCGCCCGCCCAGACCTCGGCGGTGGCCTCGGCGTTCTTGAGATACTCCCGGAAGAAGCCGTGGGCAGGATCGTCGCCGGCGGCACGGACCCACAGCTCGCCGGGCTCGCCGTCGGCGACGTCACGGCCGTCGTCACCCACCAGGCGCAGCTCCACCGCTGGCCCCGGCCGGCCGAAGCAGGACGTGCCCACGTGCCGGGGCTCGTGATTCGCGATGATCGCCGCACCGGGGCCGGTCTCGGTCATCGCCCAGGCCTCCAGTAGTGGGAAGCCGAAGCGCTCCTCGAAGGCGGCATGGTGGCGCTTGTCCACGCCGGCACCGAAGCCGAAGCGTACGTGGTGCTCCCGGTCCGCGGCGGAGGGCTCAGCGGCCAGCAGCATCGCCGGCATGACCCCCAGGTAGTGGACCACCGTGGCCCGGCTCTCGCGCACGCTGTCCCACCAGCTCCGGGGATGGAAGCGGTCCAGCAGGATCAGGCAACCACCGGTCACGACCATGGCCAGGGTGGAGAAGGCCATGGCGTTCATGTGGTTCACCGGCAGCGGGGTGAGCATGCGCTCGCGGCCCTCCTGGAGGGTGGCGAGGCCGCCCAGGCCCGCATACCACTCCCCGGCGCCGAGGAAGTACTGGTTGGGCAGCACACAGCCCTTGGGCCGGCCGGTGGTCCCCGAGGTGTAGAGCAGGGCGCACTCGCTGTCCCGGTCGAGCCCCGTCGCCGCGGCCTCCCGCGGCGACGGCGGCACTGCCTCGCCCGGGCTCATCACGGCGAGCCGGGTACCGGCGCGCTCGGCGGCGGCGCGCAGGTCGTCGGCGCGCCCGGGCAGCGTCACCGCCAGGGCGATCTCGCTGTGCCCACACAGGTACTCCAGCTCCGCGGCGCGCATCTCCGCGCTAATGGGCACCACGCTGACGCCCAGGCGGTTGAGGGCGAACCAGTGGGTGAGGAAGGACGGCCGGTTCTCCAGCAGCAGCCCCGCCCGCAACCCGGGGCCGTAGCCGGCGTCCCGGAAGGCCCCCGCCAGGGCGTCGACCTCCCGGCAGACCTCCGCATAGGTCCGCTCACCGGGCTCGATGCCGTAGATGGCGGCGGTCTCCGGCAGGACCTCCAGGAAGGGGTGGTCCGGGAAGCTTTCCGCAGCGTCGCGGAACGCCTCCCAGACGGTATTGGCACGGCTCACGGGCACCTCCGCCTACAGATACAGCTGCACCGCCGGGTGGCTGGCGTCGCAGTTGAGCAGGTTGACCCGCTTCATGCGCATGCGAAGCCCCTCGCCGTTGGCGCTGAGATGGTGATAGGCCGTCGCCGCGTAACGCAGCACGTCGTCGCCCTTGGCCTCCGTGTAGTGGAAGTCCGTGCGCAGGACGTACTCACCGGTCTCCGGGTCGCGGCGCTCGATCCGGGGCTGGGCGAGCAGATGGTGACCGCGCACCGTCGGCCGCAGGGAGAAGGCCCGCGGGCTCTTCATTCGGCCGAGGCGGACCTGCATGAGCAGCCGGTCGTCATAGACCAGGGAGGTGTGGTGATCCGGATCGCGCTGGTCATGCTCCAGGGGGATCCAGTACACCCCGTCCTCGGTGAACAGCGCCTCCCACTCCTCGTAGCGCTTCTCGTCGAGCAGCCGTGCCTCGTGGTAGACGAAGTCCACGAGCTCCTGGTCGCTGGGTGTGTAGTGTTCGCTCATCACGCTCTCCCCCTCACTCGCCCCGGGACGCGCCCTCGGCCATGAACTTCCTCCACGCGCGGAACTGGTTGCGCATGGAGATCTCGCTGGTGCCGTTGTCCAGCCGCTCGGATTCCTCCAACTCCGCCGGGTCGAAGTCCCGGTGCAGGCTGATCCACTCGTTGCCGGTGGCGAGCAGCCCCTCCTGGATCGCCTCATAGCAGTGCAGGTCGTCGTGGCCGACCACGGAGAACGGCGAGTTGATCAGCCGCGAGTAGGTCTGGGTACGCTGCAGCAGCTCCTCCGGCGCGCCCTTCAGCCGGAAGGTCCAGCTCTCGATCAGGGTCTTGTTGGCGCTGATGGGCCGGGCGACGCGGATCGCCTGGATGGCGCACTTGGAGGTCATGGTCGGGTAGAGGACGGTGTTGTGGCGCACCGTGGTGAGGATCTCCCGGGCCCGCTCCGGGCCGTAGGCGGCCTCCATGGCGCGGTCGTACTCGGGTACGCCCGAGTAGTGGGAATGGATGCTCACCTTCTCGCCGTCGTAGCTGTGGCCGTTGTCGAACACCCGCACGCCGCCGGCGTCGAAGAACTGGTAGTCGTTCACGAACGGCAGCAGCTGCTGGATGATCATGGGCTTGGGCGCGTCCTCGGGCTGATCCTTCCACAGCTCCTTGGCGGTGCCCGCGGCCGACTCGTGGACGATCATCGGGTGCATGGTGTCGTTGAGGTTCTCGACGAACATCTTCCAGTTGCAGTCGTGCATGAACCGCAGGCACCCGCCGGCGACCTCGATCTCGCCCTCGGGGGCGCGGTCGACCATGTTGTCCAGCGAGGTGATCACCGGCCCGAAGTACTCCTCGAAGTCCGGGCCGTCGTCGCTGACGCGCACGAAGATGAAACCGCGGTAGTTGCGGACATTGTCGATGGTCACCAGCCCCTTGGCGGAGCGGCATTCGTTGAGCCGCGTGCCCTCATAGCCCTTCTTGAACGGGATGGACAGCAGCGAACCGTCGGTCTTGAACGTCCAGGCGTGGTAGGGGCAGCGGAAGAACTTCCCGGTGTTGCCGCACTGCTCAGGGGCGAGCTTGGCGCCCTTGTGGGCGCAGCGGTTCATCATCACCCGCACGCTGCCGTCGGTGTGACGCACCGCCATCAACGGCCGTCCGGCGATGGTGGCCGTGAAGTAGTCCCCGGTGTTGGGGATCTGGCTGTCGTGACACAGGTAGTTCCAGGTGCGCGCGAAGAGATACTCCTGCTCCAGCTCGAAGAGCTCCTCGCTGAGATAGACGTCGCGGTGGACGCAGTCGTCCTGCACCAGCGCCGCGATCGCCTCCGGATTGTCGCGATACTTGCCCATTGCCTTCTCCTCCTCGTTCACAGATCCAGCACCAGCCGGTCACCCCTGGCGCGGGAGATGCAGATCTGCATCACGCTGTTGCTCGCCTTCTCGTCGTCACTCAGGTAGTAGTCCCGGTGATCCACCTCGCCCTCGATCACCTCGGTGGAGCACACCCCACACTCACCACGCTCGCAGTCGGACAGCGGGTCCAGGCCCGCCGCCACGGCCGCCTCCAGGATGGTCTGGTCGGCCGCCACCTGCAGGGTGACGCCGGAGGCCCGACATTCCACCTCGAAGGCGTGGTCACCGGCCGCCGGCGCGGCAGTGGTGAACAGCTCGAAATGCACCTGCTCCGGCGGCCAGCCGCGGGCACGGGCCTTGTCGATGAGGGCGTCGATCATGCCCTTGGGGCCGCAGACGTAGAGGTGGTCGGCCGGGTCACAGCCGTCCAGCACCGCGTCCAGGTCGAGCGCGGTGTCCGGCTCGTCATCGGCGTGGATGCTCAAGCGCTCGCCGGCCAGCGCGCGGATCTCGTCGACGAAGGCGAGCTGCTCGCGGCTGCGGCCGCTGTAGTGAAAGCGGTAGTCCCGGCCGGCGGCGCTCAGCGCCGCGGCCATAGACAGGATCGGCGTGATGCCGATACCGCCGGCGATGAGCACGCTCCGCCCCGCTCCCTCGTGCAGGGGGAAGTCATTGATCGGCCCCTCGACGGTGAGCCGATCGCCGGGCCGGACATGCTCGTGCATATACGCCGAGCCGCCGCGGCTCTCCGCCTCCCGCCGTACCGCGATGACGTACCGCCCCGGGCGCTCCAGGCCAGCGGCATCCGGCTGCCTATGCACCAAGGAGTAGTGGCGCTGCTCGGTGCCGCCGGCCAGTGGCAGCTGAAAGCGCAGATGGGCGCCGGGGGTGAACGCCGGCAAAGTGCCGCCCTCCGGATCCCGCAGCTCGATGCGCCGGATCAGGGGGGTCAGCGCCTCCACCGCCGCCACTTCCAAGGTCATCTCGTTCATGATTCGCCCCGAATTTTAATCCAAATGAATATATTTGCCGGGAACACCACCAGGGAGCACCACCCGGATGGCGCCGGAGGGCCACCGCCCCACCCGGGAGGCGGTGACCGGCAGCCGGCCTACTCCTCCAGGGCGGCGACCTGCTCGCGGAAGTACGCCAGGGCCGCGGCACCGTCCACACCCTTTTCCGCGGCGGCCTGGATCCAGGATTCCTCGATGTCCGCCAGCCTTTCCTCCAGCTCCGCGACCTCCGTCGCTGAGAGCTCGACGAAACGCACGCCCTGGTCACGCAGCTCGGCGCTTGCCTCGCGCTCCTTGCGGTCCCAGACCTCCGCGAACGCCCGCGCCATGGCCTCACCGGAGACCCCTTCGATGGCCTCCCGGTCCTCGGCGGACAGCGCCTCCCATTTGTCCTGGTTCATCACCAGGTACTGGCTGCTGTGGGCGAACCCGCCGGGAACGGTGACCGCAGTGTTGATGTAATCGGTCAGGTTGAAGGTGACAATGGAATCGCTCTGAAAGAAGCTGCCGTCGATCACGCCCCGCGAGAGGAGCTCGTAGCTCTCCGAGGCCGGCGCCGAGATCGGCGTCATCTCCAGCCGCTGCGCCACCTCGCCAGTCGTCGCGCCCAGCACCCGCACCTTCTGCCCCTTCAGTCCCGCTAGGCCATCGACGTCGTCGTCGGCGAGGAAGACCTGGGCGGGGGTGGTGGTCCACAGCGAGAGCAGCTTCACCCCCTCGTGCTCGTTGGCGGGCGCGAAGAAGCGCTCGTAGGTCCGCCAGAAGGCGATGGAGTTGACCTTGGAGTCGTCGGCGAGCAGCGGCAGCTCCGCCATCTCGGTGAGCTTGAATCGAGCCGAGTTGTAGCCGTGGACGCCAAAGGCGAGATCGGCCACGCCGTCGCGGACCGCGTCGAAGTGGGCGTCCGGTTTGGCCATGGCCTGCATCACGTCCACCTCCACGCGGCCGTCGGTGACCTCGGAGACCCGTTCCGCCCAGGGCTCGATCATCTCCGTGACCACATAGTGTTCCGGCGGCAGCCAGTTGGAGAAGCGCAGGGTCACCTCGGCGGCGCCGGCGCTGGAAGCGACCGCGCACCCCGCGGCCATCAGCAGTAGTTTTCTCATCATGGTCCTATCCCGTTTCTCTCTCGTTGTCTCTACATCATCGACGGCAACCACAGCGTGATCGCCGGGATGAAGGCGAGCAGCAGCAGCCGCACCACGTCCATCAACAGGAACGGCGTCACCCCGTGAAAGATGGTGCCCAGCCGGGTATCCGGCAGCACGGTATTGAGCACGAACACGTTCAGCCCGATCGGCGGCGTGATCAGGCTGATCTCGATGGCCACCACCACCAGGATCCCGAACCAGATCGGGTCGAAGCCCAGGGCCTGCACGATGGGGAAGAAGATCGGCACCGTCAGCAGCAGCATGGAAAGGCTCTCCAGGACTGCCCCCAGCACCAGGTAGAGCCCCAGCACCATCAGGATCACCGCCATCGGCGGCAGGTCCGCCGCCTGCACCCAGCGGGAGAGGTCATCAGGCATGCCGGCGAGGTTGACGAAGTTGGAGAACACCACCGCACCGATGAGGATGGCGAACATCATCGCCGTGGTGCGGGTGGTGTCCACCAGCAGCCGGTAGAACGAGCCCAGGGTCAGCGCCCGGCGCCACAGCGCCAGCAGTAACGCGCCGCTGGCGCCGATGGCCGCCGCCTCGGTGGCGGTGAACGCCCCGAGATAGATGCCGCCCATCACCAGCGCGAACAGCACTAACACGCCGCCCACCGAGCGCAGTGAGCGCATGCGATCGGCGATGGCCTGCTTGGGGTAGGGGTCGGCGTGGTCCCCCGTCCACCAGAAGTGCAGCCGCACGGCGAGCATGTAGCCGATCACCCCGAGCAGGCCGGGGATCAGCCCGGCGATGAAGAGCTTGCCGATATCCTGCTGGGTGATGATGCCGTAGAGCACCAGGATGACGCTCGGCGGGATCAGCACGCCCAGGGTGCCGCCGGCGGCGATCACCCCGGAGGAGACGGATTCCGAGTAGCCATAACGGCGCATCGACGGCATGGCCACCTTGGACATGGTCGCCGCGGTAGCCAGCGACGAACCGCACACCGCGCTGAAGCCCCCGCAGGCGGCCACGGTGGCCATCGCCAGCCCGCCCTTGTGATGGCCGAGCCACGCGTTGCTCGCGGCATAGAGGTCGTCCGCCAGCCGTGCCTGGACGATGAGGTTGCCCATGAGCACGAACAGCGGCACCACCGTCAGGGTGTAGGACTTGCCGGTGTCGTAGCCCACCTGCCCGAACATGGAAAGCGCCGGGTCCACGCCCAGAATGGCCACCACGCCGACGACGCCCACCAGCATCATGGCGAAGGCGATGGGCAGGCCGAGCACGATGAGCCCGAGGACGGCGGCGAGGCCTGGCAACCAGTACTCCATTCTTCCCCCTCAGCCCTCGTCCGGATCCATTCGGCCCCTGGCGATGGCCAGTGCGTTGGCGAGCATCAGCAGCGCTGCGACGCCGGTGAGCACCGCCATCCCCCAGGCCACCGGCCCCAGCGGGATGGACAGGAACATGGTGGTATCCCCGTAACTGGACAGCCGCATCGCCTGTCGGGCCAGCCGCCACGCCAGCACACCGAGCACCCCGGCTCCGACGAGGCTCACCACCGTGGCCTGAATCCGCCGCAGCCCCGGGCCGAGCCGCTCGGTGAGCAAGGTCACGGAGACGTTGCCGCGGTCCATGCACACCAGCGGGAGGCCGGCGTAGATCAGCAGCGCCATGGCGACTTCGCTGACCTCGAACGCACCGAGGATCGGGGCGTTGAAGAAGTAGCGGCCGATGACGTCCACCGTGGTGACCGCAAGCATCAGCACCAGCAGGACGGCCGAGACGGCCCCGATGATTCCCCGCAGCCACCGCCGGGGGCCATCGCCCCCGGCGGCGGAGAGCATATTGCGCAGCGCCGCCCGCTCGTTCATTACTCGGTCTCGACGCCTTCGAGCTCGCGCTGGAGGGCCTCCAGGAACACCTCCCCATCGATGCCCTTCTCGGCGATGCGCTCCAGGGCCTGGGCCCGGACCTGCTCCGCCTCCGCGGCCACCGCGTCGAGCATGGCGTCGTCGGCTTCGGTGATCTCGAGGCCGGCGTCTCGGATCGCCTCCAGGCCCTTGCGGTCGGCCGCGTCCCAGGCCTGGCCGGTCAGCCGTGCCAGGTACTCCCCGGAGACGCTGTCGATGGCCTCACGCTCGGCATCCGTGAGGGCGTTCCACTTGTCCTCGTTCATGACGACGTAGAAGCTCACGTTGTACAGGCCGCCGGGCACCGTGGTGCCGTACTCCAGGGTTTCCTGGAGGTTGAAGAAGGTGACGCTCTCGTGGGGGAAGACGATGCCATCGGCCACGCCCTGGGAGAGCAGCTCATAGGCCTGGGAGGACGGCGCGTTGATGGGCGTGACCCCCAGGTTCTCGCTGAGCTGGGCGGCCACACCGCCCGGGACGCGGAGCTTGAGGCCCTGGAGGTCATCGAGGCTATCCACAGGCCGCTGGCTGTTCCAGATATGGCCAGGGCCGTGCACGAACAGCCCTAGCAGGTGCACGCCTTTGTGCTCATCCCGGCCCGCCATGGTTTCCTGATAGGCACGCCAGTAGGCCACGGAGAGCTCTTCCGACGATGGCGTCTGCAACGGCAGCTCGGCCAGCTCGAAGACGCTGAAGCGTCCCGGCGTGTAGCCATGGGCGGCGAACCCGACGTCGGCCAGTCCGTCAGAAACCAGGTCGTACTGGGCGGGGGGCGGGCCGAGCGGGGAGCTCATTACCTCCACCTGGACGCTGCCCCCGGTGGCCTCCTCCACGGCCTCGCCCCAGGGCTTGAGGACGTCGGCGACGAGCAGGTGGCTGGACGGCAGCCAGTTGGCGACGCGAATGGTGGTCTCGGAGAGGGCGGCGGGCGCCCAGGCGATGAGGGCCGCGGAGAGCAGCCCGATGCAGCGGCGTTTCATGATCTTCCTCCTCCGTCGTGGGAAGTTCCTGGGACAGGGCCACGGGTCATTTTTTGTCCTGGATCATTGCGAACCCTGTTGCTCATGAACCTAGCACAGGTTTTAATCCAAATGAATATGTTTTGGTATTAAAATTTTTTGCCTAAGAGACATCCGCTGGACCGACCAGCGACACCCCCCCGACAATCGGCAGGGACAAGGCCATGCAAGCGAGCGAGCAGAGAATGACGGATGAGCGGCGGCGAGCGGCGCGGTACTTCACGGACGACTACCTGGCCTATTTGCTCGCCCGGGCGAGCACGCTGGTCAGCCGCCAGTTCCACGCCCGGGTCAGCCGGGCGGGGCTGCGCATCCCCGAGTGGCGGGTGCTCGCGACGCTCTACGACCGGGAGTCCCTGACCATCGGCGGACTGGCGGAGATCACCCTGCTCAAGCAGCCCACGCTCACCCGGGTCACCGCCAGGCTCGAGGAGCAGGGCTGGGTGCAGCGACGCGACGAGCCCGAGGACCGCCGCATCACGCGGGTCTCGATTACCGCGGCGGGCCAGGAGAAGGTCCGGCCACTGCTGGAACGGGCCAAGGCCCACGAGGCCCAGGTGCTGAACGGCTATCCGCCGGAGGAGGTGGAGACCTTGAAGGCAGGCCTGCGGGAGATGATCGCGCGCTTGAGCGAACAGCAGTGAGCCGGCGGGGCGCGGGCCCCGCCGGCGGTGACGGGACCGAGCGCCCGCCGGGCTACGCCGTCGCGCGCTGGGCCCCCGTCTCGTCGGCCCCATTTCCGCCTGTCGTGGCATGGCCCCCCTCCAACGACGCCACCGCTTCGGCGAGCTTCGCGCCGTCCTCGTCGGCGAGGGCCGCCTCACGCAGGCGCCGGACCACCTCCGCGGGCTGCTCGTCGCCGCGGTAGCCGTCGATGGCCTCCATGATGGTGTGGAAGTTGGCAAGCCCGCGGGCGTGGGTATCGCCGTAGCCCTTGACCAGGCGCTGACAGCGCACGATCTCCACCGCCAGCGGGTAGTCCGCCTCCGCTGCCCGGCGGGCCCGTTCCAGCCAGGCCTCGATGCGGGCCGCCTCCTCCTTGTAACGCAGGGTGCTGCGCCGCCAGCGCCGCATCCGCGAGACCGTCCACAACAGCAGGAAGCCCGATAGCGTCGCCGTGCGCACCTTGCGTCCCTTGCGGGTGAACGGCGTCAGGGGCCGTTGCAGCCGCGGGGAGTGGAGCAACCGCCGGCCCAACGGTGCCGGCAGGGTGTCGCAGATCTCCTCGATCCGCGGGTGCATGAACTCGGTGACGTAGACCAGCTGGTCCTCCCGCGCCCGCACCTCGTCGCGGAAACGCCGGAACCGGCTGGCCCGGGTCTTGAGGTCGGCGACCCGGATGGTGTCCTCGTAGGACATCCACAGCGCCAGGTAACGGGCCGCCTCCACGGTGAGCAGGTAGTCCCGCGCCTCGCCGCCCTGGGCCTCGTCGAGCTCGAGCACCGCCTCGAGGCGGTCCACGTATTCCTTCGCGTATTCCGGGTCCTGGTAGTCGGCGAGCCGCCGCATGCCCTCGACGACATTGAAATGGGCCACGCCCGGAAAGCGGGTGCGTACCCGCTCGAGCTGCTCCTTGAGCAGGGGATGCCGGGGCTGCGGCTCCGCCGGCGCCGGCTGCGAGTGATCCGGTGCCTCCGGCTCGCCCTGGGCACGCTCGTAGGCGTCGGCGAAGGCCGCGAGGCTCGCCTCCACACCGATGCCGCCGCGGCGGATCGCCTCCTCGAAGGCGGCGCGCTCGAAGGGCAGTCGCCGGCAGCCGGCCAGCGCCCCGAACAACGTGGCGCTGATCACGCTGCCGTGCTCCTCGGCGACGCGGGCCATGTCGAAGTAGATGAACTCCTTCGCCGCAGCCTCCCCGGCCTCCACGACCTTACTATCGTCGAGGATGCCGTCCCCCATAGCGGTCTTCTCGCCAATGGCGTAGACGCGGTGGGTGGAGGCGATGAGGGTAGTGCGGTCGGGGGTGACGATGCCCCGCTGCACCGCCCGGCCCGCCTCCATGAGCTCGGCGGCGATGACGATGTCGACGTCCCCGGGCATGGGCATGAGCGCGAGCACCGGATCACGGCCGGCCTGGCGCACGGCATGCTCGGGGAAGATCTCCACGTAGTACAGCGTCGCCCCCGTCCGCTGAGCCACGCCCGGGACCGAGGTGGTCTGGGCGAGATAACCCTGGGACTCGGCGAGGCCGACGATCCAGTCCGCCAGGACCCCGCCGCCCTGGCCGCCCATGGCCTGGATGGCGATGCTGATGGGTCGAGTGGAACGGTCCACGGATGCCTCCTGTGCGCTACATCGCGTAGCGTTCGAGCCGCCGCGCCTCACGGCGCTGGAAGAAGCCGATCACCGCGTCGCGCATGCGCTTGGTGAAACGGTCCCAGGCGGTCGGATTGTGAATGATCTCGGCGCGGTAGAACGACGGGCAGAGCACCGCCGCATGCGCCACCTCCCCGCACAGCCCGCAGCCGACGCAGCTGTTCTCCACGTGCGCCACCGGGTCGCGGCGCAGCGGATCCGGGTTGGGCTTGATGGACAGCGACGGGCAGCCGGAGAGGCGGATGCAGGAGTGATCGCCCGTGCACGTGTCGCTGTCGACGCCGAAGCGCTCCTGCACCATCCGCTGCCCCTTCTTCAGGAGATTGCGGAACACCGGCTTCTCCCGGCGCTGGCGGTTCAGCATGCACTCGGACTCGGCGATGATCACCTTCGGCCCGGAGGATTCGGTGGTCAGCGCCTCGCGCAGGGTGTCCTTCATGGTCCCCACGTCATACGTGTTGGTGATGCGCTTGACCCAGTTCACCCCCACGCCGCGCACCGCGCTCTCGATGGACTGCTTGGTGCTGCGGATGGGGTTCTCCGCCTTGGAGGAGAGGATGTCCTGGCCGCCGGTGGCCGCCGAATAGCCGTTATCGACAATGACGGTGACGTTGTCGCTCTGATTGAACACCGCGTTGCCCACGCTGCTCGCCAGGCCGTTGTGCCAGAATCCGCCGTCGCCGACGATGCTGATGCTGCGCCGCGCCCCCGGCGCGTTGAATGCCGCCGCGCCGGCCCCGCCCAGGCCATAGCCCATGGTGGTGTTGCCGATGTTGAACGGCGGCAGGATGGAGAACAGGTGGCAGCCGATATCACAGCTGACGTGATGCTGTCCGATCTCGCGCTCGACGAGCTTCATGGCGGTGAAGATCGGCCGCTCCGGGCAGCCGGTGCAGAACCCCGGCGGCCGCGGCGGCACCACCTGGTCGAGCCCCTCGACGGCGGCCGGCCTCGCGGCGGTGGCAGCGCCGGGGAGGCGGGCGATGTCCGGGGCATACTGCTCCAGGAACTGCCGGATGCCGTCCACCAGCACCGCGCCGGTGTACTCCCCGGCCTTGGGCAGCACGTCCTTGCCGTGCACCCGGGTCTGGAGATCGCCCTTGCGGAGGATGGCATGCAGGGCCTGCTCGATGTACTCGGGCTGCCCCTCCTCGATCATCAACACCGCGTCCTTGCCCCCACAGAACGCCCGCACCTCGTCATCCACCAGCGGGTAGGTGACGTTGAGCACGTACAGGGGGATGCGGGTGTTGCCGAAGCTGTCCGCCAGGCCCAGGCGCTCGAGGGCGCGGACCACGCTGTTGTAGAGCCCGCCTTGGAGGATTAGGCCGATGTCGCCGCGCTCACCGTCGAAGACCTCGTTCAGCCGGTGCTCACGGATGAACTCCACCGCCGCCGGCCAGCGCTTGTCCACCTTCTCGTGCTCGTGGACGAAGCTCGAAGGCGGCAGCACGATCCGGCTCGGGTCGCGTACGGGCTTGTCCATGGCGTCGGCGAGGGTGAACGGCGGACGCTGGTTCTCCTTGGCGACGAAGCGGCCGTGGACGTGACAGGCACGGATGCGCAGCTCCAGCATCACCGGCGTGTTGCTCGCCTCGGAGAGCTCGAAGCCCCGCTCCACCATATCGACGATGCTCGGCAGGTTGGGGCGCGGGTCGAGCAGCCACATCTGCGACTTCATGGCGAAGGCGTGGGTGCGCTCCTGCATGATGCTGGAGCCTTCGCCGTAGTCCTCGCCGACGATCACCAGCGATCCGCCGGTGACCCCGCCCGAGGCGAGCTGGGCGAGGGCGTCCGAGGCGACGTTGGTGCCCACGGTGGACTTCCAGGCCACGGCGCCGCGGATGGGATAGTTCACCGAGGCCGCCAGCGTGGCCGCCGCGGTGGCCTCCGAGGCCGAGGACTCGAAGTGGACGTCGAGCTCCTCGAGGATCTCGTTGGCGTCGGTGAGCACGTCCATCAGGTGGGAGATGGGCGCACCCTGGTAGCCGGCGACATAGCCAACGCCGGACTGCAGCAACGCCTTGGTGACGGCGAGGATGCCTTCCCCGTGGAACTCCTCGCCGGCGCCCATGCGCAGCTTCTTGACCTCTTTCGCGAATGAACGCTCCGCCATAGCTCTCCCTCCAGGGGCGATGGCCGGCGGCGCCGGCCCTGCCCTCTCTTAGTTGCCGCCGACCAAGGCGATGACCCGGCAGGGGCTGCCCGAGCCCTCCTCGATCTTCAGCGGCGCGGCCACGATCAGCGCCCCCGTGGGCGGCAGCTGATCCAGGTTGGTCAGGCTCGCCAGGCCGAACTTATTGGTACCGTGCATAACGTTGTGGCACGGGAACGGCGGGTCCATCTGCGGGGCCTGGCCGGCGTCGGTGCCCACCGTCTCGGTGCCGAAGCCGAGCACGTCGCGTTCCTCGGCGAGGAACTTCACCACTTCGTGGCTCGGACCGGGGGTATGGGCGCCGTCCTCGCGCATGTTGAGGAAGGCGTCCGGATCGGTGCGATCCGACCAGCGGGTCTGGAACAGTACCCAGTGGCCGGCGGGGATGCGACCGTGATCCCGCTCCCAGGCCTCCACGTGGGAGCGCTGGAGCAGGAAGTCCTCGTCCTCGGCGGCGTAGGCGGTGCAGTCGATCACACAGGCCGGGGCGACGAACTGCTGCGGATCGACGGTGTCGGTGGCGTTGTTCTCAAAGTCCTTGCCGGTGACCCAGTGGATGGGGGCATCGAAATGGGTCCCGGTGTGCTCGCCGCAGGAGATGTTGTTCCAGTACCAGGCCGGCCCGCGCTCGTCGTAGCGCGAGATCTCCTCCTTGCGGAACGGCCAGCCCTGGTTGAACTGCTCGGGCAACTGCAGGATGGGGGTGTCGTGCCTCAAGGTGACGCTGAGGTCGACGATGCGCACGCCGCCCTGGGCGACGGCGCTGGCGAGCTGCTGGAGCGTGTTGTTTGCGGTCATGCCTCTCCTCCGAAAATTGGATCCACTTGGATAGATTGCCACGCTGTGGGCGGCAACGTCGTTTACGTATAAAACATTTAGCTATGAGATATCAACCCGTCAGCTGATATCCGCTTCGCTGTTATCATGCGCTCATTGACACCCAGGCCCAGGAGAGCACGATGGCCCCGCCCGGTGAAGGCCCCGCCCGAAACGTGCCGGCGACGGATGCGCAGGACGCCCACATGTTGCCGCACAGCAAGCGCTCGCTGCGTGCCTGGCTGCACCTGATCAAGTGCTCCAAGCGCGTGGAACAGGCGATCTCGGACCTCTTCCGCGACGACTTCGACAGCACGCTGGCGCGCTTCGACGTGCTCGCCCACCTGGATCACGTCCACCCCGACGGGCTGAGCACCTCGGCGCTCGCCCAGCGGCTGCTCGCCTCCAAGGGCAATATCACCCGGTTGCTCGACCGCATGGAGGCCGACGGGCTCCTCCTCCGCCGGGCCTCCCACCGGGACCGCCGGGTCAGCGACGTCTACCTCACCGACCAGGGACTGCAGCTCTTTCGGGCCATGGCCGGCGCCCACGAGGCCTGGTCCGACGAGATCTTCGGTATCCTCGACGACGGCGAACTCGACCAGCTCGTCGAGCTCCTGGACCGGGTACGCCACCACCTGGACGCCCGGGGGCGCACCTGAACGGTGCGCCCCCGGCGGCTCACGCCGCCCGGCCAGTGCCCCTGCCCTCGCCGGACCCCGCCGGCTCCTCGACCACCTCGTGGCTGCGTGGCCGGGTCTGGATGCGCAGGTCGGTGAGCTCCTCGCGGTCCTTCTCGGCGTTGCGGTAGGCCTGGAAGCGCCCGGCCCCGTGGGCGCGGTGCCATTCCACGTCCGGCTGCTGGTACCAGGCGCCTGCGTGCAGGGTGAAGTACGGGTCCGAGAGATGCGGTCGCGCCAGGGCCACCAGGTCGGCACGCTCCGCCATCAGGATGGTGTTGACCTGGTCCGGCGTGGTGATGTTGCCCACGGCCATGGTGGCCACCCCCGTCTCGTTGCGCACCTTGTCGGCGAACGGGGTCTGGAACATACGCCCGTAGACCGGCTTCTGATCCGGCACCGTCTGCCCGGCGGAGACGTCGATGAGGTCCACGCCGGCATCGCGGAAGCTCCGCGCCACCACGCTGAGCTCCTCGTCGGACAGCCCGCCCTCCTTCCAGTCGGTAGCGGAGATGCGCACGGACATGGGCTTGTCCTCGGGCCAGACCGCACGCACCGCCTCGAAGACCTCCAGCGGGAAACGCAGCCGGTTCCCCACGCTGCCGCCGTATTCATCCTCACGCAGATTGGTCAGCGGCGAGATGAAGCTCGCGAGCAGGTAGCCGTGGGCCATGTGCAGCTCGAGCATGTCGAAGCCGGCCTCCTCGGCGAGCTTCGCCGAGCGCACGAAGTCATCGCGCACCCGGTCCATGTCCGCGCGGCTCATCTCGATGGGGACTTGGCTCTCGCCCTCGAAGTAGGGGATCGGTGAGGCCGAGTAGATGGGCCAGTTGCCCTCGGGCAGCGGGTGGTCCATGCGCTGCCAGCCCACCTGGGTGGAGCCCTTGCGCCCGGAGTGGCCGAGCTGCATGCAGATGCGGGTGTCCGACTGTTGATGAACGAAGTCCACGATGCGCCGGAAGGCGTCGCGCTGGGCCTCGTTCCACAGCCCCGTGCACCCGGGGGTGATGCGCGCATCCGGGGAGACGCAGGTCATCTCGGTATACATCAACCCCGCCCCGCCGACGGCACGGCTGCCGTAGTGCACCAGGTGCCAGTCATTGGGCATCCCGTCCTCGGCCATGTATTGCGCCATGGGTGAGACCACCACCCGGTTGGGCACGGTCATGCCGCGCAGCCGGAACGGCGTGAACATCGGCGCGGTGTCGTCGGCGACTTCGAAGCCGCGCTCGCGCTCGCGGCGGACGAACCACTCGTTGCAGCGGTCCACGAACGACTGGTCGCGCAGCTGGAGATTCTCGTAGGTGAGCTTCTTCGCCCGGGACATGAGGGCGAAGGCGAAGGGCTCCGGATCCATGCCCCAGTGGCGGTTGATGTTCTCGAACCAGGACAGCGACACATCCGCGGCGTGCTGGGTGATCTCCACCTCGGTGCGGCGGTTGTCCTCGAACTCCGCCAGCGCCTGGTCCACGTCGGTGGGCCGCGACTCCACCGCCTCGAACAGCGCGATGGCGCTCTCCATAGCGAGCTTGGTACCCGAGCCGATGGAGTAGTGGGCGGTGTGCTGGGAATCGCCGAGCAACACGATGTTGTCCTTGACCCAGCGACGGTTGCGGATCATGGGGAACTGGCGCCAAAGGGAGCGGTTGGCGATCAACGGGTGACCGTCGAGCTCCTCGTCGAAGATCTCCTCGAGCACCCGGGTGTACTCGTCCTCGGCCATCCGGTCGAAGCCGAGGCCCTGCCAGGTCTCCGGGGCCATCTCCACCACCCAGGTGCTGCGGCCCGGCTCGTACTGGTAGCAGTGGGCGATGACGACGCCGTGCTCGGTCTCCTGGAAGAAGTACTTGAAGGCGTCGAACTCGCGGCTCGAGCCGAGCCAGCAGAAGTAGTTCCGCCGCCAGTCGAACTGCGGCTGGAACCAGTCCTCGTGGTTCTGGCGGATGCGGCTGTTGATGCCATCGGCGGCGACGATCAGGTCGCTGTCAGAGAACTGGCCCTCGTCCTCGATCTCGGTGTTGAAGTGCATGGTCACACCGAGCTCGCGGCAACGCTGCTGGAGGATCTGCAGCAGGGTCAGCCGCGAGCAGCCGCAGAAGCCATTCCCGCCGGACTTCAGGACCTGCCCCTGGTAGTGCACGTGCACGTCGTCCCAGTAGGCAAAGCTACGACGGATGGCCTCGTAGGAGGGGTTGTCGTAGTCGTCGAGAAAACCGAGGGTTTCATCGGAGAACACCACGCCGAACCCGAACGTGCTGTCCGGCGCGTTGCGCTCGTAGACCGTGATGTCCCAGTCCGGCCAGCGCTTCTTGGCGAGCAGGGCGAAGTACAGCCCACCCGGTCCGCCACCCACGATGCTGATCTTCATGACTCTCCTCCAGCGCGTCTGCCCTGTGATCCTGACCGGTGTGCCATTCGCACACCCCATAGCGGGCAGGTTACCGGGGTGTTAATTTACGTGTCAACTTCTTACCCGTAACAAATACAGACTCCATCCCGGGTAAACATTTTATACTTGAATTAAATCGGTGCGATCGCTAGCCTGAGCGCACCATCCCGGGGCAGCGGACGCACGACGGAGGAGGACCGCGGTGAAGGAGCTGAGCAGAACGGTACCCGTCACCGGGATATGGTGCGACGCCACCGGGACGCTGCACACCTGGCGCTACCTGGAGGTGGTCAACGGCCTCGTCGAGGCGTGGTTCGCCCAAGTCGGCTATTCGTTCCGGGCGATGCACATCAGCGGCGACGTGGGCACCCCGACCACCCGGTTGCATCTCGACGTCGCCACCCCGGCCGCCCTGGGCGAGACGCTCCAGGCGCGCCTGCGCCTGCTGCACCTCGGCCACTCCTCGCTCGGCTTCCACGTCACGGCCTGCTGCGACGGGGCGCCGCGAATGGACGCCCGGGTGACCTTGGTATGGGTCGCCAACGACCGGGGCCGGCTCACCAGCCGCCCCATACCCGAGGACCTGCGCGGGCGCATGGCGGAGTGGCTGGCAGACGTCGAGGCCGGACTGGAAAACACCGGAGAAGGAGCACCGCGATGAGCACCCCCCGTCACGCCCTGATCACCGGCGGCGGCACCGGCATCGGTGCCGCCGTCGCCGAACGCCTCGCCGCCGAGGGGATGAACGTCACCGTGGTCGGCCGGCGTTCCGCCCCGCTGGAGGCACTGGCCGCCCGGCTCGAGGGTGCGAACGCCGTCACCGCCGACGTCACCGATGCCGGGTCAGTGGGCCGCGCCTTCGAGGAGGCCCGGGCGGTGCACGGACCGGTGGGGGTGCTGGTGAACAACGCCGGCGCGGCGAAAACGGCGCCCTTCGACCGCATCGAGGCCGGGGACTGGCAGTCCATGCTCGAGGTCAACCTCTCCGGCGTCTTCCACTGCATGCAGGTCGCACTGACAGACATGCGGGCCGTCGGTGGCGGGCGGATCGTCAATGTGGCGAGCACCGCCGGGCTGAAGGGCTATGCCTATGTGGCCGGCTATTGCGCCGCCAAGCACGGCGTCATTGGCCTGACCCGGGCGGTGGCCCTGGAGCTCGCCCGGGAGCCTATCACGGTGAACGCGGTCTGCCCCGGCTACACGGACACCGAGCTGGTATCGAATGCGTTGGACACCATCACCGCGAAGACCGGGCGCTCCCGCGAGGAGGCACTGCAGGAGTTCGTGAAGGTCAACCCCCAACGCCGGCTGGTACGGCCCGAGGAGGTGGCGGAAACGGTCTCCTGGCTGTGCCGGCCCAACACCGCGGCGGTCACCGGTCAGGCGATCTCGGTCTCCGGCGGCGAGGTGATGTAACCAATCGAGGCACAGGAGAACGCGAACATGGACCCCAACAATTACCAGCCCGAGCACTTCCGCTGGGAGATGCGCGGTGAGACGGCACTCGTCACCCTCGACCGGCCGGAGCGCAAGAACCCCCTGACCTTCGACTCCTACGCCGAGCTGCGGGATACCTTCCGCGAGCTGGTCTATGTCGACGGGGTCAAGGCGGTGGTGGTCCAGGGCGCTGGCGGCAACTTCTGCTCCGGCGGCGACGTCCACGAGATCATCGGCCCGCTCACCGAACGCGATATGAAGGGCCTGCTCGCCTTCACCCGCATGACCGGTGACTTGGTCAAGGCGATGCGCGCCTGCCCGCAGCCCATCGTCGCCGCCATCGATGGCGTCTGCGCCGGCGCCGGTGCCGCCATCGCCATGGCCGCCGACATCCGCTACGGCACGCCGCGGGCGAAGGTCGCCTATCTGTTCACACGGGTAGGCCTCGCCGGCTGCGATATGGGCGCCTGCGCCATCCTCCCGCGCATCATCGGCCAGGGCCGCGCCTCCGAGCTGCTGTTCACCGGACGCAGTATGCGCGCCGAGGAGGGCGAGCGCTGGGGCTTCTACAACCGCCTCTGCGAGCCCGACGCGCTCCTCGACGACGCCCTGGCCATGGCGGATCAACTGGTCGCCGGCCCGAACTTCGCCCACGGGATCACCAAGACCATGCTCAACCAGGAGTGGAACATGGGCCTGGACCAGGCCATCGAGTCCGAGGCCCAGGCCCAGGCGATCTGCATGCAGAGCGAGGACTTCCGCCGGGCCTACCGGGCCTTCGTTGCCAAGCAGCAGCCCGAGTTCGAGGGCAACTGACATGAGCGATCGCACGTTCCTGGACTGGCCGTTCTTCGAGCGCGCCCACCGCGAGCATGCCGAGCGCCTGGACGCCTGGGCCGCGGCCGCCCTCACGGGGCTCGACGAGTCCAACGTGGACGCCACCTGCCGGGGGCTGGTCCGGCGGCTCGGCGCCGATGGCTGGCTCGCCCCCTGTGTCGCCGAGGGTGAGAGCGAACGCCTGGACGCGCGTACCCTGTGTCTGACCCGCGAGACCCTGGCCCGGCACGACGGGCTGGCGGACTTCGCCTTCGCCATGCAGGGGCTCGGCACCGGGCCGATCTCGCTGTTCGGCACGCCGGAACAACGCGGCCGCTGGCTCCCGCCGGTGCGGGAGGGGCGGGCCATCGCCGCGTTCGCACTGTCCGAGCCGGAGGCCGGCTCGGACGTGAGCGCCCTGGCCACCACCGCCCGGCGCGAGGGCGACGAGTACATCCTCGACGGCACCAAGACGTGGATCTCCAACGGCGGTATCGCCGATGTCTACACCGTGTTCGCCCGCACCGGCGAGGGACCGGGCGCGAAGGGGCTGTCCGCCTTTGTGGTACCGGCGGACACCCCCGGCTTCTCGGTGCCCGAGCGCATCGATCTCATGGCGCCGCACCCGCTGGGCGCGCTGCGTTTCGAGGGCTGCCGCATCCCGGCATCCTACCGCCTCGGCGAACCCGGCAAGGGCTTCCGCATCGCCATGGCGACCCTGGACGTATTCCGTGCAACGGTGGGCGCGGCGGCGCTGGGTTTCGCGCGCCGTGCCCTGGACGAGGCCCTTGCCCACACCACCCGGCGGGAGCTCTTCGGCGCCCCCCTCGCGGACATGCAGCTCACCCAGGTCAGGCTCGCGGACATGGCCCTGGCCGTGGATGCCAGCGCCCTGCTCGTCTATCGCGCCGCCTGGGCCAAGGACTGCCAGGCCGAGCGGGTCACCCGCGAGGCCTCCATGGCCAAGCTCCACGCCACCGAGCAGGCCCAGCAGGTGATCGACGCGGCGGTGCAGCTGCACGGCGGCCTCGGCGTGACCGCCGGCGTGCCGGTGGAGCGCCTCTACCGGGACATCCGGGCCCTGCGCATCTACGAGGGGGCCTCGGAGATCCAGCAGCAGGTCATCGCCCGCCAGGTCCTGGCCGCCCATCACGCCGGAGGGGGGGAAGGGGCATGAGCGCGCCGGCCCACCGAACGAGCCGGGAAGTGGGCTTCCAGCACTGCGATCCCGCGGGGATCGTGTTCTATCCCCGCTACTTCGAGATGCTGGAGGAGATCATCACCGCCTGGATCACCGAGCTCGCCGACGCGGGCACGGAGGCCGCCCTGCTGCGAGAACGGCGCGAGGCACCCCGAATCACCAACCTGGAGTGCCGCTTCGCGCGGCCCACCCTGCTCGGCGATGTCATCGACTTCGAGATCGACGTCGTGGAGGCGGGGGCCGAACGGGTCCGGCTCGCCTACCGGGTCGTCCGCGACGGCGACGAGCGCATCGCCGGGGAGGTCGGGCTGGGCTGGTACCGATTCGATCCCCACCCGCGGGCCACTGAACTGCCACCGACCCTGCACGCCCGCCTCCGCGAGCGCGGGAATGAACAGTGAATCAAAGGAGTGTACCGATATGCAGACCGTAAACCCCGAAGGCTGGAAACGTCCCAAGGGCTATTCCAACGGCACCACCGCACGGGGCCGGATGGTGTTCACCGGCGGACTGGTGGGCTGGGACGAAAACGAGCACTTCCCGAGCGGTGATTTCATCGACCAGGTCCGCCAGGTGCTGAAGAACGCCGTCGCCGTGCTGGAGGCCGCCGACGCCGGGCCGGAGCACGTGGTCCGCTTGACCTGGTATATCACCGACAAGCAGGAGTACCTCTCCCGGCTCAAGGAGATGGGGGAGGCCTACCGGGACGTCATGGGCCGCAACTTCCCGGCCATGGCCATGGTGCAGGTAGCGGCGCTGATCGAGGACGAGGCCAAGGTGGAGCTCGAGGCGACGGCCGTAGTCCCGGACTGATTTGCGTGTAAGAAACCATGATCTAAAATTTCTGCGAGTCGATAACACGGCGACCCGGCGACGTACCGGGTCGCCCTGCCACGAGGAGGGGATCGGATGACCCAGACGCCGCGGGACACCTTCGCGGACGAGCACCTGCCACCCGCCGGCGAATGGCCGATACTGGATCTCTCCCACCCGGCCTATCAATTCCCCGAGCGGCTCAACTGCGTAGTGGAGCTCCTCGACCGCTGGATCGAGCGGGGCCACGGGGAACGGCGTTGCCTCCTGACCCCCGAGACCACCTGGACCTATCGGGATCTCCACGAAACCGTCAACCGCCTGGCCAACTATCTGGTCGCGGAGATGGGGCTGATCCCCGGTAATCGGGTACTGCTGCGCGCCCCCAACAATCCGATGATGGTGGCTGCCTACCTGGCGGTGATGAAGGCCGGCGGCATCGCCGTGGGCACCATGCCCATGCTCCGCGCCGGCGAGCTCGGCCAGATCATCGACAAGGCACGGATCAGCCATGCGCTCTGCGATATCCGCCTCGCCGATGACCTGCGCGCCGCGGCGGCGGAGCATCCCGTATTGCAACACTTGGCCTTCTTCGGTGGCGGTGAGGGCACCATGGACGCCGCCCTCACCGGGCAGCCCGCGGAGTTCGAGGCCTGGGACAGCGCCGCCGACGAGACCTGCTTGATCGCCTTCACCTCGGGCACCACCGGGATGCCGAAGGGGACGATGCACTTCCACCGGGACCTGCTGGCCATCTGCGAGGGGTTCTCCCGGCAGATCCTGCGCCCGGAACCGGACGATCTGTTCACCGGCAGCCCGCCCATCGCCTTCACCTTCGGCCTGGGCGGGCTGGTGCTGTTCCCGCTCCACGCCGGCGCCGCCACGCTCCTGCTGGAGAAGGCACCACCCCTGGAGCTCCTCGGCCACATCGAGCACCATCGGGCCACCGTCGTCTTTACCGCGCCCACGGCGTACCGGGCCATGCTGCCGGAGCTCGACAACCACGACCTCTCGAGCTGGCGGAAGGGCGTCTCCGCCGGCGAGCACCTGCCCGCGGCCACCTGGCACGAGGTCCACGACCGGCTGGGGCTGAAGCTCATCGACGGCATCGGCTCCACGGAGATGCTGCACATCTTCATCTCCGCCACCGAGGAGGCGATGCGCCCCGGCAGCACGGGCCGCCCGGTGCCCGGCTATACGGCACGGATCCTCGACGACGCCGGCAACGAGTGCCCACCGGACACCCCGGGACGGCTCGCGGTGCGCGGCCCCACCGGTTGCCGTTACCTCGCCGACGAGCGCCAGCGCCGCTACGTCCAGGACGGCTGGAATATCACCGGCGACACCTTCCGCATGGATGCCGACGGTTACCTCTGGTACGTGGCGCGCTCGGATGACATGATCGTCTCATCGGGCTACAACATCTCCGGCCCGGAGGTGGAGAATGCCCTGCTGGAGCACCCGGCCGTGGCGGAGTGCGCCGTGGTGGGCGTACCCGACGAGGAGCGCGGCCAGCTGGTCAAGGCCTTCGTGGTACCCGCAGAATCCGCGTCACCGGGGGAACAGCTGGCCGGCGAGCTGCAGGCGCACGTCAAGCAGCGCATCGCGCCGTACAAGTACCCGCGGGCGGTGGCCTTCGTGGACAACCTGCCACGTACCGCCACGGGCAAGCTGCAACGTTTCCGCCTGCGCGATACGGCCTGAGACCGCAACAACGAAAAGCCACTAACGAGGAGAAGGATCATGACACGGGGACCCATCCGCCTGGCCGCCGCAGCGGCCGCCCTTTGCGCCGCCGTTACCCTGCCCGCCATGGCCGAGCCGGTGAAGATCGGCATGATCACCACGCTGTCCACCGGCGGCGGCTATCTCGGCGAGGACATCCGCAACGGCTTCCAACTGGCCATGGAACACAATGACGGCACCCTCGGCGGCGTCGAGGTGGAGCTCATCGTCGAGGACGACGGCCGCGACCCGGGCAACGCCCGCCAGATCGCAACCCGGCTGATCCAGAGCGAGGGCGTGAAGATCATGACCGGCTCGGTGTTCTCCAACGTCGCCATGGCCTCCATCCCGAGGATCGTGCGCGACGGGGTGATCTACATCTCCCCGAATGCCGGCCCGGCGCAACTCGCCGGCCGGATGTGCCACGAAAACTACTTCAACGTGGCCTACCAGAACGACAACTTCTACGAGGCCATGGGCCAGTACTTCACCGACGAGGGGCTGGACAACGTCTACCTGCTCGCCCCCAACTACGCCGCCGGCAAGGATGCGCTCACCGGCTTCAAGCGCTACTTCGAGGGCAACGTGGTCGATGAGGTCTACACCCAGCTCGGCCAGACCGACTACGCCGCCGAGATCGCCGCGCTGCGCAATGCGGAACCGGACAATGTGTTCTTCTTCTATCCCGGCGGCATGGGCATCAACTTCATCAAGCAGTACGTCCAGGCGGGCCTGGATGAATCCATCCCCATGTACGGACCGGGCTTCTCCGCCGACAACACCCTGGTGGACGCGGTCGGCGAGGCGGCCATCGGCGTGGTGAACTCCTCGCACTGGAGCAAGGACCTCGACACCGAGCTCAACCCGCGCTTTGTGGCCGACTACATGGAGAACTACGAGCGCGAGCCCACCCTCTACGCCGCCCAAGGCTATGACGCGGCGAACCTCATCGGCAGTGCGCTGAAGGCCACGGGAGGCGACGTCTCCGACACCGCCGCCCTGCGCGAGGCGCTGGAGGCCGCGGACTTCACCTCCCTGCGCGGGGACTTCCGCTTCAACACCAACCACCACCCCATTCAGGACATCTACGTCCGCGAGGTGGTGCAGGAAGAGGACGGCAACCTCACCAACCGCCTGGTGGCGAAGGTCTTCGACGACCACGAGGATGCCTACGCCGGGGAGTGCGCCCTGGGTCAGTGACCCACCGGCCAGGGATGCCCCCGGATACGCGCGGATGAAAACCGTGCGTGCCGGCGTGCATCCCTGGCTCCTGCGACGCCACCCCTCCATCTGAAGATACCGGGAAGGACGCATGCAGCTGTTCCTGGAACAGGTGCTCAACGGGCTGCAGTTCGGCGTGACACTGCTGCTGATGGCCTCGGGGCTGACCCTGGTCTTCGGCATCATGCACCTGATCAACCTCGCCCACGGCTCGCTGTTCATGGTCGGCGCCTATGTGGCGGCGACGGTGCTCGCCGGGACCGGGAGCTTCCTGCTGGGTCTCGCGGCGGGGGTCGTGGCGGCGGCGTTGGTGGGTATGCTCATGGAGCTACTCATCATCCGCCGGCTCTACCGGCGCGACCACCTCGACCAGGTACTGGCCACCTTCGGCCTGATCCTGTTCTTCAACGAGGCCGTCCGGGTGATCTGGGGACGGCAGCCGCTGAATATGAACACCCCGGAATGGCTGTCCGGCCGCGTGGAGGTGATTCCCGGCATTCCCTACCCGGAATTCCGTCTGGCGGTGATCGTGGTGGGGGTGGCGGTCATCGCCCTGCTCTATTGGCTGATCATGCGCACCCGCCTGGGCGTGTGGATCCGTGCAGGGGCGTCCAACCGGGAGATGATCGGTGCCCTGGGGGTGAACATCCGCCTGCTGTATACGCTGGTCTTCGGCTTCGGCGCCTGCCTGGCGGGGCTGGCGGGGGTGATGGCGGCGCCCTTCCTCTCGGTGCAGTCGGGGATGGGCGAAGACATCCTCATCCTCACCTTCGTGGTCATCGTCATCGGCGGCATCGGCTCCATCAAGGGCGCGGTCGTCGGATCATTGCTCATCGGGGTGACGGATACCCTCGGCCGTGCCTACCTGCCCAGCATCTTCGAGCTGTGGCTGTCACCGTCAGCGGCCAGCACCGTGGGTACGGCCCTGGCCTCAATGACCATCTATCTGCTCATGGCCGCGGTGCTCGCGGTCCGGCCCCAGGGGCTGTTCGGGAGCGCCCATGCGTAGTTTCCTCGGCCGCGCGCCCCTGACCACAGCGGCACTGCTCCTGGCCCTCGCGGCCCTTCCACCGGTGGCCGAGGCGGTGGGCAATCCGTTCCTCATCACCATGGTCAACCGGGCCCTGATCTATGCCCTGGCCGCCGTGGCCCTGGATCTGGTCATGGGCTACGGACGACTGGTGAGCTTCGGCCACGCCGCGTTCTTCGGGCTGGGCGCGTATACCGTGGCCATACTGAGCACCCACGCCATGCAGGGACTGCCCCTGGTGGGGGAGTGGGTGGGCAGCAACGAGGCGCTGGTGGCCTGGCCGCTGGCCATGGCGATCAGCGGCCTCTATGCGCTGGTGGTGGGGCTGATCTCGCTGCGGACCTCCGGGGTGTACTTCATCATGATCACCCTGGCCTTCGGGCAGCTGGTCTACTACCTATTCATCTCCCTGCAAGGCTACGGCGGCGAGGATGGCCTGCCGCTATGGCTGCGCAACACCCTCGGCGGCGTCGAGCTCGGCGACGCCATGGGCTTCTATTACCTCTGCCTGGGGCTGCTGGTGGCGGTGTGGGCACTGCTCACCCGGGTGGTGGGCTCGCGTTTCGGCCGGGTCATCCGCGGCTGCCGGCAAAACGAGCGCCGCATGCGGGCCCTGGGCTATCGGCCGCTGCCCTACAAGCTCACCGCCTTCGTCCTCTCCGGCGCCATCACCGGCCTGGCCGGCGCACTGATCGCCAACCACCAGGAGTACGTGAGCCCCTCGCTGATGGCCTGGCACCAGTCCGGGCAGTTCATGATCATCGTCCTGCTCGGCGGGCTGTCCACCCTGGTCGGGCCCATCTACGGGGCGCTCGCCCTGCTGGTGCTGGAGGAGGTGCTGGTGTCGTTCACCGCGCACTGGCAGCTCTTCCTCGGGCCGCTGCTGATCCTGGTGGTGCTGTTCTTCCGAGGCGGGCTCTACGGGGCACTGTCGGGACGGGGGGAAGGCGATGGCTGAGCGGGAGGCCCCGATCTTCGAGGCCCGAGACCTGCAGAAACGCTTCGGCGGATTGCAGGCCACGGACAACCTCTCCCTGGCCCTGGAGCAGGGCCGGGTGCATGCCCTGATCGGGCCCAACGGCGCCGGCAAGACCACGGCGCTGGCCCAGCTGAGCGGCGAGCTCGTCCCCGACGGCGGGCGGATCCGCTTCCGGGGCCGCGACATCACCCGGCTGGACATGCCCGGCCGGGCGCGCCTCGGCATCGCGCGGTCGTTCCAGATCACCGCCATCTTCGAGGCCTTCTCCGTCCGCGACAACGTGGCGTTGGCTGTCCAGGCCCGGGCCCGGCACCACTTCCGAATGTTCGGCCGCGCCCGGCGGGATCGCAGCCTGGTGGAACCCGCCGAAGCGGCCCTGGAGCAGGTAGGGCTGACGGCGGTAGCCGACCGGCGCGCCAGCGAGCTGGCCCACGGGCAGAAACGGCAGCTGGAGATCGCCATGGCCCTGGCCACCGAGCCCTCGGTACTGCTGCTCGATGAGCCCATGGCGGGGATGGGACCCGCGGAGAGCGAGGTGATCATCGCGCTGCTGGAGGGGCTACGCTCGCGCTACGCCGTGCTGCTCGTCGAGCACGACATGGGGGTGGTGTTCCGCCTGGCGGATACCCTTAGCGTGCTGGTCAACGGCGGGCTCATCGCGAGCGGTGACCCCGTGGCGGTGCGGGATGACCCCCGGGTGCAGGCGGCCTACCTCGGGGAGGGCGGATAATGCTGGAGCTCGAGGGCGTCGAGAGCGCCTACGGCAGCAGCCGGGTCCTCTTCGGCGTGGACCTCGCCGTCGACGAGGGGGAAGTGGTCAGCCTCATGGGCCGCAACGGCATGGGCAAGACCACCACCATACGGGCGATCATGGGGCTGACCCCGCCGCGGGCGGGCACGATTCGCTTCCGCGGCGAGCGCATCGACGGCCTGCCCTCTTTCCGCATCGCCCGGGCGGGCATCGGCCTGGTCCCCGAGGGGCGGCAGATCTTCCCCAACCTCAATGTGCGGGAGAACCTCATCGCCGGGGGCCGGGGCGGCGGCTGGGGCCTCGACGAGGTCTACGAGCTGTTCCCACGGCTGGCCGAGCGCCGGGACAACATGGGCACCCAGCTCTCCGGGGGCGAGCAGCAGATGCTCGCCATCGGCCGGGCCCTGATGACCAACCCGGACCTGCTCATCCTCGACGAGGCCACCGAGGGGCTGGCGCCGGTGGTACGGGAGGACATCTGGGCCTGTATCCGCCGGCTGCGCGGGCTGGGGCAGTCGCTGCTGCTCATCGACGCCAACCCCGAGGCGCTGCTCGCGGTCTGCGACCGTCACTACATCATCGACCGCGGACGCATCGCCTGGAGCGGCGACGGCGAGGCCTTCCGGGCGGATGCTGAGGCGCTGCAACGGCAGTTCCTGAGCGTGTGAGCGGGAGACGCTCGCTACCGCAGTTTGCAGTTGACCGCCTTCCACGGCGGACGCGGGGAAAGGGCCTCCCGCGTGGATATTCGGTCGGAAAAAACCAGGGTTGGAAAGGAACCACAAGCGGGGCCTCACCGGTAGGGCGGTCGCCGCTCGCCTCGGGGAGCGTCGGCGGCCAGGGACGGCCGCCGTCGAGCCTACAGGGATGTATTGATGGCGTCTCTCCCGAGGCGAGCGGCGACCGCCCCCCTTACCATCCCTCAGCCATCAGGAGAATCTCCGTGAACGGCCAGGACACCGAGCTGGAGTACGAATACAACCCGCGCGTCACCGTGCCGGAGTTCGCGGACTACTTCGCGCGCCTGCAGCGGCTCTCCGAGGCGACCCGGGCCGAGCTGCCCAACCACCAGGAAGACGTGCCCTACGGGGACGGCGCCCTGCAGACCCTGGACTGCTTCCCCGCCGGCGATGCCGATGCCCCCGTGCATGTGTTCTTCCACGGCGGCTACTGGCGCAGCCAAGACAAGCGGGACTACGCCTTCGTCGCCCGGGCGCTGGTGCCCCGGGGGGTTTCCGTGGTGGTCGCCAACTACCGCCTCTGCCCGGCGGTGACCATCGCCGAGATCAACGAGGACTGCGCCGCGGCCATCCGCTTCCTGGAGGACAACCGGCAACGGCTGGGCCTCGGCCGGGGCGCGCTCACGGTATCCGGCCATTCCGCCGGTGGCCAGATCGTCGCCCGCCTGCTTACCCGGGACTGGTCCGGCACACACCCGATCCACGCGGCCCTGGCCATCTCCGGGGTGTTCGATCTCACCCCACTGCCGGGAACCAGCATCAACGACGCCCTCGGGTTGGACGAAGCCAAGGCGCGCTCGCTCTCGCCGCTCCACGAACCGCCGCCGCCACCGGGCATTCCCTTGCGCCTGGCGGTGGGCGGGGCCGAGACCGCGGCATTCCATCGTCAGAGTGAGGCCTATCACCGGCACGCCCGCGTGGACACACCGGTGGCAGCGCCGCCGGGACGGAATCATTTCGATGTACTCGAGGCGCTGTTCCTCGCCGACGGCGAGGCCTTCGACACCCTGCGCGCCGTCACCGGGGCCTGAGCCCCACCCCCAGTCGCCAGGCGACGGCCAGCAGCGGCAGGTAGGCCAGCGCGACGGCGAGGGGGGCATAGGTCGGCACATGCACCGCCAGCAGCGCCAGGGGGAAGAGCCACAGCCCATTCACCGCAGCCACCGCGGCACTGACCCGGGCGTGGCTGCCCCACTGCAGGGCCAGCTTCTGATAGCCGTGCAGGCGGTGCGGGGCATGCCAGGATTGCCCGGTCGCGATACGGGTGAGCAGGGTCACCGTGGCATCGACGAAGAACACCGCCGAGAGGATGAACCAGGCCACGGCGGTGGCCTCGGCGGCGAGCACCGCGACCGTGGTGCCGAGGCCCACCAGGTAGCCGAGCAGCGTGCTGCCACCGTCCCCCAGGAACAGCCGGGCCGGCGACCAGTTCAGCACCAGAAACCCGGCGAAGGCCGAGGCCGCCACCAACAGCGGCAAGGCGACGCTCCCGTCCTGTACCCCCAGCACCACCGCCATTCCCGCGAACACCGTCAGCGCCTGGACCCCGGCAATACCGTCGATACCGTCGATGAAATTATGCAGATTGATACACCACAGCCACCCGGGAAGCGCCAGGGCCCACCAGGGCCACGCCGGACCGGGCAGCGCCACCGGCAGCGCGGGCAGGATCACCAGCACCGCCAGAGTCTGGGCCGCCAGGCGCCAGCGGGCGGGCAACCGCCAGCGATCATCGGCGATACCGGTGGCCCAGACGAGCGTCGCGCCGGCGACTATCGCCAGCACATCCAGTCGGTACGGAACGGCCCCACCGGCCACCAGACCCGCCAGCATGGCCGGACCTACGGCGATCCCGCCCACCCGTGCCACGGGCGAGGCGTGCATACCGCGGCTGCTCGGCAGGTCGACGAAGCCAAGCCGCGGCGCGAGGGCGATAAGCCTGCGCGCCAGCAGATAGCTCGCGGTGGCGGCGACGACAGCCGCAGTGATGAGGGAAACGACATTCATGCCGGCCCTCCGGGCGCGACGGGACGGCGGGCGACGGAGGAATGGCAGATCCGCTGGCTCATTGGATTAATGTTGTCATGCTCCCTAAACTATTGGCCCTGTGAATCGGCCCCAAACGGCAGCTGCGGCGCCCGGGGCGCCGGCTCACGCCACGAAGACTCCACCATAGCAATGGCGAGGGAGGCGGCAACCCGGTCATGGCGGTGACGGAACCGGTACAAGCCACCGAGTGTCGCTGGCAGGCGACGGCCCCTGAACCCGCTGCCCTCTCGGCGGTGGTGGTGAATTACAACGCGGGCGCCATGCTGGCGGATTGCGTGGGCGCCCTGCTGGAGAGCCGGCTCCCGGTGGAGGTCATCGTCGTCGACAACGCCTCCGATGACGATAGTCTCGACACGCTCGTCCAGCGCTTCGACGGCACGCCGCGCCTGCGTGTGATCCACCGGCGCGACAACGGGGGCTTCGCGGTCGCGGTCAATCGCGGGCTGCGCGAGGCCCGCGCGGACTGGGTTGCCGTGGTCAATCCGGACTGCATTGTCCGCCCGGACACCCTGGGACGACTGCTCGACGGCGGGGATACCGCCGGCGTGGGCATGGTTGGGGGTCTGCTGCTCAACCCCGACGGCACCGAGCAGCGCGGCTGCCGCCGCCACCTGCCAACCCCACGCAACGCCCTGGCCCGAGTGCTGGGCCTCCACCGTCTGTTCGCTCGACGCTGGGACTTCAACCTCACCGGCACCCCCCTGCCGGCCGAACCCGTACCGGTAGGGGCCATCTCCGGGGCATTGATGCTGGTCCGACGGAGTGCCTGGCAGGCGGTAGGGACCCTGGACGAAGGCTATTTCCTGCACTGCGAGGACCTGGACTGGTGCCGCCGCTTCCGCGAGCAGGGATGGGGGATTCGCTTCGTCCCGGACGCGGTGGCCATCCACCACCAGGGTGTGTGCAGCCGGCGGGAACCGGTGCGTGTGCTCTGGTACAAGCATCGCGGGATGGTCCGCTATTTCCGCAAGTTCCATGGCCGCGGGGCGACCCTGGCACTGGTCGGCGCGGTGATCTGGGCCCGCTTCCTGGTGGCGGCCGGTGTCCGCACCGGCGCAGTGACCAAGAGACGGCTGCGCCGGCGGGATGCCGATGCCCGACGCTGACCTGCTGGTCACCGGCGTCTCCAGCCAGCCCGGCCACTTCCTGCTCCCGCAACTGGATGGGCTCACTCTCCGCGTGGTGGCGGTGGGTCGCCACCGCCCCGACGGCCTGTCCCCATCCATCGCCTGGCAGGAGGCGGACCTGGCCGCCCCGCCGACACTGCCGGCAGGGGCAGCGATCCTCCACCTCGCACCCGTGTGGTTGCTGCCCCCGCTGCTGGACGCCCTGCCACGCGCTCCGCAACGCATCATCGCCCTCTCCTCGGCCAGTGTCGGGACGAAGGCGCACAGCGCGGACACGGGGGAGCGGCGATTGGCCGAACGGCTGATCACGGCCGAATCCGCCGTCCGGTCCTTCGCGGATTCCCATGGCAGCGCGTGCCGGATTGTCCGCCCGACGCTGATCTATGGCCATCCCGGACGCGGTATCGTCGCGCGTCTGCGCCGCCTCGGTGGCCGCACCCGGGTGTTACCCGTGCCCCGGGGCGCGAACGGCCTGCGTCAACCGATCCATGCAGCGGATCTCGCCGCGGCGCTGCGACGACTGCTCACCGACCCACCGCCCGACGCAAACCGAGTGCTAACCTTGGGCGGCGGCGAGCGCCTGAGCGTGGAGGCACTGCTCCGGCGGGTCCTTGCCCACAGTGAACCACGGATACACCCGCTCCCCGTGCCGCCGGCGCTGCTGCGCCTGGCGCTGCAGCGCTTCGGCGGTGACGTGGGCGGGGGGTTCATCGACCGCATGCACCGGGACCAGAGCGTCGACGACGGGGCCGCGTGGCAGGCCCTGGGCATCGCGCCGCGCCCCTTCCGACCCTGAACCCCAACCCGAGGACGGCGATGTTCCGGAGCTTTCTTCACGGCATCAGCTTCGTGGCCCGTGGCTTCTCCCTGCTCACCGAGCCTGGCCTGCGCCGCTTCGTCGTGGCGCCGCTGCTCATCAACGTCGTCATCTTCATCGGCCTTTTCTGGCTGGGCGCGGAGTATTACCGCGCCCTGCTGGATTGGCTGCTGCCACGGCCCGCGGCGTTCGGTGACGGCTGGCTCGGCGAGACGGTGCAAGTGATCGTGACCGTGATCCGCTGGCTGCTCTGGCCGCTATTCCTGCTCGCCGGCTCGGTGGCCATGTTCTACACCTTCACGGCGGTGGCCAACCTGGTAGGCGCCCCCTTCAACGGCATGCTCTCGGCGCGGGTGGAGCAGCGCGCCACCGGACACATGCCCGCCGATGTCCACGGGCGGGGCCTGGTGGTGGAGACCGCCGGCGCCGTTGCCGACGAGCTACGCAAGATCGCGCATTTCGCGCTGCTGGCGGTGCCGCTTCTGGTGCTGTTCTTCATCCCCGTGGTCAATGTGCTGGCCCCGCCGCTGTGGGCAGCCTATGGCGCCTGGATCCTGGCGCTGGAGTACTGCGACTACCCGCTCGGCAATCACGGGCTGGCGTTCGCCGAACAGCGCCGGCTGCTGCGCCGCCGCCCGGCCATGCACTTGGGCCTGGGCGCCGGCCTGCTGGCCATGACCCTGATCCCCGGGGTGAACCTACTGGTGATGCCCACCGGGGTAATCGCCGCGACCCTGCTGCGCAGCGAGCTCGGCGAGTACGCCCTGCCCGCCGGTCAGCCCGCTGCCAGATAGCGGCGGATTCGCTCCACCCCCTCTTCAAGGCGCTCCAGCCCGGTCGTATAGGCGAAACGCAGGTGCCGCTCCGGCGCCGCGGACTCGAAGTCCAGGCCCGGGGTCGCCGCGACGCCGGCTCGCTCCAGTAACCCCCGCGCCAGGGCTTCACTGTCGCCGGCGAGGGCGCTGACGTCGGCATAGAGGTAGAAGGCCCCGGCGGGCTCACCCGGGATGGCGAAACCGAGCTCGCGTAGCGCCGGCAGCAGGAAGTCGCGGCGCTCTCGGAACGCCTCGCGACGGGCCTCGAAGATCTCCCTCGCCGCCGGGGTAAAACAGGACAGGGCGGCATACTGCGCCGGGGTGGAGGCATTGATATAGAGGTTCTGGATGAGCCGCTCGGTGGCGGTCTCCAGCCCCTCCGGGACCACCAGCCAGCCGAGGCGCCAACCGGTCATGCCGAAGTACTTGGAGAAGCTGTTGATCACCAGCGCCTGGGGTGCATGGACCACCGCGCTGGCCATCCGCCCCGTGTAGCACAGGCCGTGGTAGATCTCATCGACCATCAGGGCGATGCCCCGGTCATCCGCCAGCGCGGCGAGGCCCTCCAGGGCCTCCGGGGCGGCCATGGTGCCGGTGGGGTTGGCCGGGGAGCCAATGAGGATGGCGGCGGTGGCGGCATTCACCTCCCGCGCGGCACGTTCCGGCGTGAGCTGGAAGTCCGTATCACCGGTCACCGGGACGGGCCGGGGTACGGCATTGACCACGGTGGCGAAGTTGCGGTTGCAGGGGTAGCCGGGCTCGGGCAGGAGCACCTCGCGGCCGGGGTCTGCGGTCAGCGCCATCGCCAGGGTGAGCGCCCCGCTCGCCCCGGGAGTGATGAAGATCCGCTCCGGGGACACATCGGCCCCGTACTCGGCCGCGTAGTGCCCGGCGATGGCCTCACGCAGTGCCGGCAGGCCCGCGGCCGGGAGGTAGCCGGTACGGCCCTCGGCCAGTGCCCGCCGGCCCGCCTCCACCACCGGTTCGGCAGTGGCGAAGTCCGGCTCGCCGATCTCCATGTGCACGATGTCCTGCCCGGCGGCCTCCAGCTCCCGGGCCCGGCGCAGCAACTCCATGACATGAAACGGGCGGACCTCGCCGACGCGGACGGCGGGGGTGAAGGGCAGCCGGGCTTCTGTCACGATGCCTCCAGGGGTGTGGGGGTTTGAATGGCAGAGCCTAACCCCAAAGTTCGAGGAACGAGAAGGCGGCACCGGCTGCAGCGCAGTACACAGCTGTCAGCGAGGAACGGCCGCGACCCGGGATGACGGGCCCGCGCACCCGGCCCGCACGGGAAAGCGTAGCCCCCGGAGGGCAAGACCGGCGCGGGAGCGTCGGCGGCCAGGGACGGCCGCCGTCGAGCATACAGGGACGTATTCACAGCGTCTCCCGCGCCGGTCTTGCCCTCCCGGGGCGTCCCCGCTGTGGAAGGCTGTCCATTGACCACCATGGAATCCGAGATCACTACCGACGCATCCACCTACGTGGGCCGCTTCGCCCCCAGTCCCACAGGACCGCTGCACCTGGGCTCGCTGGTGGCGGCGGTGGGCAGCTGGCTGGACGCGCGCCGCCACGGCGGTCGCTGGGCGGTGCGCATCGACGACGTCGACCGGACGCGGGCGGTCACCGGCGCCGATGCCACCATCCTCCGCAGCCTGGAGGCCCACGGCCTCACCTGGGACGGTCCCGTGGTCTACCAGCGCGAGCGAGACGAGCAATACGCGGCCGCCTTGCAGCGGTTGATCGACGCCGGCCACGCCTTCCCCTGCGCCTGCACCCGCCGCGAGCTCCGCGCGGTGGCCCGCCACGGCCCCGCCGGAATGATCTATCCCGGCACCTGCCGCGACGGCCTGCCTCCCGGTCGCGAGGCGCGCTCGTGGCGCATGCGCGCCGCGGACATGACCCTGGAGTTCGAGGACCGGCGCCTCGGCCGGCAACGGGTCGCGATGGCCGCCGAGATCGGCGACTTCATCATCCGTCGCGGCGACGGCCTGTTCGCCTATCACCTGGCGATGGCGGTGGATGACGCCGATCTCGGGGTTACCGACATCGTCCGCGGGGCGGACCTGCTCATCGCCACCGCCCCGCAGATGGCGCTCCGCGACGCCCTCGGCCTGCACCGCCCGCGCCACCTCCACCTGCCACTGGCGATCAGCACCGCCGGCACCAAGCTCAGCAAGCAGACGGCGGCCCCGGCAGTGGACGACGCACAGGCAAGCCGGAACCTCGTCACTGTCCTCGCCATCCTCGGCCTGTCCGCCCCAAAGGAACTGGCCGGCGCGCCGCCTGGGGAGCTCCTCGCCTGGGCGGTCGATCACTGGGCTCCCGCCGCCCTACCGGAAGGGGATATACGGGTGGCCTGAGCGGTATTCCCTCCGCCAACCATGGTTGTGATACCTTAAGTAACAAATAAGCGGGGCAACCCCGACACCGCAGGGAAGCCGCAGGAGGAGAGCCGATGGCCGTACACATCGACTACGGGCCCCATGCGCCCAGTATCGTCACCTTCCTGTTGACGATCCTGGTATTTGCCTCCCCGGCGAGCGATTGGTGGTCCCGGCTCGCGCCGCCCTGGTACACGCCGTTCCTGCTCTGGGCCGGGGTGATCGCCGCCATCGCGATCAGCCTCCGACGCCTGGGCCATCATGAGGTTTGATCTCGGTACGCTCTCGGCCTTCGCCGTCGCGTACCTGCTGCTGCTGTTCCTGATCGCCTACGGCACCGAACGCCATGAACGGGCGCGCCGGCTCGCCGCCCATCCAGCGGTATACGTCCTTTCCCTGGGCGTCTACGCCACCACTTGGAGCTATTACGGGGCAGTGGGCTTCGCCGATCGCGTCGGCATCGGCTTCCTGACCATCTATCTCGGCGTGGCCATGGCCATGGCCCTGACCCCCGTGCTGCTGATGCCGCTGCTGCGGCTAACCCGGCAGTGGCAGCTCACCTCTCTCGCCGACGTCTTTGCCTTCCGCTTCAACAGCCAGGCGGCAGGGGTGCTCGCGACGCTGCTAATGCTCACCGGCAGCCTCCCCTACCTCGCTCTGCAGATCCGTGCCGTGGCGGAGTCCACCCAGGTCCTAAGCGCCCAGAGCTCCCCCGGCCCCATCGCCATCGGCTTCTGCGTGATCGTCACCGTCTTCGCCATCATCTTCGGGGCACGACACGTTACGCCACGGGAGAAACACGCCGGGCTGGTGGCAGCGATCGCCTTCGAGTCGCTGATCAAGCTGCTGGCCCTGCTGCTGGTCGCCATCATCGCCGTGCGCATGGCCTTCAGTGGCTTTAGCGGCCTCGAGCAATGGCTGGCCACACACCCGGCGACCCTCGAGCGCTTCTATGCCCCCATGCGCGAGGGCGCCTGGGGCGGGCTGCTGTTCATCGCCTTCGGGGCCGCGTTCCTGCTTCCGCGGCAGTTCCACATGATGTTCACCGAGAACTTCAACCCGCGGGCCCTGGTGGTGGCCGGATGGGGCTTTCCCCTGTACCTGCTGGCGGTGTCGGTGGCCATTCCGCCCATCCTTTGGGCCGGCCACGTGATCGCCCCCGGGGTCATCCCCGACTACTACGTGCTGGCGATGGCGATGGCCAGCGATTCACCCACCCTCGCGATGGTCGCCTACCTGGGCGGCATCTCGGCGGCCAGCGCCATGATCATCGTCACCACCCTGGCGCTGTCGTCGATGTGCCTGCACCACCTGCTGCTGCCGGTGGTACGGCCGGACCCCGAGCGCGATCTCTACAGGGCGCTGCGCTGGGCCCGACGGACGCTCATCGCCGCGATCATCGCCGCCGGATACCTGTTCTATCTCATCCTCGTGCGCACCGAAGGCCTGGTCTCCTGGGGGCTGCTCTCATTCCTGGCCATGGCGCAGTTCCTGCCGGGCGTCGTCGCCGTTCTGGCCTGGACGCGGGCCACCCGCGCCGGATTCATCGCCGGGCTGCTCGCCGGCGGTTCGGTGTGGGCGGCGACCGCGCTGCTGCCGGCGCTGACGACGGTGAGCCCGGTGACCATCATCGGCGTGGACATCGAGCGCACCCAGAGCGCCGGGCACTTCTCTGCGGTGGCGTTCTGGTCGGTGAGCCTGAACGCGCTGGTCTTCGCTTTGGTGTCATTGGTCACGCGCCAGGGCGAGCGCGAGGGCGAGGCGGCGGCGGCCTGCCGGGACGTCAGCACCGCCATTCCCCGCGGGGCGCTGGTGCTGGAATCCCCGGAGCAGTTCGTCGAGCAGCTGGCACCGGTCACCGGAGCGGCGGCGGGGCGTGCCGAGGTGGCCAAGGCACTCGCGGATCAGGGCATCGACTGGAACGAGACCCGTCCCGACCGGCTGCAGCAGCTCCGCGAGCAGATCGAGCGCAACCTCTCCGGCATGATGGGCCCCATCCTCGCGCGCATGATCGTCGACGAGCGCCTGCGGGTGGACACCGACACCCGCACGGCGCTGGCGCAGAACGTCCGCCTCATCGAGGAGCGCCTGGAGCGCTCACACAGCCGCTTCCGCGGGCTCGCCGCCGAGCTCGACGAGCTCCGCCGCTATCACCGCCAGATCCTCGAGGACCTCCCCCTAGGCGTGGTGGCGGTGACCCCGAGCGACCGCATCGTGCGCTGGAACCCGGCGATGCAGACGCTCACCGGCCTGTCCGCCGCCCGGGTGATCGGCCGCCGGATCCAGGAGCTGCGCCCTCCCTGGGGGGAACTGCTGGGCAGCTTCCTGGCCTCCGATGAGAGCCACGCCCACAAGCGGCCCCTGGCCCTGGTCGAGGAGACCCGGTGGCTGTCGCTGCACCGGGCGTTTATCGGCGGTGCTCGCCGGGGTGAGCCCGGGGATCGGCTGCTGCTGGTGGAGGACGTCACCGAGCTCCAGCGCCTCGAGGAGGAGCTCACCCACAGCGAACGCCTGGCCTCCATCGGCCGGCTCGCCGCCGGCGTGGCCCACGAGATCGGCAACCCGGTCACCGGCATCACCTGCCTGGCCCAGGAGCTGCGCGCCGGCGTGGAAGCCGGCGAGCTCCCGGAGTACGCCGAGGACATACTCACCGAGGCACAGCGCATCAACAACATCGTCCAGACCCTGGTCAGCTACGCCCACGCCGGGGGCTCCGATGGTCATCGGCCGGTGACCGTCTCGGTGGCGGAGGTGATCGGCGAGGCGGAACGCCTGGTACGCCTGTCCAAGCGCGCACGGGGAGTGGAGCTCCGGCGGCGCATCGACGAGGGGCTGACGGTGCACGGGGACATGCAGCGCCTGGTGCAGGTGTTCGTGAACCTGTTTACCAATGCCGTGGACGCCTGCGGCGACGGCGGCCGCATCAGCGTCACGGCCGCCCGACGTCACGGCCGTGTGGAGATCCGGGTGGTGGACAACGGGCCCGGGATCCCCGCGCATATCCGGGACAAGATCATGGAGCCGTTCTTCACCACCAAGCGCCCCGGTCGCGGCACGGGCCTGGGCCTGCCGCTAGTCTACAACATCGTCCGCGAGCATGACGGCGAGCTGCGCATCCGCGAGCGCTGGGGCCGCCAGCGCGGAACGGTGGTGCTGGTGGTGCTGCCGGCGAGCGAGGAGTGAGGGAGACGCGTATGCCACGGGTGCTGATCATCGAGGACGAGAAGGTCATCCGCCGCTCCGTGCGGCGGCTGCTCACCCGCGACGGCATGGAGGTCACCGAGGCGGGGTCACTCGAGGAGGCGGAGGAAAGCGCCGACCTCGGCCGCTTCGACATCATCCTTGCCGACCTACGGCTGCCGGGGGCCGAGGGCATCGAGGCGGTGCGCCGTGCCCCGGAGGTGCCGGTGATCATCATGACCAGCTACGCGAGCGTCCGCTCCGCGGTGGCGGCCATGCGCGAGGGCGCGGTGGACTATATCGCCAAGCCCTTCGACAGCGACGACCTGCTGCTAACCGTCCGACGTGCCATCAAGGAGACCCAGATGAGCCGGCAGAACGAGGCCCTGCGGGCCGACGTGGAGGCCGCCTATCCGGTCAGCGGGATCGTCGGCGACTCCGAGGCCATGCAGGCGGTATTCCGCCGCATCGACAAGGTCGCCCCCACCGACACCACGGTGCTCATCCTCGGCGAATCCGGCACCGGTAAGGAGCTCGTCGCCCGCGCCCTGCACGAGCGCAGCCCACGCCGGGAAGCGGCCCTGGTGGCGGTGAACTGCGCCGCCATTCCGGAATCGCTGATCGAGGCGGAGTTGTTCGGCCACGAGAAGGGGGCCTTCACCGGGGCCGATGGCCGGCGCCGGGGGCTGGTTGAATCCGCCGACGGGGGCACGCTGTTCCTCGACGAGGTGGGGGAGCTGCCGTTGGCGGCCCAGGCCCGGCTGCTGCGGGTACTCCAGGAGGGCGAGATCCGCCGGGTGGGCTCGGACCGTCCGAGCCGGGTCGATGTCCGGCTGGTGGCCGCCACCCATCGCGACCTCGGGGCGATGGTACGCTCCGGCGACTTCCGCGAGGACCTCTACTTCCGCATCCAGGTCATGGAGATCCGGTTGCCCCCCCTGCGCGAGCGCAGCGAGGACCTGCCGGCCCTCGCGCGGTTCCTGCTCGATAAGGCCTGCCGCCGGCTCAATCGCCCGCCGATGCGCCTCAGCGACGACGCACTGGAGGCGATCCGGGCCTACCACTGGCCGGGCAATGTCCGCGAGTTGGAGAACGCCATCGAGCGCGCGGTGATCCTCGCCGAATCCACGGCCCTCACCGCGGACCTGCTAGGCCTGCCCGCCGGCGAGGAGCCCGAGGACCCCGGCTTTCCCGACATGTCCCTGGAGGGCTACTTCCGCGAGTTCGTGCTGCGTCACCAGGATCACATGACCGAAACCGAGATCGCCCGGCGGCTCGGAATCAGCCGCAAGGCGCTGTGGGAGCGGCGCCAGCGACTGGGCATTCCCCGCCCGGCTACGACCGGTTCTGGCGAGAGAGCCTAATCTGGCGTTATCGTTACCGGGAGTGACGGGCCGTTACCCCACGTAACGGAGAATCACGCAGCAAAGCCCCGAAAGAAGGGGCGAGAAGCCCACGACGAGCCGGAACGAAAGTTGCAAAAGAGCGCTGCGAGGTGACAACACCCATTTCCCGACGGACGTGAAGACATCAGCCTGAAAGGAGGAGAAGCAGGATGTCCTATACCAAGGTCTACCCCGTCCCCAAGGAGGCCGCGGACCAGGCGCTGATCAACCGCGAGCAGTACGAGCAGATGTACCGCCGCTCCCTGGAGGAACCGGACGCATTCTGGTCCGAGCAGGCCGAGAAGTTCCTGAGCTGGAACAAGTACTGGGATTCCGCGGACAGCAGCAGCCTGACCAAGGGCGATATCCGCTGGTTCGAGGGCGGCCGACTGAACGCCGCCTACAACTGCGTGGAGCGCCACCTGGCGAGCCGCGGCGACCAGGTCGCCATTATCTGGGAGGGTGACGACCCGGATCGGTCCCGGAATATCACCTATCGGGAGCTGCACTCGGAGGTCAACCGCTTCGCCAATGCGCTCAAGTCCCGCGGCGTGAAGAAGGGCGATCGTGTGTGCATCTACATGCCCATGATCCCCGAGGCCGCCGTGGCCATGCTGGCCTGCGCCCGCATCGGCGCCGTGCACTCGGTGGTCTTCGGCGGCTTCTCGCCCCACGCCCTGCGCGACCGCATCCAGGACTCCAAGTGCAAGGTGGTGGTGACCGCGGACGAGGGCGTGCGCGGCGGCAAGGCCGTCCCCCTGAAGGAGAACGTGGAGAAGGCCCTCACCGAATGCCCGGAGGTGTCCACGGTGTTCATGGTCAAGCGCACCGGCGGGCACGTGCACTTCGAGCAGAACCGGGACATCTGGTACCACGAGGCCATCGAAGCAGCCTCCGAGGACTGCCCCGCCGAGGACATGGATTCTGAGGATCCGCTGTTCATCCTCTACACCTCCGGCTCCACCGGCAGTCCCAAGGGCGTGTTGCACACCACCGGCGGCTACCTGCTGCAGGCGGCGATGACCCACAAGTACGTCTTCGACTACCAGGAGGGCGAGGTCTACTGGTGCACCGCCGACGTGGGCTGGGTCACCGGCCACAGCTACATCGTCTACGGCCCGCTGGCCAACGGTGCCACCACGCTGATGTTCGAGGGCGTGCCCACCTACCCGGACGCCGGGCGCATGTGGGAAGTGGTCGACAAGCACAACGTCAACATCTTCTACACCGCCCCCACCGCCATCCGCGCCCTGATGGGCCAGGGTGACGACCACGTGACCCGCCACTCCCGCAAGAGCCTGCGCATCCTCGGTACGGTGGGCGAGCCCATCAACCCGGAGGCGTGGGAGTGGTACTACCACGTGGTCGGCGAGGACCGTTGCCGGATCGTCGACACCTGGTGGCAGACCGAGACCGGCGCGATCATGATCAGCCCCCTGCCCGGGGCCACCGACCTCAAGCCGGGTTCGGCCACCCTGCCGTTCTTCGGCGTGGAGCCGCAGCTGGTGGACAACGAGGGCAACGTGCTCGAGGGCGCCACCGAGGGCAATCTCTGCATCGCCCGGGCGTGGCCGAGCATGATGCGCACCATCTACGGCGACCATCAGCGGTTCATGAACACCTACCTCACCCACTACACCGGCAAGTACTTCACCGGTGACGGGGCCCGTCGGGACGAGGATGGCTATTACTGGATCACCGGCCGGGTCGACGACGTGATCAACGTCTCCGGCCATCGCATGGGCACCGCCGAGGTGGAGAGCGCCCTGGTGCTTCATGACAAGGTCGCCGAGGCGGCGGTGGTGGGCTTCCCCCACGACGTCAAGGGCCAGGGGATCTACTGCTACGTCACCCTGGTCGCCGGGGCGGAGCCCTCCGAGGAGCTCAAGAAGGAGCTGGTGCAACTGGTGCGCAAGGAGATCGGCGCCATCGCCTCGCCGGATGTGATCCAATGGGCCCCGGGCCTGCCCAAGACCCGTTCCGGCAAGATCATGCGCCGCATCCTGCGGAAGGTGGCCACCAACGAGACCGACAACCTCGGCGACACCAGCACGCTGGCCGACCCGGGGGTCGTCGACGACCTCATCGAGAACCGTGCCAACAAGTAGGCGCATGGACGGCTGTTACCGTGGGTAACGCTTCCGTTCCCATCGGTAACGGCCGTTCCCGTTCGCCTGACGCGCCAACCCGTTGTGACCAGGGGGCTGGCGCGGGCATGAATATTGCTTTTCCCGGTTCCGGGTCGAGGGTTCATCCCCGGCCGCGACAGGGATTGTAACCGCACCGAGTCGACAACAGAGGAGGAGAACAATGTCGGACGAATCCGCACGCCAGGATTCGGCGGCCGCCTACTGGAAGGAGCACGTACGGCTATTGCTGACGCTGCTCGTCATCTGGTTTGTGGTCCCCTTTATCTTCGGGATCCTGCTGGCCCCGCTGCTTAACAACGTCCTCATCGGGGGCTATCCCCTTGGGTTCTGGATCGCCCAGCAGGGCTCCATCTACCTGTTCCTGATCCTGATCCTCGTGTACGTGTTCAAGATGAACACGCTGGATCGCAAGTACAACGTCCACGAAGAATAAGGGGGAGGGGATCTAGCAATGGACCTTACAGTACTCACCTACATCGTCGTCGGCGCCACGTTCGCGCTCTATATCGGCATCGCCATATGGGCGCGGGCCGGCAGCACCGGCGAGTACTACGTGGCCGGCAAGGGGGTGAACCCCATCGCCAACGGCATGGCCACGGCGGCGGACTGGATGTCCGCGGCCTCGTTCATCTCCATGGCCGGGCTGATCGCCTTCATGGGCTATGACGCCTCGGTCTACCTGCTCGGCTGGACCGGTGGCTACGTGCTCCTGGCGCTGCTACTCGCGCCCTACCTGCGCAAGTTCGGCAAGTTCACGGTGCCCGAGTTCATCGGCGACCGCTTCTACTCCAAGACCGCGCGCATCATCGCCGTCGTCTGCCTCATCGTCGCCTCGCTGACCTACGTCATCGGGCAGATGAAGGGCATCGGGGTGGCGTTCTCGCGGTTCCTGGAGACCGAGTACACCACGGGCCTGCTCATCGGCATGGCCATCGTGTTCTTCTACTCCGTGCTCGGTGGCATGAAGGGCATCACCTACACGCAGATCGCGCAGTACGTGGTGCTTATCTTCGCCTATACGGTCCCGGCGATCTTCATTTCGCTGCAGATCACCGGCAACCCCCTGCCCCAGCTCGGCCTCGGGGCGACCATCGAGACCGGCGCGAGCAGCGGGCAGTACCTGCTCAACACCCTCGACCAAATCCTCGTGGATCTCGGCTTCACGGAATACACGAAGATGGAAGAGGGCAACACCTTCAACATGATGATGCTCGCGATGTCGCTGATGATCGGCACGGCGGGTCTGCCCCACGTCATCGTGCGCTTCTTCACGGTGCCGCGGGTGGTGGACGCCCGCCGGTCGGCCTTCTGGGCGCTGCTGTTCATCGCCATCCTCTACACCACCGCCCCGGCCGTGGGTGCCATGTCCTACTTCAACCTGATCCAGACGGTGAAGGGCGGTGCGGCGACCGAGGTGGAATCCACCCTCGCCTACGAGGAACGGCCGGACTGGTTCCGCAACTGGGAGCAGACCGGCCTGCTCGCCTGGGAGGACAAGAACGGCGACGGCCAGATCCAGTACTACAACGATGCCAACGAGGAGTTCGCCCAGACGGCCGAGGAGGAGTTCGGCTGGGCCGGCAGCGAGCTCGAGGTCGACCGGGACATCATGGTGATGGCCAACCCAGAGATCGCGCAGTTGCCCAACTGGGTGATCGCCCTCGCGGTGGCCGGCGGCCTCGCGGCGGCACTGTCCACGGCGGCCGGGCTGCTCATGGCCATCTCCTCGGCGGTCTCCCATGACCTGATCAAGGGGGTATTCAACCCCAATATCGGCGAAAGGGCGGAATTGCTCGCCGCTCGCCTGTCCATGGCGGGTGCGGTGATCGTGGCCGGTTACCTGGGCCTGAACCCACCGGGCTTCGCGGCACAGGTGGTGGCCCTGGCCTTCGGCCTGGCGGCGTCGTCGCTGTTCCCGGTGCTCATGCTCGGCATCTTCAACAAGCGCATGAACACCGCCGGCGCCATCGCGGGCATGCTCGTCGGCCTGACCAGCACCCTGCTGTACATCTTCACGTACAAGGGCTGGTTCTTCGTGCCGGGCACCAACATGCTGCCCAACGAGCCGGAATACTACTTCCTCACCATCCAGCCGGAGTCCTTCGGTGCCCTGGGCGCATTGCTCAACGTGATCGTGGCCTATCTGGTCTCCCGGGCCACCGCTCCGCCGCCGGAGCATATCCAGCACCTGGTGGAGAACGTCCGCGTGCCCCGCGGCGCGGGCGAGGCGACCGGCCACTGAGCCGGACGCCGCTCCCGCTCACGAGGGCCCCTTCGGGGGCCCTTTCTCGTTGTGGGGATCCACCGTGCTATGGTGCCGGCGAACGAGGAGGAGGTATCGACCGGCATGGACCTGAAGGGAAAGACACTGTTCATAACCGGCGCGAGCCGTGGCGTGGGCAAGGCCATCGGCCTGCGGGCCGCCCGCGACGGGGCCAACGTGGTCATCGCGGCCAAGACCGCGGAGCCCCACCCGAAACTCCCGGGGACCATTTACAGCGCCGCCGAGGAGATCGAGGCCGCCGGCGGCCGGGCGCTGCCGGTGGTCACCGATATCCGCGACGAGACCAGCGTCGAAACGGCGGTGGCGAAGGCGGTGGAGCGCTTCGGCGGCATCGACGTCCTGGTCAACAACGCCAGCGCCATCAACCTGGCCGGCACCCTGGAGCTGCCGCTGAAACGCTTCGATCTCCTGCAGCAGGTCAACACCCGCGGGACGTACCTGTGCACCCAGAAGTGCCTCCCGCACCTGTTCAACGCGGGCAACCCCCATGTCCTGATGCTCGCGCCACCGCTGGACATGCATCCACGCTGGTTCCGGGACCATCCCGCCTACACCATCTCCAAGTACGGGATGAGCATGTGCGTGCTCGGCATGGCCGAGGAGTTCCGCGACCGAGGTGTGGGCTTCAACGCCCTGTGGCCACGCACGTTGCTGAAGACCGCCGCGGTGGACAATCTCCTCGGTGGCCCGGAGGTCTCATCGCGGGGCCGTTACCCCACCATCGTCGCCGACGCCGCCCACTGGATACTGACCCGGCCGGCACGGGAGTGCACCGGCAACTTCTTCATCGACGAGCAGGTGCTCCGGCAGGCGGGGGTCAGCGACTTCAGCCGCTACCGCGTGGACTCGGACCGTTCCGAAGGGGAGCTGCAGCTGGACCTGTTCATCCGTCCGTAGCGGGGATCGGGTCAGCCCAGACGAGCCCGCAGCCGGCGCGCGTCGGCCACCGCGTGGCCGACGGTGTCGTTGTTGAAGAACGCCCACACCTCACGACCGGCAGCACGCTCGCCGGCAAGCCACCCGGCCCAGTCGTCGAGCGCCGCATCGGAGTAACCCGGCGTTTCCGGCCCGCCGTGCAGGCGCAGGTACACCCGATCGGCCGTGGTCACGCGGGGATGGTCGGCAATGGCATCGTGCACGCAAAGCGCCGCGCCACGATCACGCAAGACGCCGAAGACGTCATCGACAAGCCAGCGTGGATCCCGGAACTCCACCGCCCAATCCCAACCACCGGGGGCAGCGGCGAGAAAGGCGTCCAGGCGCTCCGGCACCGGCCGCCAGCGCGGCGGCAGCTGCAGCAGCACCCCACCGAGGCTGTCACCGAGTGCCTCCGCCACCTCCTGGAAGCGCGGGAGACTGGCCTCCGGATCCTTCAGTCGTTTCATGTGGCTGCCATAGCGACTGAACTTGAGCACGAAACGGAAGCCCGCGGGCACCTCCTCCGCCCATCCGGCCGCCGTCTCCGGCTTCGGCAGGCTGTAGAAGGTGCCATTGATCTCCACTGTGTCGAACGACTCGGCGTAGCAGGCCAGGCGCCGATTGCGCGGCAATCCCGCCGGGTAGAGGTGCTCGCGCCAGTGATCGTAGTCGTAGCCCGAGGTGCCGATATGAAGCCCACCCACCATGCTCACACCTCCTCGTCGATCCAGCGGGGCGTATGCCCTCGCGCGGTGAGCCAGTCATGCACCGCCGGCCCCGTGCCCCGCCGCCAGGGCCGGACCCGCTCCGGCGGCAGGCAGCGGACCTCGGCGAGCTCCTCGCCGGCGGAGGGCTCACCGGCGAGGTCCACCTGGTAGACGATGAGCAGCTGGTTGTTGCGGTGAAACGGATAGAGCCCCTGAAAGGCCCGGATCCGGCCGGAGACGCAGAGCTCCTCGGCGACCTCGCGGACCATCCCCTCCTCCGGCCCTTCCCCTGGTTCCAGGAAACCCGTCACCAGGCCGAACTTCCCCGGGGGCCACTCCGCATTGCGGGCCAGCACCATCCGACCGGCCGGGGTCATGGCGATGGCGGCCACCACCGGGACGGGATTGTCCCAGAACACGAATCCGCATTCGGCACGGGGGCAGGCCAGCCGCGGGATGCCGCCCAGCTCCCGGCGGACCAGCGCCGCCGCGCAGCACGGGCACAGGCGCCGTCGCTCGATCTCCATGGGCGCCATTGTAGGCGGCACCCGATGGGTGCGCGAGCCCGAGGCAATGGCCTCCCCCTCGGTGCCGCAAAGCGGTACAGTGCCACCTCCCCCGGCAATCGAAGAACCGCAGCGAGCGTATGGCCTCCGCATCGACACCACTACGCCCCGGATTGATTGGGGGTGCGGCGACCTTTTCCGGTATCGGTCTGGCACGGTTTGCCTATACCCCCCTGATCCCGGCCATGGCCGAGACGGGATGGTTTACCGCGGCCGAGGCGGCCTACCTGGGCGCAGCCAACCTGATCGGATACCTCCTGGGGGCGGTGGCGGCGAACCGCCTCGCCGCCCGCTTCGGCACCGCCGCCACGGCGCGCGTCTCGCTGCTGCTGGTGGCGGCGAGCTTTCTGCTCTGCGCCCTGCCCGCGCCGTTTCCCTGGTTTGCCCTTTGGCGACTGCTCTCCGGCGTCGCCGGTGCAGTGCTCATGGTGGCCGGCGTTTCAGCGGCCATAGGCGCGGTCCCTCCCGAACGCAGGGGCCCGACCGCGGCCCGCGTGTTCACCGGCATCGGTCTCGGCGTCCTGCTCTCCGCGGTGGTGGTGCCACTGCTGCTGCGAATCAGTCTCACCACGGCGTGGCTGACCCTCGGCGCCTGTGCCGTGCTCGCCTGCTGGGTGGGCTGGGCGGGCTGGGGAAGGCTCAGCGGCCAAGCACCGGAGGCCCCTGCCGAAGCACCGGCAGGAGGGCGCGAGCTGCTCGCCCTCTCTGCCGCCACCCTCTCCGCCTACGCTCTGGATGCGGTAGGGTTCATCCCCCACACGGTGTTCTGGGTGGACTTCCTGGCCCGGGGGCGGGGCCTGGGCATTGACGCCGCCGGCCTGCAATGGGCCCTGTTCGGGCTCGGGGCGGTGAGCGGGCCGATGCTCGCCGCCCGTGTGGCCGCGCGTCTTGGCTGGCGCGGTGCGCTCATCGCCGTGCTCGCCACCAAGACGGCGGTGGTGGCACTGCCGCTGCTCACACCAGGGGCTTGGCTGCTGGGTGCAAGCTCCTTGGTGATGGGGGCCCTGGTCCCGGCCACCGTCGCCATCACATCCGCCCGAATGGCGGAGATCGCGGGGCCGGCGGCCCACCGCCGGGTATGGGGCTGGGCCACTGCGACCTTCGCGCTCAGCCAGGCGGGCACCGGCTACCTCTTCGCGCTACTCTTCGACCACAGCGACAGCTACCTCCTGCTGTTCGCACTGGCGGCGACCGCCCTAGCCATAGCCACGGCGCTGGCGGCGTTCAATCCCATACCCCGACGCCGCGGCCAACCCCCGCGAAGATAGACGGGAGCACGGACGCGAACGCGAAACGCTCGCACCATTGCGCACAACCGGCTACGCTGGGAGCAGAGGAAACCGGAGACAGGAAGCCAGGCATGTCCGCCATCACCCGTGAACAGCTCCGAACCCACCTGCGTCAGGCCGGACTGCGGGCCACGCGGGCGCGGCTGGATCTCGCAGCGCTGATCTTCGGCGGCGGAGCGCAGCATCTCACCGCCGAGGGCTTGCACCGTCGGGCACGGGAGACCGGCATACAGACCTCCCTGGCCACCGTTTACAATACCCTCAACCGACTCACCGCTGTGGGGCTGCTGCAGCGCATCGTGCTCGACAGCCGGCGCACCTATTTCGATACCAACACCGAGCCCCATCACCACCTCTTCGACGAGGATGACGGCGAGCTCCAGGACATCCCCGCCGAAGCGGTGGAGTTCCTGCGCCTGCCGGAGGCACCCGCCGGCCGCCGTATCGAGAGCGTGGACATCGTCATCCGGGTCCGCCGCGAGAACCCCTAAGCGGTCTTCTTGGAATCATTCTAAACTACTTGAACAACGCCCCGTGCCCTGCTATTACATGGGGTACGGTCCCGTGATGACGGCGGGGCTGCGCAGTGACTACCCGCAAATGACCCCCATGAGAGGAGGTGAGCCATGACGGATCTCAAGGGCTCCAAGACGCACAAGAACCTGACCGAGGCCTTCGCCGGCGAGTCCATGGCGAATCGGCGCTATCTGTACTTTGCCCAGAAGGCCGACGTGGAGGGCCACAACGACATCTCCGCGGTATTCCGCTCCACCGCCGAGGGCGAGACGGGTCACGCCCACGGCCATCTCGAGTTCCTCGAGGAGGTCGGTGACCCGGCGACGGAGGAGCCCATCGGCGACACCGAGGCCAATCTGAAGTCCGCCATTGCCGGCGAGACCTACGAATACACGGACATGTATCCCGGCATGGCCCGGGACGCCCGGGATGAGGGCTTCGACGAGATCGCCGACTGGTTCGAGACCCTGGCGAAGGCCGAGCGCTCCCATGCCGGGCGCTTCAAGAAGGCCCTGGAGGGCATGGAGGCGCTTTGAGCCTTGAGGGGCGGCACCGCCGCCCCTTCCCTTTCAGCCAGCAGGAGCGAGAGCCATGAGTGAGGGCGGTCTCGGCGCACCGGTGCGCCACCCGATCAACTGGCAGGACCCGGACTTCTACGACCCCGAGAAGCTCGACGAGGAGGAGCGGCGGGTCTTCGATATCTGTCACAGTTGCCGGCGTTGCTTCAATCTCTGCGACGCCTTCCCGCGGCTGTTCGACCTCATCGACGAATCCGAGACCATGGAACTCGACAGCGTGCCCAGCAGTGCCTTCCAGCAGGTGGCCGACGCATGCACGCTCTGCGATATGTGCTTCATGACCAAGTGCCCGTACGTGCCGCCGCACGAGTTCGACGTGGACTTCCCCCACCTGATGCTGCGTCACCGCGCCGTGGAGGAACGTCAGGGGCGGCACGGCTTCGCCGACAAGGCACTCGCCGAAACCGACCGCAATGGCCGGCTCGCCGGCAGCGTGGAACCGCTGACCAACTGGGCGAACCGCCGCGACAACCGCCTGACCCGTCCGGCGATGGAGAAGTTCGTCCACGTCCACCGGGATGCGGAGCTGCCGGAATTCCACCGTCGCACCTTCGTCAAACGCGCCGCCGACGCCCCCACGGTCAATACCGAGGCGCCGGCCCACGGCCGCAAGGCGGTGCTCTATGCCACCTGCTTCGCCAACTACAACAATCCGGACATCGGTGAGGCCACGCGCGCCGTGCTCGCCCACAACGGGGTGGAGACGGAAGTGGCCTACCCGGGATGCTGCGGTATGCCCAAGCTCGAGCAGGGCGATCTGCCGGCCGTGGCGGAGGCCGCGCACCGGACCGCGGACGCCCTGCTGCCCTGGGTGGACCAGGGCCACAAGGTCATCGCCCTGGTGCCCTCCTGCGCGCTGATGCTGAAATTCGAGTGGCCGCTGATCGTCGACGACCCCAAGATCCAGCGGCTCGCCGAGAACACCATGGACGTAGCCGAATACGTCGTCGACATCGCCCGCCATGAGGGTCTGGCCGAGGGCCTGAAGCCCCTCGACGGCGGTGTGTCCCTGCATTTGGCCTGCCATGCGCGGGCCCAGAACATGGGGCCCAAGGCGGCGGACATGCTGCGCCTGATCCCCGACATCGACCTGGAGGTCCAGGAACGTTGCTCCGGCCATGGCGGCGCCTGGGGGGTGAAGAAGGAGAACTTCGAGGTGGCCATCAAGGTGGGCAAGCCCTTGGCGCGCCGCGTATTCAAGTCCGGCAAGCAGCATCTGGCCTCGGAATGCCCGCTCGCCGGCACCCATATCGTCCAAGGGCTGGAGCGCCAGGCGGATGACGACAACCCGCCGCCCCATGACGCCTCGGTCCACCCCATTCAGCTACTGGCCCGGGCCTACGGGCTCAAGTGATTAACGGGCAAGGGAGGCCGGAATGAGCAAACAGATCACCCGCGACGACATACTGCCCATGGAGCGCTACGCCGCCATTCGGCGGGACAAGGCGCGCGAGATCACCGCCATCAAGCGCCACCGGCGCATGCCCATCGGGCCGGAGGCGATGATCTACTTCGAGAACTACGACACCATGTGGCGCCAGATCCACGAGATGCTGTTCATCGAGCGCGGCGGTGAGGAGCAGATCGACGACGAGCTCAATGCCTACAACCCGTTGATCCCCAAGGGGCGGGAGCTGGTCGCCACGCTGATGTTCGAGATCCCGGACCGGGCGAGGCGCCAGCGCATCCTCGGCCAGCTCGGCGGCGTCGAGGAGACGGTGGTGCTCAAGCTCGGCGACGAGCGCATCCCCGCCGAGGCCGAGCAGGACGTTGACCGCTCCACCGCCGACGGCAAGGCCTCATCGGTGCACTTCCTCCACTTCCCCTTTACCGATGAGCAGGTCCAGCGCTTCTCGGATCCTGCTGTGGAAGTGGTGGTCGCCATCGAGCATCCCAACTACCAGCACATGGCGGTGATGCCGAAGGACGTGCGCACCGCGCTGGCCGGCGACTTCGATTGAGTCAGCCGGCGCCGGCGTCGCGGACCAAGGCCTTCAGACGGCGCTTGAGCTCCTCCTTGGCAGGGCGGGCGCCGGCGTAGACCTGGTCGCGCTTTTGCACCTCCAGGGCACGGACGTCGACGATATCCGTCTCGATGTAGACGGTGGGTGCCGCCCGAGCGAGCTTCTCGTTGATGATGGTGCTCTGCATGATCTGGAAGGTGTTGAACACCGAGTCCAGGAAGGTGAAGTCGTCCTTGGGCGAGCGCTTGCCGGTGACGTTGATGGCCACCGTGACGTCACAGTCGTCGAGCAGGTCATAGGGCAGCGGGTTCACCGCACCCCCGTCCACCAGCACCCGCCCGCCAAGGGTCACCGGGGTGAACACCCCGGGCAGGGCCATGCTCGCCCGTACCGCTGGCAGTACCGGCCCGCTCTCCAGCACCACCGGCTCACGGCGCCACAGGTCGGTGGCGACCACGCGTAGGGGGATGCGTAGGTCGGCGAAGTCGATCTTCGTATCGGTGCCGTAGAGGAAGGCCAGCAGCGCCTGGCCGCTGACAAAGCCACCACGGCCAAGCTCGGGATCGAGCAGCTCCAGGTAGCGGAAGAGCTTGCGCTCGAGCAGCAGCTCCTTCCAGGAATCGCTCTCCTTGAGCGCCAGCTCCTCGGCGATGGCGTCGATGTCGTCGCCGCTGCGGCCCGAGGCGTACAGCGCCCCGATGATGGCGCCGACACTGCTGCCGGCGATGCGCGCCGGCCGCAGGCCGAGCTCGTCGAAGACCTGCAGCATGAGGATATGCGCGAGGCCGTTGGCACCTCCCGCACCCAGGGCGAGGCCGATCCTCATTGCCGACACCTCCGCTTCGTGGGGTAGTGGCCCCGCACTATCCCCCGACGCGCCAATGACGGCAAGCGTGGCGCTAGCGATCCTTGCGCCGGCTGCGCTCTTCCTCGCGGATATGACGGAGGAAGAAGATCACGAAGAACGCCCCCATGCCCAGCATGAACAGGATGACCACCAGGCTCAGCCAGAAATCGGGCCGGCCCGCCAACAGCTCGCTCAATGTCTCCATGATCCCGCCTCCCGGTGTCTCGCCCTCAGATTGCGTGGGCTGGCGCACGCGGGTGTTGACCTGGATCAAAGGTCTGCCCGTTCCCCAGTGGGCGCCAGCCCCCGCAGTGGTACGCTTGCGCGCGTCCCACACAGCAGAAAACGTACCCCGGAGAACCCATGGCGCCCAAGCCCAAGTCGTCGCGCAGCCGCCAGCGCCGAAAGGCGCCGGCGATCTCCCTCGCCCCGGCCGAGGCCCCCCGCGGCCCGGCCGCGACCTTACGGGTCAGCGCCGGCGACCTGTTGGACGCCCGTCACCATTCACCGGATTTCACCGCCATTCGCACCGCCTACCTGCGCGAGCGACTGCGTATCGTCCAGCTGGTCTTCGCCCTGGGCTTTCTGGCCTGGATCCCCATGGACTTCCTGCTGCTGCCCCAGCGCGAGGCGGTATTCATCACGGTGGCCCGGGCGAGTCTCGGCGTTGGCCTGGCTGCCCTCTGGCTTGCCAGCGGCCCGACTCGGAGCTACGGGCGGACCCTGGGCCTCATCGGGGCCACGGTCTTCCTGTTGGCGTTGTTCTATGCCGTGTCCATGACCCTGCAGACCAACGGACGGGAGATGGCCGCCGCCGTGGGTGGCTACCGCGCCCTGCCGTTCGTCCTCATCGCCCTGACCGCGCTGTTCCCGGTGACCGTGTTGGTGGGGGCGGCACTCATCGGGATCACCATCGCGATGCACCTCGCCGTGGAGCTCGCCCACGGCACCCTGACCGGCACCGCCGCCCTGAACACCCTCTGGATGCTCGTATTCATCGCGGGGATGACCCTGTGGATCCAGGGCGGGCAGCTATGGATGCTACTGCGCCTGTACCGCGAGTCCACCCGGGACCCGCTCACCGGACTGCTCAACCGCCGGGTGCTGACCCGGACCCTGGAGCGGCTGTGGTACCGGGACCGCGGCCGGCCGTTCTCACTGATCATGCTCGATATCGACCGCTTCAAGCGCATCAACGATGAGCACGGCCATCACAGTGGCGACCGGGTGCTCCAGCATGTGGCGGCGGTGCTCCGCGGCGAGCTGCGCAGCGGCGACCTGGTGGCCCGCTACGGCGGCGAGGAGTTCCTGGCGATACTGCCCGAGGTGGGCGCCGACGAGGCGGCGGTGGTGGCCGAGCGACTGCGCCGCGCCGTGGCCGCCGAGGATGTGGACGCCGTCGACGGCGAGCGCATCGCCGTACGCATCAGCCTCGGGGTGAGCGCATTCCGCCCCGGCGAGCCACTGGAGAGCACCCTGCGCCGCCTGGACGAGGCCCTCTATGCCGCCAAGGGTCGCGGACGCGACTGCGTGGTCAGCGCCTGAGCCCCGCCTCAGATGCCATGCAGGCCCAGCGATCAGGGGCCGGAGAGCAGGAAATGGCAGCGTGCCGTGGCCACCTCGCGCTCCGCGCCGTCGGCGACCTGCCAGGCCCGGACACCGACGTTGGCCACCCGGCGGCCCTGGCGCCGGACATCGCAGCGCGCCCATAGGGTCTCCGGCCGGCCGGGGCGCAGGTAATCGATGGAGAAATCCACCACCTTGGGCACCCGCCCGGCCTCTTCCCGCCAGAGCAGATGGAGGGCCGCGGCGTTCTCCATGAAGGCCCCGATCACGCCACCGTGCAGCGCCGGCAGGTGGGGATTGCCGACGTTGCCTTGCTGAAACCCCAGCCGGAAAGACAGCTCCCCGCCCTCGTCACGGAAGGCGATGCCGAGCAGCCGGGCATAGGGGATGAGGGCGACCAGGGCGTCCGGGTCCCCGGCGGCCCGGGCGGCCGCGATGCGATCCATGAGGTCCTTCATCCGGCCCCCTCGGTCAGGTTGGGCTCGCCCTCGGCGGCGCGCATGAAGGTACTCATACTCATGGCGATGGGGTCGCGGAAATCCTGCTGATACACGGTGCAGCGGGCGAAGGCGATCTGGCTGGTGACCTTGTAGCACTCGGCGTGGGCGTAGACCACCTCGCCCGGCTCGGCGGGGCGCATGTAGTCGATGCGCAGATCCAGAGTCGCCACCGCCTGGGGACGGTCCAGGGCGGCGATCACCGCACCGCCGCTGGTCTGATCCACCAGGGTGGTGATCACCCCGCCGTGGATTACCCCAGTGACCGGGTTGCCCACCAGCTCGGGGCGGTAGGGCACCCGGGCAGTGAGGCAGCCCTCGCCCACCGCCACCGGTTCCATGCCCAGCACCGTGCTGTGCGGGATGGTGTCGAAGAAGCGGCGCGCCGTGGCCAGGCGTTGCGCATCATCCCCTTGCTGCCCCATGCCCCCATTTCCCGTTTGCTTCACACCAGAATCCACGCCGCCAGGCCGAGGAAGCTCGCGAACCCGAGAATATCGGTGAGCGCGGTGAGCAGCATCCCGCCGGCCAGGGCCGGGTCGATGCCGGCGCGCTCGAGGGCGAGCGGCACCAGCGTGCCCGAGAACGCGGCGTTGGCCAGGTTGATCACCACCGCCGCGCCGAACACCAGCGCCAGGGTGGGATCCCGGAACCATACCAGGGCCGCGGCCCCCAGGATAAGCGCCAAGGCAAGCCCCAGCACCAGGGCCACGCGGAACTCGTGGCCGAGCAGGCGCAGGCCGTTGGCCCTGCCTATCTGGTCCAGGGCGATGCCCCGCACCACCAGGGTCAGGGTCTGGATACCGGCGACGCCGCCCATGCTGGCCACGATGGGCATGAGGATGGCCAGCGCCACCCGCTCCTCGATGGTGGCGCCGAACAGCCCGATCACCCAGGAGGCGATGAAGGCGTTGACCAGGTTCGCCCCCAGCCAAACGCCGCGCCGGGCGGCGGTGGCCAGCACCGGGGCGAACATGTCCTCGTTGCGGTTGAGACCCGCGGACTGCATCAGCGAGCGCTCGCCCTCGTCGCGAATGACGTCGACCACGTCGTCCACGGTGATGCGCCCGATGAGCCGGCCCTCCGGGTCCACGACGGGTGCGGTCGTGAGATCGCGGTCCTCGAACAGTCGGGCCACCTGGCGGGCGGGGGTGTCCGCCGGGATGGCGCGGAATTCGTGGTCCATGGTCTCGCCCACCAGTGCCGACTGTGGCTGCGCCACCAGCTCGTCGAGGGGCAGCAGGCCGCGGAAGCGGTTCTCCCGGTCGATGACGAACAGCGCGGTAATGTGCTCGGGCAGCGCACCCTCCTTCTTGCGCACACGCCGCAGGTAGCGTTGGGCGGTCTCCAGGGTGATGTCCTCGCGCACCGCCAGGGCATCGGCATCCATGAGGCCGCCGGCGGTGTCCTCGGGATAGGACAGCACCCGACGCAGGCGCTGGCGGCGCTGCAGGTCCATGGTCCGGATCAGCGCCCGGACCACCTTGCGCGGGAGCTTGTCGTAGAGATCAGCGAGCTCGTCGAGCTCCAGGTGGGAGACCGCCTCGGCAAGCTCAGTGGAGCGGGTGGCCTCGATCAGTCGGTCGCGGACCTCGCGGCGGGCCTCGATAAGGACCTCGCCGCGTACCTCCGGGTCCGGCAACAGCCGCCACAGCGCGAGCCTTGCCTCGCCAGGCAATGCCTCCAGGATGTCGGCGAGCTCGGCGGGGTGGCGCTGCGCCGCGAGCTCCGCGGCGGTGGCGGTATCGCCCGCATCCAGGGCCGCGGCGATGGCCCCGGTCCAGCTCTCCAGTTGGGTAGCGGGCTCGCTCATCACTGTCCCCCCGGTGAACCGGCGGCCATTATACGCAAAAGCGCCGGCCCTCCGGCCGGCGCTGCGGGTGGGTCGCTCGGGGGGCGGACCCCGCTATTCCACACCCAGGGCCTTGCGGACCACGGGCAGGGCGTCGGAATCCCCGGAGAAGGTGGTCACGCCCTCGAGCCAGCCATCCAACCGTCCCGGGCGCTCCTGGACGAAGGTCCGCGCCGCCGGCGCATAGTCCATGTCCTCGTTGAGGACGTAATCGCCCATCAGACTCTGGTCGTCGACGCTGACCTCGAACTGCTCGAGCAACCGCGCGACGTTGGGGCAGCGCTCCGGGTAACCGGCGGTGACGATGGTGTGCACCGTCGCGCCGCCCTGATTGGGCCCGAAATAGTCCTCGCCGCCCTCGAGGAAGCGCATGTCGATGTTGCGGGTCATGGGATGGGGCGCCCAGCCGAGGTACACCACCCATTCGTCACGGCGGACCTTGCGGCGGACCTGGGTGAGCATCCCCGCCTCCGACGAGGGCATCAGCTCCCAGTCACCGAGGCCGTAGGCATCGTCATCGATCATGGCCTGAATCATGAGGTTGCCGTCGTTGCCCGCCTCGATGCCGTAGATGCGGCCCTCGAAGCGGTCCTGATGCGCATCGAGGTCACCGAAATGGGTGACACCGGCCTCGTGCACGTAGGTGGGTACGGCCAGGGTGTACTTGGCGCCTTCGAGGTTGGTCGCCAGTTGGGTGATCTCGCCCCCCTCCAGGTAAGGGGTGATCATCTGCTCCTGGGTGGGCAACCACAGCCCCAGGAAGGCGTCACGCTCGCCACTGGCCACGGCTTGGAAGGCGATGGGCACGGAGGCGGTGGTCAGGGTCACGTCGTAACCGAGTGCGGTGAGCATTTCCTCCATGAGATGGGATTTCACCGATACCCCGGTCCAGTTGACATTGGCCAGACCCACCTGCCGGCATTCCTCGGGCTCCTGGGCCTGGAGTGCCGGCGCCAGGGCGGCCAGTCCCAGGGCGGCGGTAAGGACGTGTTTGATCATGACTCCCCCTTCCTCATTGCTGCGGGATCTCTCTAGATCGCAACGGAAACGTTAGTTGAACGTTCAATCAACTTCAAGTAAGCTTTCCCCAGAGGATGTCACCGGCCGGAGCCAGCCATGCCCAAACGGGGAATGGAACCCATACGCCAGCAGCAATACATCGAGGCGACCCTGGCGGTGATCCACGAGGTGGGCCCCCAGGCCACCACGTTGTCCCGGGTGGCACGCCGCGCCGGCACCTCCACCGGGCTGGTGGCCCACTACTTCGGCGACAAGGCTGGTCTTCTGGAGGCGACCTTCCGCTCTCTCGCCCGGGAGCTGGGACGGGAGTACCGCCGCCGCCTGGCCCGGGCGCACGGTCCGCTGGAACGGGCCATGGCCTTCATCGAGGCCAACTTCGCCGACAGCCAGGCCCGCCCCGAGGTGATCAGCGGCTGGCTGTCGTTCTGGTCCCAGGTCAACCAGCGCGCGGAGCTCGCCCGGGTCCAGCGGGTGGTGACGGCGCGCTTGCGTAGCAACCTGCTCCACGATCTCCGCGCCCTGCTGCCGGCGGCGGACGCCGCCCATATCGCCAACGGCCTGCCGGTAATGATCGACGGTCTGTGGCTGCGGGCGGGCCTGAGCGGGGGCGGCATGGACTTCGACCGGGCCCGGGCCCTGGCCCGGGACTACCTGATGACCCAACTGGCGGCACGAACCGAGGAGCAACGGCATGAGTATGCAGGCTGACGCCAGGCTATGGATCCACGGCGGCTACACGGATGCCGCCGGCGGTGAAGGCGCCGACAATATCAACCCCGGCACCGGCGCGGTGATCGGCCGCCGCCAGCACGCCGGCGCGGAGGACGTGGACCGTGCCGTGGCCAGCGCCGGCGAGGGCCAACGACGGTGGGCGGCGATGACCGGCGCCGAGCGCGGCCGGGTGCTGCAGCGGGCCGCGGAGCTGCTGCGCACCCACCGTGACGAGCTCGCACGGTTGGAGTCCCTGGACGGCGGCAAACCCATCGCCGAGACCCCGGAGGCGGACGTGGACTCCGGCGCCGACTGCCTGGAGTACTTCGCCGGCCAGGCCGCCTCGCTCACCGGCGACTATCAAGCCGTCGCGGGCGGGTTCTATTACACCCGCCCCGAACCGCTGGGAGTGTGCGCGGGTATCGGCGCCTGGAACTACCCCCTGCAGATCGCCTGCTGGAAGAGCGCGCCGGCGCTGGCCGCCGGCAATGCCATGGTGTTCAAGCCTGCCGAGCTGACCCCGCTGTCGGCCCTGCGACTCGCGGAGCTCTACAGCGAGGCGGGCCTTCCGGACGGGGTGTTCAACGTCGTCCAGGGCGAGGCCTCGACGGGGCAGGCGCTGGTGGCCCACCCCGCGGTGGCCAAGGTCTCGCTCACCGGCGAGGTGGGCACGGGCAAAGCGGTAATGCGCGACGCCGCCGATACGCTGAAGGCGGTGACCATGGAGCTCGGCGGCAAGTCGCCGCTGATCGTATTCGACGACGCGGAGCTCGACGATGCCGTCTCCGGTGCCCTGCTCGGCAACTTCTACACCCAGGGCGAGATCTGCACCAACGGCACCCGGGTGTTCGTCCACGAGTCGGTGCTCGACGGCTTCCTGGAACGGCTGGTGGCGCGCACTGGGAGGCTGCGCATCGGCGACCCCATGGACCCGGAAACCGACGTGGGCGCGCTGATCTCCGCGGGCCATCTTGAGCACGTGCTCGGCTACATCGAGCGCGGCCGTGCCGAGGGCGCCGAGCTGCTCGCCGGCGGTGAGCGGGTGACCGTTCCCGGATGCGAGGGGGGATACTACGTCGCGCCCACGATCTTCGCCCATTGCCGCGACGACATGACCATCGTCCGCGAGGAGATCTTCGGGCCGGTGATGTCGGTGCTCGCCTTCCGCGACGAGGACGAGGTGATCGCCCGGGCCAACGATACCGACTACGGCCTCGCCGGTGGCGTGTTCACCCAGGACCTACCGCGCGGCCACCGCGTCGCCGCCGCCCTCGAGGCCGGCGTGGTATGGGTGAACCATTACAATCTCACCCCCATCGAGATGCCCTTCGGCGGGGTCAAGCACTCCGGGCTCGGCCGCGAGAACAGCCGCCACGCCCTGGAGCACTACACCCGGCTGAAGAGCGTGTTCGTCGCCGATGCGCCGGTGGACGCCCCCTACTAAAGGTTCGCACCCCATGAGCACCGAGCGTTACGACTACGTCATCATCGGCGCCGGCTCCGCCGGCGCGGTCCTCGCCCACCGGCTCACCGAGGACCCCGGTACCCGCGTGCTGCTCCTCGAGGCGGGCCCCATGGACCACAACCTGTTCATACAGATGCCCTCGGCCTTCGCCCATCCCCTCGCCGACGACCGCTTCAACTGGTACTACCACAGCGAGCCGGAGCCCTGGATGGACGACCGGGCCATGTACTGCCCCCGCGGCCGGGTCCTCGGCGGCTCCTCATCGATCAACGGCATGGCCTACGTCCGTGGCAACGCCGGCGACTACGAGGGCTGGGCCGAGGACTTCGGCCTGGAGGGCTGGCGCTACCGCCATGCCCTGGCCTACTTCAAGAAGGCGGAGGACTTCGACCAGGGCGCCAACGACTACCACGGCGGCGGCGGACCGCTGCACGTGACCACCGGGCCCATGGAGAACCCGCTGTACGGTGCCTTCGTGGACGCCGGGGTAGCGGCCGGGTACCGCCACAATCCAGACACCAACGGCTACGCCCAGGAAGGGCTCGGCCCCATGTTCATGACCACCCGCAAAGGTCGGCGCTGGTCCACGGCCAACGCCTACCTGCGCCCAGTGATGGGGCGGGACAACCTCACCATCCGCATCAATGCGCTGACCGAGCGCATCGAGCTGAGCAACGGCCGCGCCACCGGGGTGCATGTCCACCACCGTGGCGAGCGCCGCTTCATCGAGGCCGAGCGGGAGGTACTCCTATGTGCCGGGGCCATCAATAGCCCGCAGCTGCTGATGCTCTCCGGGATCGGGCCGGCCGATCACCTGCGCGAGCACGACATCCGGGTGCGCGAGCACCTCCCCGGCGTCGGTGCCAACCTCCAGGATCACCTGGAGGTCTATGTCCAGTACGAATGCACCCAACCCATCACCCTCTACAGCGCACTCAAGCCCTGGAACCAGGCCCTCATCGGCCTGCAGTGGCTGACCCGCGGCAGCGGGCTAGGGGCGACCAATCACTTCGAGTCCGGGGGATTCATCCGCAGCGAGGCAGGGGTGAAGTTCCCCAACCTGCAGTATCACTTCCTGCCCATGGCGATCAGCTACGACGGCAGCGCCACGGCGGACAGCCACGGCTTCCAGGCCCACGTGGGGCCGATGCGCCCGGGCAGCCGCGGCCATGTGAGCCTGGCCGGCGCGGACCCGCGGCAACCGCCACGCATCCGATTCAACTATATGTCCACGGAACGCGACCGTCGCGAGATGCGCGACGGCATTCGGCTCACCCGGGAGATCATCGCCCAGGCGCCCATGGACCCCTACCGGGGCCGGGAGCTCGCCCCCGGCGAGCACGTGCAAAGCGACGCGGAGATCGACGCCTGGGTCCGGGCCAACGGCGAGAGCGCCTACCATCCCTGCGGCACCTGCCGCATGGGCCATGACGACGATGCAGTGGTGGACGGAGATGGCCGCGTCCACGGCGTGGCCGGCCTACGGGTGGTGGACGCATCGGTCATGCCGCGCATCGTCAGCGGCAACCTCAACGCCCCCACCATCATGATCGCCGAGCGCCTCGCTGATGCCATCCTTGACCGTGAACCACTGGCCGACGATCAGCCCTGGTTCGTGCCCGAGGAGTGGGAGCACCGCCAGCGCTGAGCGGTCTGCCTGCGCCGGACGGGTGGGCATCATCGGCGCCGCTGATACCGGCCCGGGGAGGGGATTCCCGGTCCGGGGGTGTCTGCGGCAGGGATGCCGCAGTCAAGGCTACAGGGATGTATTCACGCCGGGACCGGGAACCCCCGCCCCGGGCCGACGCAAAGGCGAGCCTGTCCACATGGCACGCAGGACGTGGTGAGGGCGTCGTGCTTTTGGCCCCGACCCGCGCAAAGGCGGTATGCTCGGGGTAGGCGGCCGCGCGGCCGCCATTGGCACGGCCGCAGGGAACGCCATGTTCGAGACCGCCGAGATCGGCAGGCGCATCGACCGCGACACCTACCATCGGGCCCTGCCCCGCCTGCGCAGGGACCTCATCGACCTCCAGGAGCAACTGCAACGGGCGCACTTCCCGGTAATCGTGCTCCTCGAGGGCGTGGACAACGCGGTCAAGGGCGAGTTGATCAACACCCTCGGCAACTGGCTGGACAGCCGGGCAGTGGACTTTACGGCCTTCGGCGCCAAGACCGACGAGGAACGCAGCCGCCCCCGCTTCTGGCGCTACTGGCGAGGCCTTCCCGCAGCGGGGCGCATCGGCGTCTTCCACAGCTCCTGGTATTCCGGCACTCTCATACAGCGAGCCCTCCATGACCTCCCGGCGGACGCCTTCGAGCACCACATGCATCGCATCAACGCCCTGGAGGCACTGCTCAGCCGGGAGGGGGCGCTGCTGCTCAAGTTCTGGCTACATATGTCCGCCGAGCGCCAGCGGGCGTATTTCGAGGCGCTCGCCCGCGACCCCCGCGGCCGCTGGCTGACCTCGGAGCTGGACCGCCGCCTCAACGAGCAACACGAACAGGCGTGCGCCGCCGGCGAGTGGGCGATCCACCTGACCGACCACGCCAGCGCCCCCTGGATCGTGGTGGAGGCACAGGACAGCGCCTACCGCAATCTCACGGTGGGCCACATCCTGCGGGATGGCCTGCAACAGCGCCTCGACGTCGGCCCGGAAGTACCGCCGCAGACCCCGGTACCGGCCGCGGACCCCGTGTCCCCCACGGATACGGTGCTGCAACACCTGGATCTCCGCCAGCACCTGGACAAGCCGGAGTACCGCCGACACAAGCGGGCCCTCGGCCGCTCACTCACCGCCGCCACCTGGCGCGCCCATCACCACGGTGTTTCCCTGGTGGTGGTCCTCGAGGGTTGGGACGCCGCCGGGAAGGGCGGGGCCATCCGCCGCCTGCTGCAGGGCATCGATGCGCGGCTGGCACGGGTCATCCAGGTGGGCCCGCCCAGCGACGAAGAGCGCGCCCACCCCTATCTCTGGCGCTTCTGGCGCCACCTCCCCCGGGACGGCCACGTCACCATCTATGATCGCAGCTGGTACGGGCGGGTTTTGGTGGAACGGGTGCGGGGGCTGACCCCCGAGGCGCGCTGGCGCGAGGCCTATGCCGAGATCAACGACTTCGAGGATCAACTCATCGCCCATGGCACCGCCCTGGTGAAGTGTTTCCTCCACATCGACGCCGACGAACAGCTCCGCCGCTTCCGTGCTCGGCAGCGAACGCCACACAAGCGGCACAAACTCACCGACGAGGATTGGGAGGACCGGGCCTTGCGCCCCGACTACGAGAAGGCGGTGCATGAGATGGTCACCCACACCTCCACCGGGCAGTCGCCCTGGCACCTGATCGCCGCCAACGACAAGCGCCACGCCCGGGTGGAGGTAATGCGCCATGTGCTGGACACCCTCCAGCAACGCCTGGGGCCGGAGGCGCGCCCGTGAACCTGTGGGAGGATCTCACCGCGGCCCAAAGCCCCCTGCCCGGCCTGCTGCTGGCGCTGCTGCTCGGTGCGGTGATCGGGCTGCAGCGGGGCTGGCAGGGCCGCGAGCTACCCGCGGGCCAGCGCATCGCCGGCTTCCGCACCTACACGCTGGTCGGGCTGCTCGGCGGCTTCGCCGTGGTGCTCCACGAGCCGCTGGGCCCGTGGCCGGGTGTGGCCCTGCTGGTCGCGATGGCCGCCGCGGCCCTGATCGGCTTCGGGCTCCATGCCCGGGAGGCGGAGGACTACAGCATCACCGGCATCGTGGGGCTGCTGCTGACCTTCTGCTTCGGCGCCCTCGCCGTCGCGGGTGAGCCGGTCACGGCGGCCGCGGCGGCGGTGGTCACCGCCTTCCTGTTGGACAACAAGACGGAAATCCACGGCCTGCTCCGCCGGTTGCAGGGCCGGGAGCTGGAGGCCGCCCTGAAGCTCCTGCTGATCTCGGTGGTCCTGCTGCCGCTGCTGCCCAACCGCGGCTATGGCCCCGGTGAGGTGCTCAACCCCTACGCCATCTGGTGGATGGTGGTGCTCATCGCCACGATCTCCTTCGTCGGCTACTTCGCCATCCGCATCGGCGGCACCGAGCGGGGGACGCTGTTCACCAGTTTATTCGCGGGCCTGGCCTCCTCCACCGCACTGACCCTGCACTTCGCGCGCCTGTCACGGGACAACCGGGTGCTCTCCCCCCTGCTGGCGGCGGGGATACTCATCGCCTGCGGTACCATGTTCCCGCGCATCCTGGTGGTCTGCCTGGCCCTAAATCCGAGCCTGCTGCCCGCGCTGACACCGCCGGTGCTGGTCATGATGATGGTGCTCTACGCACCGGCCCTGGTGATCTGGTGGCGCCACCACGGCAGGCGCGTCGAGCAGCCGCCAGTGCAGCAGAATCCGCTGGAGTTGATGACGGCGCTGACCTTCGGCCTCATCCTGCTGGTCATCCTGGTCCTCGGTGAGCTGCTACAGCGATGGCTCGGCGATGCTGGGATCTATCTGCTCGCCGCCACCTCCGGGATCACCGACGTGGACCCCATCACCCTGTCACTGACCCGCATGGCCCAGGGGGACCTCGCTACCGGCGTGGCCGTGGTGGGCATCATCATCGCCGCCAGCGTCAATAGCCTGGTCAAGGCGGGCATGGCGGCCTCCATCGGTACCCGCGCCCTGGGCTGGCGCGTGGCCACACCCATCGCGGCGGCGCTGGTACTGGGCCTGGGGACCGCCGTGGCGACGAGGCTGACACCATGAGCGCGACCGATGCCATCCTCGCCCTGGACCAGGGCACCACCAGCTCGCGGGCCATCGTCTTCGATGCCCACAGTCGGCCGGTGGCGGTCAGCCAGGAGGAATTCCCCCAGCACTATCCCGGCGACGGGCGTGTGGAGCACGCCCCTGAGGACCTCTGGGCCTCCAGTCTGCGGGTCGCCCGGGATGCCGCGCGGCAGGCCCGGGCCGCCGGGCTGCGCATTGTCGCCCTGGGGCTGACCAACCAGCGCGAGACCACCCTGGTCTGGGACCGGGCCACCGGCGAGCCCATCCACCCGGCCATCGTCTGGCAGGACCGGCGCACCGCCGACGAGTGCGCCCGACTGCGCGACCTCGGCCACGAGGCCTCCGTGACCGCCCGCACCGGGCTGGTGCTCGATCCCTATTTCTCGGCCACCAAGGTCGCCTGGATCCTGGACCACGTCCCCGACGCCCGGCGGCGTGCGGAGCGCGGCGAGCTCGCCTTCGGCACCGTGGACAGCTGGCTGCTGTGGCGGCTCACCGGCGCCCGGGTCCATGCCACCGATGCCACCAACGCCGCACGGACGCTGCTGTTCGACATCCACCGCCAGGACTGGGACGACTCCCTGCTCGCGCTATTCCGAGTCCCCCGCCCCATGCTCGGGGAGGTACGGGATTGCGCCGACGACTTCGGCGTCGCCGATCCGCAATGGCTGGGCGAGGCGATCCCTATCCGCGGCGTCGCCGGGGACCAGCACGCGGCGATGATCGGCCAGGCCTGCTTCCGCGAGGGGACGGTCAAGGCCACCTACGGCACCGGCTGCTTCGCCCTCCTCCATACCGGCACCCGTCCCGTACCCTCAAGGAATCGGCTGCTCACGACCCCGGCCTATCGACTGGAGGGGCGCACCCACTACGCCCTGGAAGGGGCCATCTTCGTCGCCGGCGCGGCAATACAGTGGCTCCGCGACGGCCTGGGCATCATCGACACCGCCGCCGAAAGCGAGGCCCTCGCCGCGGCGGCCCCCGCGGACCACGGGGTGCACCTGGTACCGGCATTCACCGGCCTGGGCGCGCCCTACTGGGATGCGGACGCCCGCGGCGTTGTCCACGGGATCACGCGCAGCACCGGCCGCCCCGCCCTGGCCCGGGCAGCCCTGGAATCGGTGGCCTTCCAGACCCACGACCTGATCGCCGCCATGGGTCGGGACACCGGCCACCCGCCGCGGGAGCTGCGCATCGACGGCGGCATGGTGGTCAACGACCTGTTTGCCAGCCTGCTCGCCGATCTCGCCGGGGTCACCGTGCGGCGCCCGGTGGTCAGCGAGACCACGGCCCTGGGGGCGGCCTACCTGGCCGGGCTGCATCGCGGGATCTGGTCCTCCTCGGAGACCCTCGCCGGCCAGTGGCGGGAGGACCGCGAATGGCGCCCCCGGCTGGCCGCCGTAGAGCGGGACCGGGCCCTGGAGGGCTGGCACGATGCGGTCCGCCGTACCCTCTCCGATCATGGCCGCTGAGCAAGGGCAGGAGACGGGCGGGGGGCCACCCCGCCTCGAGGAGGATGCCCGGGGGCAGCGACTGCTCGTCCGCGGCATATGGCGGCTGGACACCATCGCCCCGCTGGCCCGTCGTCTCGAGCACCAGAAGGCGCCCGACCCCGGGTGGCGGCTGGACCTCTCGGGGCTGGAGGGGCTCGACACCGCTGGCGCGGTCTTCCTGAACCGCCTCGCCCGCTCCCTCGGCGGGCCGGAGACCCTGACCGGGGCCTCCGAACGCCATCGTGCCCTGCTGGAACTGGCCACCGAGACGGAGCACGCCCCCGGGGCGCCGCCACCGCGACCCAACCCCCTGGCCCGCCTCGGTAGACTCACGCTGATCCACCTGGAACGGGCCCTGGGTTTTCTGGAGTTCACGGGCGCCCTGGTGGCCGACACCCTGCCCCGGCTGCCCCGCCCCCACCGCCTGCGCTGGCGCCAGGTAATCGCGGGGATCGAGCAGGCCGGCGTCCACGCCCTGCCCATCGTCGGCCTGCTCGCCTTTCTCATGGGCGTGGTCATGGCCTATCAGGGCGGCACAGTGCTGCAGAGCTACGGGGCCAACGTTTTCCTGGTCGAGTTGGTGGGCATCACGATGCTCCGGGAACTCGGCCCGCTGCTCGCCGCCATCATCGTCGCCGGCCGCACCGGTTCCTCCTACGCCGCCGAGATCGGCACCATGCGCATCACCGAGGAGGTGGACGCGTTGCGTACCATGGGCATCACCCCCTACGAGATGCTGGTGCTGCCGAAGGTGCTGGCGCTGGTGGTGGCGATGCCCCTGCTCTCGCTGTGGGCGGATATCGCCGGCATTTTCGGCGGGATGATGGTGGCCAGCACCCTTTATGACGTCAGCTTCCTGACCTTCCTGGATCGCCTGCCGACGGCGGTGCCGGTGCGCATGTTCTGGGCGGGCATCGGCAAGACCCCGGTATTCGCCTTGCTCATCGCCATGGTCGGCTGCTATCAGGGGCTCAAGGTCCGGGGCAGCGCCGAAGAGGTGGGGCGGGCCACGACGTTGGCGGTGGTGCAGTCCATCTTTCTGGTGATCATCGCCGATGCCCTGTTCTCCATCACCTTCCAACAGTTCGGGATCTGACCCATGGGCGAGGCGGTCATCGATGTGCGTGGCCTGGTCACCCGTATCGGCGGGAACACCATCCACGACGGCCTGGACCTACGGGTGGAGCGTGGCGAGCTGCTGGCCATCGCCGGCGGCAGCGGCTCCGGCAAGACGGTGCTGATCCGCGCCATCACCCGACTGCTGCCGGCCGCCGCCGGCGAGATCCGGCTATTCGGGGTGCCGATGGAAGGCCTGGACCGCCAGAGGGAACGGGCCATGCGCCGGCGCATGGCGCTGATGTTCCAGCGCGGCGCCCTGTTCACGGGGATGACGGTGTTGGAGAACGTAACGATGCCGCTGATCGAGCACACCCGCCTGCCACGGGGACTGCGCGCCGAAATCGCGCGGCTGAAGATCCACCTGGCGGGTCTGGAGCCCGAAGCGGCGTACCGCTACCCGGGTGAGCTCTCCGGGGGCATGACCAAGCGCGCCGCCCTCGCCCGCGCCCTGGCCCTGGACCCGGAGCTGCTGTTCCTGGACGAGCCCACCGCGGGCTTGGACCCGTTGAGCGCCGCCGCCTTCGACGAGCGCATCCAGGAGCTTCGTGAACTGCTCGGCCTCACGGTGGTGGTAATCACCCACGACGTGGACTCGCTGTGGGAGATCGCCGACAGTATCGCCTTCCTCGGCGAGGGACGGGTCCTCGCGCGGGGCAGCGCCGCGGAGCTCGCCGAGGCCGACGAGCCGGCGGTGCGCGCCTATTTCTCGGGAGCGCGGATGCAGCGCGGCAGGGAGCGGTCATGGGAAGCCGAGTAAGCTACACCGTCGTGGGTGTGTTCGTGGTCGTTCTGACCGCCGCCCTGGTGGCCGCCGGGCTATGGCTGGCGACCGGCCTGCGCCAGGGCGACACACGGCTGTATTCCATCTACCTCACCGACTCCGCCGCCGGCCTGGGCCGGGACTCGCCGGTCAGCTACCGGGGGGTGGACGTGGGCCAGGTCCGGGAGCTGGACATCGATCCCAGCGATCCCCGGCGCGTACACGTGGTGGCGGCCCTACGCGCCGACCTGCCGGTACGCGAGGGGATCTCCGCCACCCTGAAGATGCGTGGGGTAACCGGTATCGCCTACCTGGATCTCTCCGGTGGCGCCCCCGATGCCCCGCCGCTGCAGGCCCCTGCCGACGAGCCCTATCCGGTAATCCCCTACCGGGAATCGCTGTTGATGCGCCTGGACACCGCCGTCAGCGAGGGACTGGACAGCCTCGACGAGCTAACGAGACAGGTTTCTGAGGCCCTGTCCGAAGACAATCGGCGCGCCTTGGCGGAGACGCTGGCCAACCTGGCGCGACTCACCGGCACCCTGGCCGAGCAGAGTGAACGCATCGACGGGATGGCACGCCGTAGCGAAGAGGTCCTTGACGGCGTAAACGACAGCGTCGCGCGCCTGCCCGATACCCTGGCCGCCGTGGAGGCGGCGGCGCGTTCCCTGGAAGACACGGCCGGCCGGTTCTCCGAGGCCGGTACCGAGCTCACCGGCCTGGGGGAGAGCGGGCGGGAGGGGATCCGCCAGCTCAATGAGGACACCCTGCCGCGGATCAACGCGCTTACCGAAGAGCTGCGCCGGACCTCCGGCCGACTGGAACGCACCCTGGAGTCCCTGTCCCGGGACCCGCAGCAGCTCCTCTATGGTCCGGCCCGCCGGGAACCCGGACCGGGGGAGCGCTAGGCCCGCGGCAATCAACGGCATCGGCCGGGGGTTGCCTTCAAGCCGGCAACACCCCATGACGCCTGGAAGGGCGGAGGCGTTACCCGCTCGACCCCGTGCGGCAATCATTGAGGAGGTGCGCACCATGAAAGTAATAACCGGCGATTTCGAAACCGAGGAACAGATGACGAACGCCCGTGATGATCTGATCTCCACGGGCATCGACGCCGAGAAGGTCACCGTCGACCGGGAGCATATGCAGCTCAAGGTCGTCATCCCCGCCGATATCGAGCGCGAGATCAACGAGATACTTCAGCGCCACGATCCGTTGAAGCTGCATTGACCACAGGGGCGGCCCCGGCCGCCCCCGGCAGTACCCGATGCCGTTGGCTCCGGCTCGCATCCCTACGGCCTCGTGAGCGCCGTAGTACAATCGGGCAACGCCCTACGAGTCATCAGCACTGAGGACCTCGCAGGAAGATGGACCTCCATCAAAGCCAGCACACGGCCGCTAACCGGCACCGCCGCGGGCCAGGCGTCCCGCTCGCGGGCGTTGCGGTACTGGTCATCGCTGTCCTGCTCAGCGCCTGCGGTGTGATCGAGCGGGCCTCGGCGCCACCCCCGCGTACGCTGGAACTGCTGGCCAGCGGGGGCATCACCCCGGCAGAGGCAGGTCCCCACGGCACCCTGCTGATCGAGACGCCCGAGGCCCGGGCGGGCTACCGCGGCGAGGCCATCGCCTACCGCCGGGAATCGCCGGTCATCGATTACTTCGCCACCGCCCGTTGGGCGGCCCCTCCGGCGGAGTTGCTCGCCGCCGCCGCGGAGGACGCGCTGGCCAGCGCGGGATTATTCCGCAGTGTCGCGCGCAGCCCCGCCGCGGTGGCGTCGGACTACCGCCTGGAGATGGAGCTGCTCCACCTCGAGCAGGACTATCGCGATGGCGAGCCCGGACACGCCCGCGTGGCGCTCCGGGCCCGCCTCACCGATGCCCGGGGCCAAGTGCTCGGGAGCCGGCTGCTGTCCGCCAGCCGCCCGGCCTCGAGGGCCGGCCCCGAGGCGGCCGCCCTCGCCGCTGGCGCCGCCAGCGAGCGGCTGCTCACCGAGCTCGTCCGGTTCGTCCACGGCGTGCTCCCGCCGCCTGATGGGCCGGGGGAATAGCGGGATCGCCCGGTGGCTCGGCCGCTGGGCGATCCGGCTCGCCGTGACCTTCGTGGCGGTCAGCCTCCTCCTAGTGGTACCACTGCGCTGGCTCGACCCGCCGACCAGTGCCTTCATGCTGCGCCACCACTACCTCGCGGGCTCGGACCCCGATCTCGCGCCACCACGCCACCAGTGGGTGGACTACGCCGACATCAGCCCCGCCCTGGCGCTGGCGGTGGTGGCGGCCGAGGACCAGCGCTTTCCCGACCACCCGGGCTTTGACCTGCGCGAGATCCGCCGCGCCTTCGAGCAATACCGCCGCGGGGGCCAACGCCTGCGCGGCGCGAGCACCCTCACCCAGCAGGTGGCCAAGAACCTGTACCTGTGGCCCGCCCGCAGCCTGGTGCGCAAGTCACTGGAGGCATGGTTGACGCTGCTCATCGAGCTCACCTGGCCGAAGCGGCGCATCCTCGAGGTCTATCTCAACATCGCGCGCTTCGGGCCGGACGTCTATGGCGCCGGAACCGCCGCCCCCGCGCTGCTCGGGATTCCCCCGGCGCGACTCTCCTCCGAGCAGGCGGCGTTGCTCGCCGCCGCCCTGCCCAATCCGGAGGTCTACCGGGTCAACGCCCCCTCGCCACGCATGCGCGAGCGCCAGCGCTGGATCCTCACCCAGATGCGTGCCCTCGGCGGCAGCCCCTGGCTGGAGGGTGCCCTGTGACTTCCCCGCCGGCGTTGATTAGCATGTCCGTTACTTCTCCAGCAGCAATCGGGGTATCCGCCGTGTCGAGCAGGCCGCAGACCAAGCTCCCGGGCGTCGGGACCACCATATTCGCCGTGATGTCGGCACGGGCCGCTGAGCACGGTGCCCTCAATCTCGCCCAGGGTTTCCCGGACTTCCCGCCCCCGGACGGCCTCGCCCGAGCGCTGGACGAGGCGGTGCGCGGCGGCCGCAATCAGTACGCCCCGCTGCACGGGCTCGCCGAGCTACGGGCCGCCATCGCGGCGCAGTGCGCGCGCAGGGACGGCCAGGCGCCGGATCCGGAGCGCGAGATCACGGTGACCTCCGGGGCCACGGAGGCCCTGTTCGATGCGGTACAGGCGGTGGTCCACCCGGGTGACGAGGTCATCATCCTCGAGCCCGCCTATGACGCCTACGCCCCGGCGGTGACCCTGGCCGGCGGGCGGGTGGTGCCGGTGGCCCTGTCACGCCCGGATTTCCGCCCGGATATCGCCGCGCTGCGCGCCGCCATCGGGCCGCGCACCCGTTTGCTGATCCTTAACACCCCCCATAACCCCACCGGCGCGGTCTGGCCCCGCGAGGACCTGGAGGCGGTGGCCGACGCCCTCTCCGGCAGCAACGCGCTGGTGCTCAGTGACGAGGTCTATGAGCACATTACGTTCACCGCCAACGGCCACGTCAGCGCCCGAGCGGTGCCCGGGCTCGCCGAACGCGCCTTCGTGGTGGGCTCCTTCGGCAAGACCTACCACTGCACCGGCTGGAAGGTCGGCTACTGCATCGCCCCGCCGGAGCTGAGCGCGGAGCTCCGCACGGTCCATCAGTTCGTGACCTTCGCCACGCCCACCCCACTGCAGGCGGCCTTCGCGGAGTACATGGAGGCGGACCCCGGTCATCCCGCCGCGCTGGCGTCGTTCTACGCCGCCAAGCGCGACCGGCTGCTCGCCTGGCTGGCGGACTCGCGGCTGGCCTGCCCGGAGAGCGCAGGCACCTATTTCCAGCTGGTGGACTACAGCGCCATCAGCGATCAACCGGACGTGGAGTTCTGCGAGCGACTGATCCACGAGGCGGGGGTGGCGGCCATCCCGCTGTCGCCGTTCTATCACCAAGCACCGGGGGACCTGCGCCAGGTGCGCCTGTGCTTCGCCAAGCAGGATGCCACCCTGGATGCGGCGGGGGAACGGTTATGCAGGCTCTGAGGATGTCGCTGGTCCAGGCCGATCTGGCCTGGGCGGACCCCACCGCCAACCACCACCACCTCGAGGAGCTGCTCGCCCCCCTGGCGGGGTGCACGGACCTCGTGATCCTGCCGGAGATGTTCGCCACGGGCTTCACCATGGAACCGGAGCACCACGCCGAGCCCGTCGACGGCCCGTCCCTGGCCTGGATGCGTCGCCAGGCGGCCCGTCTCGGCGCCGTCATCACCGGCAGCCTCGCCGTCAGCGAGCAGGGGCGGCACCGCAACCGCCTCTACTGGGTCCGCCCGGACGGCAGCAGCGAGCACTACGACAAGCGCCACTGCTTCCGCATGGCCGGTGAGCACGAGCACTACGCCCCGGGCCAGCGCCGCCTGATCGTGGAACTCCTGGGCTGGCGGATCTGCCCGCTGATCTGCTACGACCTGCGCTTCCCGGTATGGAGCCGCAACCATGACGACTACGATCTGCTGCTCTACGTGGCGAACTGGCCGGCGGTGCGGCGCACCGGGTGGCAGCGGCTTCTGCCCGCCCGGGCCATCGAGAACCTTGCGGTGGTGGCAGGGGTCAATCGGGTCGGCACCGACGGCAACGACCGGGACTACGCCGGCGACAGCGTGGCCCTGGACTGGCTCGGCGATCCCCTCGCGGAATGCGGGAGCGCCGAGGCGGTACGCACCGTCACCCTGGATCCGGCGCGCCTGCAGCGCTTCCGGGAGCGCTTCCCGGCCCACCTGGACGCCGATGCCTTCACACTGACCGACGACTAGGGCCGCGGCTGGTGCCGGGGATCGAACACAACCAACCCATGGAGCCATCCCAGTGACCCTGGACGAGCCCACACGCGCGCGCTTCCGTGAGGCCGCGGCCAGCCTCGAGGGGATCGACCACGCCGCCTATGAGGCGGTGGGCCGAGACCCCCTGGAGCCCATCATCGGCCTCGGCCCCGCCGACGCCCCGGTGGGCCTGTTCGGCCGTGACCCGGGCCGCGAGGAGGTGCGCCACGGCATCCCCTTCATCGGCAGCGGCGGCCAGAAGGTCCGCGAGGTCCTGCACCGCCATCATCGTGGCAGCGAGCTACCGGGCTTCGATGCCTCGGTGGCAGTGGGGCGGCACTACTTCTGGGCCAACACCGTACCCTACAAGCCCGCCGGCAACCGGGCCTGGTCCATGGCGGTGAAGCGGCGCTTCCATCCCCTAATGGCGGACCTGCTGGTCCACCACTGGCGTGGTCGCACCCTCATCACCCTCGGTCGGGAGGCCTTCCTTTGGTTCGGCATCGGCCGCAGCCGCGAGGAGCGCCGCGAGCTGGAGGGGTTCTGGCAACGCGACGACCGGTTCAGCGCCTGCTGCGAGGCGACGCTTGCCACACCCGATGGCGGCAGCGCGCGGTTCCGGCTGTGCCCGCTGCCCCACCCGTCACCGCTGAATGCCACCTGGTACCGGCGTTTCCCGGGCCTGCTGCAGGCGCGCCTGCAGCAGTTGGAGCTGTTATATTGAGGGATCACCAATCCCCCGACGCACGGACGACGCGAGAGACCCCATGACCGAACTCAGCCGCCTCCCCGAAGACGAGCTCCGTGCCCTGCACGAGCAGACGCTTGCGCGCTACCGCGCGTTCCGCGACCGCGGCCTGACGCTCAACATGGCCCGCGGCAAGCCCGCCCCGGAGCAGCTGGCCCAAAGCAACGCCCTGCTGGCACTTCCCGGGGAGGGGCAGCACACCGCCGAGGATGGCACTGACTGCCGCAACTACGGCGGTGGACAGGGCCTTGCCGAGGCACGGCGGCTGTTCTCGGCACTGGTGGGGGCCCCGGCGGAGCAGACCGTCGTGGCGGAGAATGCCAGCCTGGCGATGATGCATGACAACATCGTCTACAGCCTGCTGCTGGGCAACCCCGACAGCCCCCGGCCGTGGGCCCGCGAGGAGCGGGTGCGCTTCCTCTGCCCCGTCCCCGGCTACGACCGGCACTTCGCCATCTGCGAGGAATACGGCATCGAGATGATCAACATCCCGATGACCGGCGAGGGTCCGGACATGGACCGGGTCGAGTCCCTGGTGGCCGAGGATCCCACCATCAAGGGCATCTGGTGCGTGCCCAAGTACTCCAACCCCACCGGTGAGGTGTACTCCGATGAGGTGGTGGAACGGCTCGCGCGCATGGAGACGGCGGCCCCCGACTTTCGTATCTTCTGGGACAACGCCTATGGCGTACACCACCTCACCGACGACCCTCCCGAGCTCGCCGACCTGATCACGACCTGTGAGCGCGCCGGCAACGGCAACCGCCCCCTGGCGTTCGCCTCCACCTCCAAAGTCACCTTCGCCGGTGCCGGTCTGGGCGTGTTCGGCAGCTCCGCGGCCAACGTGAAATGGTACCTGGGCCGCGCCGGCAAGCGGGCCATCGGGCCGGACAAGATCAACCAGCTCCGCCACCTCGCGATGCTCCCGGATATGGCCGCCGTCGAGCGCCTCATGGACGGCCATCGACGGTTGATCGCGCCGAAGTTCGAGGCGGTCGACGAGGCCTTCCACCGGGTGCTCGGGGACCACCCGGTGGCGTCCTGGACCCGCCCGAAGGGCGGCTATTTCATCAGCCTGGACACACCGCCCGGCTGCGCCCGGCGCACCGTGGAGCTCGCCGGTGAGGCGGGGGTGGTGATGACCCCCGCCGGGGCCACCTTCCCCTACGGCAAGGATCCGGAGGACCGCAACGTCCGCGTCGCGCCTACCTTCCCCTCCCTGGAGGAGGTGGAGATGGCCGCCGAGGGGATCGCGGTCGCCACCCTGCTGGCGGCCACGGAGAAGGCCCTGGGCGGGCACAGCGGCAACGGCTGATCGCCGAACTTATACCCATAATCGCATAACAATCGTGGGGAGAAACCATGAAAAAGACCCTGACCGCGCTCGTACTGCTGGCTGCCTCCGGCACCGCCAGCGCCCTGAGCTGGCCCTTTTCCGGCGACAACGCGGCGGCGCTGCTTGAGCACGTGCCCGCCGACACCCCGTACTTCGCGGGCTACAGCGAGCCCTATGACGCCCCGGCGTACTTCGCCCACTGGCGGAATCGCATGGGCCTCGCGGACACCGCCGAGCTCCCGGACCCCGTCGAGGCCACCGACGAGGCCGGCCCCGGCGCCGGCATGCTGGCGGCGTTGCTGCGCCAGGCCATGGCCCACGGCGACGACGCCGGCGTCCAGGCGATGGGCCTGGACGAAGGTGGGGTCTTCGGCGTATACGCGGTGGAAGGGCTGCCAGTGCTCCGGTACCGCCTCGACGATGCGGATGCCTTCCGCGCCGCCGTCGCCGAGGCAGAGGGACAGGCGGGGGTCGAGGCGGCCGCCGGTACCGAAGAAGATCGCTGGCGCTACCCCTTCGATGCCCCCGCCGGTGCCACGCCCCCCGCGCTGGTGGTCGGCATCCATGGCGGCTACGCCGTGCTCACCCTGGCGGTACCGGGGATGGAGGAGGCGCTGACCAAGACCCTCGGCGAGGAACCGCCGGAGCCGAGCCTTGCCGAGACCGAGCGCCTGGCGGGGCTCGCCGAGACCCACGGCACGCTTTCCTGGGCCACCGGCTACATCGATCACACCGCCGTTGCGGCGGCGGTCACCGGCCACGGTGACAGCGGCACCGGGCGCCTCATCCGTGCCCTGGCGGACATCTATGAGGGGGAGCTTCCGGAGGTTTCGGAGGCCTGCGCCCGGGACCTGGATTCGATCATTGCCGGGGCGCCACGCAGCGTCATCGGCGCGGTGGAGCTGGACGCGAAAACCGGCCGCGCCCATAGCCGCTGGGTCACCGAGATCGCCGATCACGGCCTGATCACCACCCTGCAGCGGCTGCGCGGCCACATCCCCGCGGCAGTGGACGGCGGTGTCGCCCATCTCGGTATCGGCCTCGACATGGCCGAGCTGGTTCCGGTACTGCAGGCCTTGGTGGAACGCTTCCGGGCCGCCGAATGGGAATGCCAGGAGCTCCGGGAGCTCCAGGAGCAGGCGGATCCCCAGCAGCTCGCCGGCCTCGGCATGTTCACCGCCATGCTCGCGGACGTCCGCGGGATGAACGCCACACTGCTGGAGGTACCGGGGGGCGAGGGCATGCCGCCGGCGGTGGTGGATGTGGCCACTGGGCGCCCGCAGTCGCTATGGCAGGTCGCCCAGGGTTTCCTGGGGGCCACCAGCCAGCCGGAGATGGGGGGAGGACCGGTCCCCCTGGCCCACCCCATGCTCCCCGACGGCGCCCTTCGGGTAGCACTTCGGGAGGGGCGGTTCACGGTTCTGGCCGGCGAGGGCACGAGCCTGCCCGAGGCGACCGACGCCGATCTCTCGCCCAACGGGGTGCTCTCGTTGCGCTACAACCTCGCCGAGCTGGGCGAGGGCCTGCCCGACGAGTCGGCGGCGGTGGCGGCAGGCGCCGGCGAGGGAATGCCCGATGCCGAAGATCTCGAGGAGATCCGGGAGCAGCTGCGCGCGGTGAACGTGGACCAGACCATTGATCTCGACATCGGCGAGCACGGCATCCGCCTGGATGTGACGGCCACCCCTGGCAGCGAGCGCTAGCGCCGCCTTGGTGGAGACGGCGACGTCCCCCGGGCGTGATGTCCTGCAGCTGCTCGGCTGGCTGGCGCTGACAGCGGCGGCAGCGGCGAGCGGTGTACTGACACCGCCCGGGGAGTGGTATGCCGCGCTCTCCAAGCCGCCGGGGACCCCACCGGCCTGGGTATTCCCCGTCGCCTGGACGCTGCTATACGTGATGATGGCGGTGGCCGCCTGGCTGGTAGGCCGCCGCGTGACCCTGGAGACCGGCCTTCCGGTGCTGTTGCCCTTTATCGCCCAGCTCGGGGCCAACGGGCTGTGGTCGGTGCTGTTCTTCGGCTGGCAACGCCCGGCGATGGCGCTGCTGGATCTCCTGGTCCTGTGGGGTCTGGTCGTGCTGTGTATCCATCGCTTCCGGCGCGTCTCCGTGCCGGCGGCGACCCTGCTCCTGCCCTATCTGCTGTGGATCAGCTTCGCCGCTTACCTCAACGCCGGCATTGTCGTGCTTAACCCCCTGTAATCGGGCTCATCCGGCACCGGTGGCCGCCTCCAGCGCCCGCAACCGCTCCAGCGCCTCCTCGCGGCGGTCACCGCATACCTCCCGGCTGGCCGAGAAGGCCCGGCAGACCGCGGGCCGCTCGGGACGGCCGAACAAGGCGCACCGATAGTCCACGGTGAGATGGGGGCAGGGCACCCCCGCGGGCTTGCCCGCCGGCAGGCCGGGCAGCGGCGACGAGATGGAAGGCGCGATGCAGCAGGCACCGCAGCCGACTCGGCACTCCATCAGCGACCCCGGGAGGCCATGGCGGTGCGGTGCTCCTCCGAGGCGAGCCGCCGGAGGAAGGCGGCCGCCTCCCGTTCGATCACCGCATGCAGGCGTTCCCGGTGGCCGCTGTCCCGAAGGAGGGCCCGGGTTTCGGCCACTGCACCAACGGGCAGGCCCGCTACCCGCCGAGCCCAGGCCCGGGCCACCGGCCCCACGGCGGGGGGCTCGCAAACCTGGGTGACGACGCCGAGGCGTTCCCCCTCCATGGCGCTGAAGCGGTCGCCGAGGAGCATGAGCCGCGCCGCCCGCTGCGGGCCCACCAAGGCCGGCAACAGCTCTGTGCTGGCGAACTCCGGCACCAGTCCCATGGGTACGAACGGCATCCCGAGCTCCGCATCCGTGGCAGCGATCACCAGGTCGCAGTGCAGCAGCAACGTCGTCCCGATACCGAGGGCATAGCCACTGACCTCTGCGATCAACGGCTTGGGGCAGTCCACCACGCCGTGGAGGAAGCGGGCCAGGGGGTGACCACCCCACTGGCCCTCACCGACCAGCTCGCCGAGGCCCTCCAGATCATTGCCAGCGGTGAAATGACCACCGGCTCCACGGATATGGATCACGGCGACCGCCGAATCCTCACTGGCCGCGCCCACGGCCGTGTCCAGCTCTTCGTACATGGAGCGGGTGAGTGCATTGCGCTTTTCGGGGCGCTCCAAGGTCAGGGTCCGGACGGCCCCTTCGTCGGCGACGCTGATACCACCCTCGCTCACCGCGTCCGCGCCTCAGCGCCGGCCAAACGCCGCCACTCCTCGGGGTCGAACTCCAGGCCCTCCTTCTCCCAGGGCGGCACCGGGGTGAAGACCTCGACGAGGAAGTCGACGAAGGTGCGGACCTTGCGCGAGAGGTGGCGCCGGTGGGGGTAGAGCACATAGAACGCGGAGCTCTCATGGGGGTATTCCGGCAACACCGGCACCAGCCGGCCGGCGCGGATGTCCGCCATCACCAACCAGGTGGACAGCCGCGCCAGGCCGGCACCGGAGAGGGCCGCCTGGTAGAGGGCGTCCACGTTGTTGGCACGGAAATTCCCGGAGACGTGCAGCACCCGCCGGCCGCGCTCGGTGTCCTCGAACTCCCAATCGTTGAACAGCTCCATCTCCGAGAGGGTGAGGCAGTTGTGCTCAAGGAGCTCCTCCGGGGTGGACGGGCTGCCATGGCGTTCGATATACGCCGGGGCGGCGCAGATGATGCGACGGTTGACGCAGAGCTTCCGGGCGATCAGCGAGGGGTCATCCATCTGCTCGCGCCACTGTATAGCGACGTCGATGCCCTCCTCCACCAGGTCGACGTGGTGGTCGGTGAGCTCGAACTCCACATTGATCTGGGGATAGCGCTCCAGGTACTCGTTGATGCGGGGCAGGACCTCAACCCGGCCGAAGGAAACCGTCGCCGCCACCCGCAGGTTGCCGCGGGGGTTTTCGTTCAGCGATGTGATCGCCTCCTCCGCCTCCTCGATCTCCTGGATGATTCGCGCGCAGCGCTCGTAATAGGCCTGGCCGGCCTCGGTGAGGCTGATACGCCGGGTGGTGCGATTGAACAGCCGCGCGCCGAGGCGGTCCTCGAGGCGGCGAATCTGCTTGCTGACCGCGGAAGGGGTCAGGTCGAGATCCCGCGCCGCCGCCGAGAAGCTACCCTCCTCCACGGCCTTGGCGAAGATCATCATTTCCGCCGCCTTATCCATGAATCTCCCCGAAATCGCGCATGCGCTTTGCAGTGGCTATGCCGGGCTGTTGATGGCAACCCACCCCTATTGTGCCATGCAACATGCCACCGGTCCCTTGTTCCCGGGGACTATAGCAGCAGCGGGCGCTACTGCCAGGACACGCCCCCAAACCAGATTCGTGCGGCTCCGGCACAGGCCCTTTGCCCAGCACACGGTTCCTGAATTGGATACATTTTCTTACGATTCTGCCAACACGATGAACGGCAGGAGCATACAGCCATGAACCACAATGAGCCGATCACCCATCAGGGCCATGTGGGCATCATCGAGATCGAGCCACCGTTGGGTCGCAGCCGGTGCATGGGCCCCGGCCTCCTCGGCCGCTACATGCGCCAGGTCAGTGACAGCGTGGGGACCCATATGCGCCGTCACGCCGACGAGCTCTCGGGTTTCTTCCAGCTGCCCCAGGCACGCTGAACGACCCCATTTTTCGGCGATAACGCCCAGCCCCGCGTTATCGCCTCACCGGCGAGTGCCGGTACATCGCCTCTCCTCCTCCTTGGCCGACCTTCGGGTCGGCTTCTTTTTTTGTTCCACCCTTTTTGATTCCCGCCTTCAATGCCGCCCCGGCACCCGTTCCATGGTCAACCGAAGGGCGAACGCGACATGCCGGTCTGCATCCAGCCCCGCCCCTTCGAGGCTGCCCGAGGTGACGACCCCGCATAGGCCCGCGGGGGACCAACCCTCGCCATCGCGGAACTCGAGGCGCATCGCATCCTCGAGGGAGGGGGCCGCCCCGGGGAGCAACCGGTACTGCCCGCGCAAGCCAAGCGGCGCCACGGCGCCGGCTACCATGGCCGGCAGTATGTATGCCGCCCGCCCCACCGCGGGTTCACCCAGATACACCAGCAGCAGCTGGCACAGCCGAGCGGTGGGGGGCGCCGCGGCGACGGTAACCGCGGCCACAAGCAGCCGGGCCTGCGGTGGATCCAGTGCCTGGCTGGCGAGCAGTTCATCCACCGCGCCGAGCAGTTCCGTACGCAGGCGCGGCGGGCCGTGTCCATCCGGCCCGCTGCCCTGCCAGGGCCCGATCGGCAGTAGCTGACGGCCACATCCCAGGGCACCCGCGACGCCGCCGTGCACGGCGGAGATCCATTCGCTATATCCGTCCAACCCCGCGACGGTCCCCGCCGGGGCAACGCTGCGCGGCGCCTGTTCCCGTGCTAGCCGTGCCTGTGCGTTCACGCCCACCTGTGGCCCTCCGTGTTTCCCGGTACCCAACGAAAAGCGCCCCCGGATCGGACGATCCGGGGGCGCTTTTCGTATCCTTCGGCCGTGTTAGGTGTCAGCCAATACGCCGCCTGCCCGGATCCGTGGACCCAGGAAAATACCAGCCGAACCAGCGGCGGGGGGACGGATTGACGTTCACTGCATACGGCAAACTCATCGCAACGACGCTATCACCGACCCCGACTCAGCGCAATACGGCGGTGAGCAGCCACAGGGTCCCCATGCCCGCCGCGAGGACGTAAATAGTGCCGCGGGTGCGCCAGGCTACCAGGGCGGCGACCACGCCGGCGGTAACGCGGGCGGGATCGAAGGGCGCCTCGCCACCGAGCAGGATCCCCGGTACCACCAGTGCCGAAAGGACGGCAGCGGGGACGTAGCGCAACGGCCGCCGCAGCCACTCCGGCATCCCGCGTCTGCCCACGGCCTGGATGAACGACAGCCGCAGGGCGAACGTCCCGAGCCCGGCGGCGAAGATGATGGTCCAGATCACCGCGTCGCTCATGCCGCCCACCGTGCCTGCCAGCGCTCCGCCAGGACCCCCGCCACCACCCCGGCGAGCGCGCCGGTGATCATGCCGAGGTTGAACGGCAGATTGTGGGCCGCCAGGGCTATGCCGCCGCCGACCACCGCAGCGACCGCCATGGGACGATCGTGGACCGCGGGCACGAGCAGCGCCAGGAAGATGAGCGGCACGGCAAAGCCGAGCTGCCAGGCCGGGGGCACCGCGGCACCGATCAGGATGCCGGCAGCGGTAGCGGCCAGCCACACCAACCACAAGGGCATGGCGGCCCCGAGGTAGAACCAGTGACGGTTGTCCATGTCGGGGTGCTTCATGAAACGGGTGATGCACACCGCATAGGCCTGATCGGTGAGCAGGTAGGCGAGCGGCGCCTTCCATCGGGTCGGCAGGTGGGCGAGATGGGGCGCCAACGAAGCACTGTACATGGCGAAGCGTAGGTTGATCACCAGCGCGGTGAGGATGATCACCCCCGCCCAGGCACCGTCGTTGATCAGCTGGGCAGCGGCAAGCTGGGAGGCGCCGGCGAAGATGAACAGCGACATCCCCATACTCGCGATCACGTCCAGTCCCGCCTCACGGGCGGCGATCCCGGCCATCACGCCAAAGGGCACGGCGCTGGCGGTAATCGGTCCCATGGCCAGCATGCCGCCCTTGAATGCCTCTCCACGTCTCATTGCCAATCCTATCCTGGGCACCGCCCGCCACTGCACAACCGCCGGATACTAGCAGACAAGCACCTGTGTGGCCTCGCCCCGGGCGCAGCCGAGCAGTTCGCTGAGCGCCACCGACAGCGGTGGCCGGGCCTCCTCCCGGCGGCGACTCGCGACGGGGCGGACCGTCTCGCCCTGCCGACGTCCCACCTCGAAACGGAACGCGAAATAGGGGGTCTGGCCCATACGCAGGTCGGTGATCACCACCGCCCCACCCTCCTCGCGGACCGCATAGAACCCCTTGGTGAAGCCCTGCAGCCGGCGCACCGACCACTGTTCGGCGATATCGTCCAACAGCGACGGATCGCTTGGGTAATGACGCAGGCGCAACGCCTCCGGTGCCTGCCCAATGCGATGGTAGCCCTCGTAGTAGCCATCCCGATCCACCACGAGCACCCGCCAGAGCACGGTGTTGAACGCCGTCGGCGTCACAAGCATGCGCTGGTAACTCACGCCCTGGGTATCCAGCGCCCGTCGGGCGACATCCTCAACGTGCTGCTGTGCAGCAACGCTCCAGACCAGGTAGGCGCTGCTCAGCGCCAGACCGACGGCGTTCCAACGGGCCGCCGCGGCCCAGCCCCTGCGAGGAAGGGCCCAGACCGCCAGAACGAGGCCGGCGAGTAGCGGCAGGGTGTACAGCGGATCGATGATAAAGATGCTACCGAGGCCGACGGGATAATCGGAGAACGGCTGCCACAGCTGGGTTCCGTAGATCGTGAGCGCATCGAGGGCGACATGGGTCACCAGCACCGCGACCATCGCGAGCAACCAACGGTAAGGCCGACGCCCGCAGCGATCCTCGTGCAGCCGGTCGGCCATTGCTGCCAACGCCACGGCGGCCACCAGTAACAGCGCCACGGCATGGCTGAAGCCGCGATGGTAGGTAAAGTTGGCCACCGCGTCGCCATAGTCCAGGATCACGTCCAGGTCCGGGAGGGTGCCGACGGCGCCGCCCCAGGCGAAGGCCCGCCAACCCGCGTGCCGGCCCATTACCGCGGCCCCGACGGCGGCGCCAAGGGCCATCTGTGTCAGTGAATCCATCCGGCTCCCTCTTGCTTCACGCGTGCAGGGCGCTCTACCCCCACGCCCGCCTGTGCCAGAATGCGCGCAGGCCCGAACCAGCGGAAATCGCCGTGATCAGGGGACAAATCGAGCGCCTGGAGGCGCTCATACGCCAACAGGACTTGGAGCGCATGTCACGCCCGAGGCGCTACGGGGTCTTTCTCGTGCGCCTGCTGCTGGCCGTGATCGAGGATCTCGCGGCCGGCCAACTGACCCTGCGCGCCATGAGCCTCGTCTATACCACCCTGCTGTCGATGGTGCCATTGCTGGCGGTGAGCTTCTCCGTGCTCAAGGCCTTCGGCGTTCACAACCAGATCCAGCCCACCCTGGCCCAGTTCCTCGCGCCCCTGGGTCCGCGCGGCGCGGAGATCACCACCCAGATCATCGAATTCGTGGAGAACATGCGCGTCGGCGTCCTCGGTGCGGTCGGGCTGGCCCTGCTGCTCTACACCGTGATCGCGCTCGTGCAGAAGGTCGAACAGGCGTTTAACGCCGCATGGCGCATCCGCCAGAACCGCCCCTTCACCCAGCGCTTCAGCCACTACCTCAGTGTCATCCTCATCGGCCCGGTGCTGATATTCTCCGCCCTGGGGATCACCGCCTCATTCTTCGGCGCCGAGTGGGTCCAGCGCCTCTCCACGGTGCGGCCCTTCGGCATGTTGCTGGATGTGGCCGCGGCCCTGGTGCCCTACGCCCTGGTCATCGCGGCGTTCACCTTCATCTACAGCTTCGTCCCCAATACGCGGGTGCGTCCGGCGGCCGCCTTCGCAGGGGCGCTCGTCGCCGGGGTGCTATGGCAGAGCACCGGCTGGGTGTTCGCCTCCTTCGTCGCCGGCTCCACCCGCTACACCGCCATCTACTCCGCCTTTGCCGCGCTGATCCTGTTCATGATCTGGCTGTATCTCAGCTGGTTGATCCTGCTACTCGGTGCCAGCGTGGCCTATTATGTCCAGAATCCCTCCCAGCTGCGCCTGCGCACCGAAGACACCCGGCTGAGCCCGCGCGTGCAGGAACGCCTTGGCGTCGCTATCCTCGCGCTCGCCGCCCGGGCCTACTACGCCCGAACCACCGCACCCGACGAGAACGCGCTGGCCGCGGAGCTGCAGGTCCCCACAAGCGCCGTCAGCGAAATGACGGGGGTATTGGAGGACTGCGGCCTGCTCCTTCGCCTGGATCCACCGCGGGGCCGCTACCCCGTATTCCGGCCGGCGATCCCGCCCGACGACACCCCCGTGAACGAGGTCCTCGACCGAATTCGCCGCCACGGCGAGCAACCGGGGCTGGGCGCCGAATCCGTGAGGCTCGCGCCGGGGGTTGCGGAGCTGGCCACCCGCTGGGAGAGCGGGCTCAGCGCCGCCGCCGCCGGGCCGAGTATCCGCGATCTGGCAGCAGCCGACGACGACGGATCCACCCCTGCCTCATGAGGCGCGAATCGCCGCGGCCTCGGCGCCGAAGTGCCGCGCATTCAGGGTCAACACCAGCCAGATCGTGAGCACCTGGATCAGCAGCGCGAGTGCCGTGAGCAGCCAGTAGGCGGTCCCGAACTTGACGATCAGCCCGACCCCCACCAGGCCCTTGTTGATGAAGAACTGCAGCATCACGCTCAAGGCCACGCCGGGGCAGACGAGTGCATAGGCACCGGCATCACGCTGGCCACCGGTAACAAAGCGCCGGAAATAGCGCTCGCGGCGCAGGACAATGAACCCGAAGAGCAGGAACAGCAGCTGCAGCGTCAGGGCAGTGGTGAGCATGGCAAAGGTGTCCGCCGCCGTCGCGCCACCACCGAAATGGGCATGCATGGCGTGTCCCTGGCGCATGCTCGCGATACTAAGAACGGTCAGGATCGGGACCACCACCCACAGCGACGGCGCGCTCTCAACGCTGGCGCCGTTCTCCATCATGGCACGGACGCCGAGGACCAGCATGATCAGGCCCATGGCGACCGCGGCTACAACAAAGAACGAGGAGGCGAAATACGAGATCCCCGCCACCCAGGCCACGCCGCTCATGGCAGCCGGGGCCGCCAGCCCGACCCCGATCATGGACAGGGCGAACGCCGGCAACAGCTGACTGAAACTGTTGTTGCGGCTGCAATCGAAGCCACCGCCGCTGAGCACCCGGCCCCAGAACTCGTCGAGCAGCCGGATCGCCCATACCCCGATGGCGAGGAAGGCGAGCATCGCCAAGGGGAACAGGTACTCCACCACCGACCAGGTGCCGGGGACGAACACCAGGGCCACGATGAACCCGGCATTCAGGGCCATCGCCGTGGCCAGGGGGCCGGCCAGCAGCTGGGTCTCGGCATTGCCGCGGCGCAGGGCGATGTAGGCCGCGGTACCCCGCCACGCGGCCGCCTCGCGGACGTTCCACACCAGCAACCGCAGCATCATCGCGGCGAACACCGCGATCCCCGCCCAGGCGACGACGATCGCGAGCTGTAGGGCCGCGCCGCCGTCGGCGAGGGCGGCGGTGATATCGGAGAACACCGGCACCGGCCGACCCGGGTGCGGCACCCAGAACATCAGCCACATAAAGAAGCTGACCACCAAGCCGCCGGCCCCGAGGGCGGCGAGGTAGTACAGCGGCGAGTAGTCGTCCTCCAGCCGGCTTGGCATACGAATGAGCAGCATCGCGAAGTCCCTCCCGCCGGGGAACGCACCCCGGACCTTCCATTAGTACGAGTTCGGACTAATGGAAGGGTAGCAACTTCTCCGCGATTCCGCCATCCGTGGCCACGCCCGGCGATCAGAACGCCGGTGCCTCGAGATCCGGCGCCGTGGCCTGCAGGGACGGCCGGGCCGCGATCGCCCGATGCCAGGCGGCGAGCTCGTCGTGGTCTTCCCGCCAGCCGAGCTCCGAGAGACGGAAATCCAGGTAATCCAGGGCCACGGCCAGGGCGATGCTGCCCAGATCCGGCCGGTCCATCAGCGGCCGGACCACGGTGGCGACCCGGGGGATCGTGCGCCGGATGGCCTCAAGGCGGCGCTCCACCAGTGGCGCCCCCGACGACTCGGGGTGGAACCGGCGATAGGCGACCACCCCCACCGCGCTATCGATGACCCCCTCGGCGAGTCCGAGCTTCTCGTGGACGTGCTCCACCCGGTCCAGGGGCATGAGCCGCGGCTCGGGGAAGCGGCGCTCCAGGTAGAGCGCGATTACCGCGCTCTCGGTTAGGCAGGTACCCGCATCGTCCTCCAGCACCGGTACCCGTGCCAGTGGACTCACGGCCAGGAGCTCCGGCGGATCATCCCAGGGATTGACCCACACCGGGGTCACGCGGTCGGTGAGCTGCTTCTCCAGCAGCACCACACGGATAACCCGGGCGTAGGGGGAGGTAGGTGATGCGTAGAGCTTCATGGGCGAAACCTCGGCAGCCAGGGGTATGGGGGAGGTTACTTGGTGCCGTACATCCGGTCGCCGGCATCACCGAGGCCCGGGAGGATGTAGGCCTTCTCGTTCAGTCCCTCGTCAACCACCGCGGTGAACAACGGCACGTCCGGGTGCTCGGCATGAAACGCCTCCACCCCCTCGGGTGAGGCCACCAGGCAGAGGAAGCGGATATCCCGGGCACCGTCGCGCTTGATCCGGCTCACCGCCGCGGCTGCCGAATGGCCGGTGGCCAGCATGGGATCCACCACCACGATGCGTCGCTCGTCGAGGGCGGCGGGGACCTTGTAATAGTACTCCACCGGTTCCAGGGTCTGTGGATCGCGATACAGCCCGACGTGCCCCACCCGGGCGGCGGGGATGAGCTCGAGCATGCCGTCGAGCAGCCCGTTGCCCGCCCGGAGGATGGAGATGAAGCAGAGCTTCTTACCCTCCAGGGTCGGCGCGGCCGGCATGTGCGCCAGCGGCGTGTCTACTGGGCGGGCGGTCAGCGGCAGGTCCCGCGTCACCTCGTAGGCGAGGAGTACCGACAGCTCGCGCAAGAGATTGCGAAACTTCGCGGTGGAGGTCGCCCGGTCGCGAAGCAGGGTGAGCTTGTGCTGGACCAGCGGATGACTGATGACGGTGAGCGACGGCTCCATGGCCTCTCCTTCCTCCACCAACCGTGAACCCTTTCTTCTGGCCGGCAAGCATACCAGAGCGCCCGCGGGGATTCCCCCACGGGCGGGAGCGCCCCTAGCGCCCCTCAGGGGAGGAGGTGGGCGACCGCGTCGCGCTCCTCGACGAGCTCCCGCTCCGTGGCCTGCATCCGCTCGCGGGAGAACTCGTCGATCTCGAGGCCTTGGACGATCTCATAGCGGCCGTTACGCACCCGGCAGGGGAAGGAGTAGATGATGCCTTCCGCGACGCCGTAACTGCCGTCGGAGGGGACCGCCATGCTGACCCAGTCGTCCTCGGGGGTGCCCATGGTCCAGTCACGCATGTGGTCGATGGCGGCGCTCGCCGCACTGGCCGCGCTCGACTGCCCACGGGCCTTGATGATGGCGGCGCCGCGCTGCTGCACAGTGGGGATGAACTCGTCAACGAGCCACTGCTGCTCCACGAGCTCCCGGGCGGGCCGGCCACCGACACTGGCGTGGCTGATATCCGGGTACTGGGTGGCGGAGTGGTTGCCCCAAACCACGAGGTTGCGAATATCGGTGGTGTGGCTGTCGGTACGATTGGCGAGCTGGGCCAAAGCGCGATTGTGATCGAGCCGCATCATGGCTGTGAAACAGCGCGGATCCAGGTCCGGCGCATTGCGCTGGGCGATCAGGGCATTGGTGTTCGCCGGGTTGCCCACCACCAGCACGCGGACATCCCGGCTGGCGACGTCATTGAGGGCCTTACCCTGGGCGGAGAAGATCGAGGCGTTGGCCTCGAGCAGGTCCTTGCGCTCCATGCCGGGCCCCCGGGGCTTGGCGCCGACGAGCAGGACGTAGTCCGCATCCCGGAAGCCCTCCTCGGCCTTGTCCGTTTTCGTGATCCCCGCGACCAGGGGGAAGGCACAGTCCTCCAGCTCCATGACCACGCCCTCGACGGCGTCCATCGCCGGCGGGATCTCCAGTAGCTGGAGGATGACGGGCTGGTCCGGACCGAGCATCTCGCCGGCGGCGACCCGGAACAGTAGGCTGTAGCCGATCTGGCCCGCGGCACCGGTTACCGCGACACGTACGGGTGCTTTCATGGGGGATCTCCTGATTGCCTGGGGTATGCCTGGACACGACGCGGCGCGCCCTGCCATTTCGGCGCGATTGTAGCAGACCCGAATGCCGGGCGCCCTTGCCGCAGCGCAGCAGCCCGATACTGCCGTGGATTGCGCCCCGCCCGGCGCGCCTCAATCGGTGCCGCCGCCGCGGTTTGTGCGTCGCAGTGCATCGAGGAATGCTTCCTGCAGCTGCTGCATGCCAGGGACATCGGGCTGCGCCCAGGTGCGCAGGAACGCCGCCGGGTCGTAGCCCTCCCAGCCCTCCTGCATCCGCTCGCGCACCGCCGCTACCACCTCGTCCTGGAGGGCACTCACATCCGGCAGCCCGAGGAACCGCCGAAGCTCCTCCGGCGTCGCATCCACATCCACCTTGATCCGCATGGACCCACCTCCTTACTCACGTCTCGAGCTCCGCGCGCATAGGCACCGGATCACCCACGGCGAGCCCGAGCTCCCGGGCGGCATCCCCCTGATTGACCGCAATCTCCACCAGGCCCAAGGAGTTCTCGTACCAGAACGCCGCCCCGGGCGCGCACTCCGCGAAGGTCCGCGCACGCGGCAATTCCCGGCCACCGGGCCGCGGCGCTTCCCCCGCGGTCAGGGCGGCGACGTTCCTGCCTATCATGACATTGCCGAAGTCATCGATATAGATGGCGACGTCCCGCTCCCGTGACTCACCCCGCCCCACCCATTCCCTCACCGGCCGCAGACCCGCAGGCATACGACCGACGGCCAGACTCGCCGCGGCCGGTGCGAATACGTCCCGGCCGTGGAAGCTCGCCGACGCCTCCCCCGGCACCGGCAACCGCCAGGCCCGTGCCCCGTCCTCGCCGACAAGGGCCGCGGCGAACAAGCCGTTATCCGGGCCGATCAGCCACTGCTCGCCGCGCCGGCACACCAGCGCGGAACGTTCCGTACCGACCCCGGGATCGATGACACCCACAACGATGCACCGACGCGGCAGCCCCGGCAGCAACGCCGCAAGCAACCGCCCGGCCTCCACCGGCCGGAAGCGGGGCGCATCGTGCATCAGATCCACCACGGGAACGGAGGGCACTCGACCGGCGACTACCCGGTGCATGAGCCCGACGTACGGACCGCACCAGCCGAAGTCTGTATACAGCAGGATCATCGTTCCCCTCCCGCAGATACAAAAAAACCGGGCCGCGTCCCCGCGTGCCCGGTCCTCATCCCCCGGAATGGTTCCCTGCCGATTCAGGCCTCTTCCGGCTGCTCCGCGGCTTCGTCCTCTTCAAGGTCGACCGGCCGATCAACCAGCTCCACCAGCGCCATGGGAGCATTATCCCCGGCCCGGAAACCGGCCTTGAGGATGCGCAAGTAGCCCCCCGGCCGCTGCTGATACCGCGGGCCGAGCTCCTCGAACAGCTTGGTCACCACCTCCTTGTCGCGAAGTCGCGCAAAGGCAGTCCGGCGCTTCGCCACCCCATCCTCCTTGGCCAGGGTAATCAGCGGCTCAGCCACCCGCCGCAACTCCTTGGCCTTGGGCAGCGTGGTGCGAATCACCTCGTGCCGGAAGAGCGAGGCGGCCATGTTCCGGAACATGGCCTGCCTATGACTGCTGTTGCGATTGAGCTTACGTCCCGATTTGCGATGGCGCATATCTGCCTTCCTTAATTCCGTGCGACTCAGCCCAGCGCGCGGCTGCTGTCATCCAGCCCGGCCGGTGGCCAACTGTCCAAGCGCATTCCGAGCTGCAGACCGTGCTGGGCCAGCACCTCTTTGATCTCGTTGAGCGACTTCTTGCCGAGGTTCGGCGTCTTCAACAGCTCGACCTCGGTCTTCTGGACTAGGTCACCAACGTAATGGATGCTCTCGGCCTTGAGGCAGTTCGCCGAGCGCACTGTGAGCTCCAGATCATCGATGGGCCGAAGCAGCACCGGATCCACCGATGGCTCCTCGCGCTCCGGCTCGAAGCTCTCCTCGCCGCCCTCAAGATCGACGAAGACAGCGAGCTGGTCGCGAAGCAACCCGGCGGCAAAACGCACCGCCTCTTCCGGCTCCAGCACCCCGTTCGTTTCGATATCCAGCACCAGCTTATCGAGATCCGTGCGCTGTTCGACACGCGCACTCTCGACGTTGTATGCCACCCGGCGCACGGGGCTGTAGGTCGCGTCCAGCGCAAGCCGACCGATCGTCCGCTCCTCGTCGCGCTCCCGCGCCGTGGCGGGTTCGTAGCCACGCCCCCGCTCCACGCGGATACTCGCCTCGAACGGGATATCCCGAGTAAGCGTCGCGATCACCAGGTCCGGGTTCTTCACCTCGACGTCGTGTGCCGTCTCGATGTCACCCGCCGTGACGGGACCCGGCCCCTGCTTCGAGAGCCGGAGCGTGGCCTCTTCCCGGGAATGCAGACGAACGGCGAGCTCCTTGAGGTTGAGCAGGATATCGACGACGTCCTCATGGACGCCCTCGATCGCCGTGTACTCGTGCAGCACCCCTTCGATCTCCGCCTCGGTGACGGCATAGCCGGGCATCGAGGAGAGCAGGACGCGACGCAACGCATTGCCCAGAGTGTGACCGAAACCGCGCTCCAGCGGCTCCAGCGTCACCTTCGCGCGGCGGTCGTCGATGGCCTCGACATCCACCACCCGCGGCTTGAGATAGTCCTTGTATTGACCCTGCATGAGGTTGAACCTCTCGATTGACCCGAGCGCGGCGCCGTTACTTGGAGTACAGCTCGATGATCAGGTGTTCGTTGATCTCCTGCGAGAGATCCGCCCGATCCGGGACCTGCTTGAACGTCCCCTGGAACTGATTCGGATCCACCTCGACCCACTGCGGAAAGCCCGCCTGCTGCGCCATCTCAAGCGCCGCCTGTACGCGCACCTGCTTGCGGGCCTTCTCCTTGAGCGAGACCACGTCACCCGGCTTGACCTGGGCCGAGGCAACGTTCGTCACCCGACCGTTGACCTGTACCGCCCGGTGGGCAACCAGCTGCCGCGCCTCGGCCCTCGTGGAGCCAAAGCCCATGCGGTAGACGACGTTATCCAGCCGACTCTCCAGGAGCTGGAGCAGGTTCTCACCGGTGTTGCCCTTGCGCCGGTCCGCCTCCTTGTAGTAATTGCGGAACTGCTTCTCGAGCACACCGTACATCCGGCGCACCTTCTGCTTCTCGCGCAGCTGCAGTCCGTAATCGGAAAGCCGCGTACGCCGCTGACCGTGCTGGCCGGGCGGCGTGTCGAGCTTGCACTTGCTGTCCAGCGGCCGAACACCACTCTTTAGCGACAGGTCGGTGCCCTCGCGCCGGGCGAGCTTGCAGGTCGGTCCAATATATCTCGCCATCGTTGCTCCCCTTAGACGCGGCGCTTCTTGGGCGGACGACATCCGTTGTGCGGGATGGGCGTCACGTCCGAGATGTTGGTGACCCGATAGCCGGAGTTGTTCAGCGCCCGGACCGCCGACTCGCGGCCGGGCCCGGGGCCCTTGACCCGAACCTCCAGGTTCTTCAGGCCATAGTCCTTGGCCGCCTCACCGGCGCGTTCCGAGGCCACCTGCGCGGCGAACGGCGTGCTCTTGCGGGAGCCGCGGAAGCCACTGCCCCCCGCGCTCGCCCAGGCCAGCGCGTTGCCCTGCCGGTCGGTGATGGTAATGATGGTGTTATTGAAGGTCGCGTTCACGTGGGCGATACCGTCAACGACGGTACGCTTCACGCGCTTGCGCGCCCGGGTACTTGCTTTCGCCATAATGCCCGTCCTGAATTCCGTACTGCGAAATCGCCAGCCGCTGCGTTACCGCGTCACCGGGCGGCGCGGCCCCTTGCGCGTGCGGGCGTTGGTTCGCGTCTGTTGGCCGCGCACCGGAAGCCCACGGCGATGGCGGATGCCGCGATAGCACCCGAGGTCCATCAACCGCTTGATATCCATCGCAACGCTGCGCCGCAGATCGCCCTCGACCACGTACTTGCCCACTTCCTGACGGAGATTCTCCAGCTCGTCGTCGGAGAGCTCCCTGATCCGGCGATTCGGCGCCACGCCGGTGGCCTCGCAGATCGCGCGGGCCCGCGTCCGACCGACGCCATAGATCGCCGTGAGCGCAATTTCCGCATGCTTGTTCGCGGGAATGTTAACGCCAGCTATCCGGGCCATGAATTCCTACTCCCAATAAACAATGCCCGCGGAAAGCCCGCTAGTATAGCGGGCCTTCCGCCACGTATTCAAGCCGCCAGGGGCTCAGCCCTGGCGCTGCTTGTGCCGCCCGTCCGAACAGATCACCCGAACCGTGCCCCGGCGCTTTACCACCTTGCAGTTGCGGCAGATCTTCTTGACCGATGCCCGTACTTTCATCTCGTTGTCTCCGCAGAATCCGCGGGCGCGCCCCGTCCACAGGGCCCGCCCGAAACCCGTATCGATGGCCCGCAACGCCAGCGGCACCACCACCCCTGGCCCCTTACCGGAGCATTCCGCCGCCCCGGCCGTGGGCCTTCAGATTCGCCTTCTTCATCAGTGGCTCGTACTGATGCGAAAGCAGGTGCGCCTGGATCTGGGACATGAAGTCCATGACCACGATCACGATGATCAGCAGTGAGGTGCCCCCGAAGTAGAACGGCACGTTCCAATACAGCAGCAGGAACTCCGGCAGCAAACACACCCCGGTGATATACAGCGCACCCACCAGCGTCAGTCGCGTCATCACCTTGTCTATATAACGGGCCGTCTGCTCCCCCGGCCGAATACCAGGGATGAAGGCACCCGAGCGCTTGAGGTTATCGGCGGTCTCCCGTGCGTTGAACACCAGCGCGGTGTAGAAAAAGCAGAAGAATATGATCGCCACCGCATAGAAGGTGATGTACAGCGGCTGCCCGGGACTGAGCATATTGCCGATGCCCTGCAACCAGCCGAGCGAACCCTGGCCGAACCACTGCCCCAGTGTCGCCGGGAACAGGATAATGCTGGAAGCGAAGATCGGGGGGATCACCCCAGCCATGTTCAGCTTCAACGGCAGATGGCTCGACTGGGCGGCGTACATCTTCCGGCCCTGCTGGCGCCGGGCGTACTGCACCGTGATACGCCGCTGCCCCCGCTCGATGAACACGATGAACCCGATCACCGCGATCGCCAGGGCCAGGAAGAACAGCACCGTCAGGATCGAAAGCTCCCCGGTGCGCGCCAGCTCTAGGGTCCCGCCCAATGCCGAAGGCAGCCCCGCGACAATGCCGGCAAAGATGATCAGCGAGATACCGTTACCGATCCCGCGCTCGGTGATCTGCTCGCCGAGCCACATGAGGAAGATGGTACCGGTCACCAGCGTGATCGTCCCGGTAAAGACGAACGCCATACCGGGGTTGAGCACCACTCCCTGATTCTGGAGCGCATAGGTTATCCCGATCCCCTGGAACGTCGCCAGCGCCAGCGTCCCGTAGCGGGTGTACTTGGTGATCTGGCGCCGCCCTTGCTCACCCTCCTTACGCAACTGCTCGAGCGTCGGCACCACCATGCTCATGAGCTGCATGATGATCGAGGCCGAGATGTAGGGCATGACCCCGAGGGCGAAGATGGACAGCCGCGACAGGGCACCCCCCGAGAACATGTTGAACATGTCCAGGATGGTGCCCGACTGCTGCTCGAACATCTGGGCCAGCGCGGTCTGGTCGATCCCGGGGATGGTCAGGTGCGCACCCAGCCGATAGATCACCAGCGCCATTAGCACGAACATCAGCCGCTGGCGCACCTCGGTGAGCCGCCCGAGGCCCGCAAGCGCATTCACGTTGCCAGGGGACTTGGCCAATTTACGCCTCTACCTTGCCGCCGGCCTGCTCGATCGCCTTACGGGCCCCGGCGGTCACGCCGAGCCCCCGCACGCTGAACGCGCGGACGGGCTCGCCGGAGGCCACGATCTTCGCTTCACGCACGTTGCGCGGCACCACTCCGGCCTGTTTCAGCGCCGGAAGATCCACCACGTCCCCGTCCACGTACTTCAGCTCGGAGAGACGGACCTCCGCCACGTAACGGCCGCGGCGAGAGCGGAACCCGACCTTCGGCACCCGCCGCTGCAGCGGCATCTGGCCGCCTTCGAAGCCCACCTTGTGGAACCCGCCGCTGCGCGAGTGCTGGCCCTTGTGGCCGCGACCCGCGGTCTTTCCGTTGCCCGAGGAATGGCCCCGACCGACGCGATTCGCGTCGGGGCGGCTGCCCCCTGCCGGGCGAATGCTGTTCAAGCGCATGGCTCAGGTCTCCTCAACGTTGAGCATGTACGCGATCTTGCGAATCATGCCCCGATTCTCCGGTGTATCGCTCACCGTCACACTCTGATGCATCCGCCGCAGCCCGAGCCCGGTAACGCAGGCGCGGTGGCTGCGCAGCCGCCCGGAGGGGCTGCGGACCAGAGTGATCTTGATCTGCTTGTTGTTCGCCATGACTACCCCAGAATCTCCTCAACGCTCTTCCCACGCCGCTCGGCCACTAGCTCCGGCGACTGGTACTGCGTGAGCGCGTTGACCGTGGCCCGCACGACGTTCACGGGGTTGCGCGAGCCAATGGTCTTGGCCAGCACGTCCTGAACGCCCACCACCTCGAAGACGGCACGCATGGCGCCGCCGGCGATGATGCCGGTACCGGCCGATGCCGGCTGCACATAGACCTTGCTCGCGCCGTGCCAGCCGGTCATGGCGTACTGCAGGGTGTTCTCGTTGAGATGCACCTTGCGCATGTTCTTCCGCGCCTTCTCCATCGCCTTCTGAATGGCGAGGGGGACCTCACGTGCCTTGCCGTAGCCAAACCCGACGGAACCCTCCCCGTCGCCGACCACGGTCAGGGCGGTGAAGCCGAACTGGCGACCGCCCTTCACCACCTTGGCCACGCGATTGATCTCGATGAGCTTCTCGCGCAGCCCCTCGTTGCTTACGTCGCTCGTCGCCATTGCTTTACGCCCTTCGTCAGAACTTCAGGCCGGCCTCACGCGCGGCCTCTGCCAGCGCCTGCACCCGCCCGTGATACTTGAAGCCGGCCCGGTCGAACGCGACCTCCTCGATGCCGGCCTTGCGGGCCCGCTCCGCGATCGCCCGCCCGACGGCCTGCGCCGCCGCCACATTGCCGCCGTTGGAGAGATCCCCAAGGACCTCCTTCTCCAAGGTCGACGCCGCCGCCAGGGTGCGATCCGCCTCCGGCGCGATGATCTGCGCATAGGTATGGCGCGGGGTACGGTGCACCGTGAGCCGGTACGCCCCGAGCTCGCGGATCTTTGCTCGGGCGCGCCGTGCGCGCCTCAGCCGTGCGGTTTTCTTGTCCATAACGCCTGTCTACCTACCTACTTCTTCTTGGCTTCCTTAAGCACCACGCGCTCGTCCGCGTAGCGCACGCCCTTGCCCTTGTAGGGCTCCGGCGGGCGGAAGCCACGAATCTTCGCCGCGACCTGGCCGACCAGCTGCTTGTCGACACCCCGGACCACGACCTCCGTCTGGGTCGGCGTCTCCACCGTGACCCCATCGGGGACCGGAAAATCCACTGGGTGCGAAAAGCCGAGCGTGAGGTTCAGCGTGCTGCCCTTGGCCTGGGCGCGATAGCCAACGCCCGTCAGCTGCAGGCGTCGCTCCCAGCCATCGCTGACGCCGACGACCATGTTGTTCAGGAGAGCGCGCGTGGTGCCCGCCAAGGCCACCGCCTCCTGGCGGGTCTTGCGCGGCTCGCACTGCAGGACCCCGTCGGAGTGCTCGACACCCACCCAGTCGTGGACCTCGTGGTGCAGCTCGCCCTTCGGCCCCTTTACGGTGACCGACTGCCCCTGCAGGGTCACCTCCACGCCCGACGGGACTTGGATCGGACTTTTTGCAACTCTGGACATGACTCTCGATCCCGTCGTTAAAAGACCACGCAAAGAATCTCGCCACCATGGCCGGCGGCCCGTGCAGCCCGGTCCGTCATCACCCCCTTGGAGGTGGAGATGATGGCCGTGCCGAGACCGCCGCGCACCCGGGGCAAGCCCTTCTTGCCCTCGAACCGGCGCAACCCCGGACGGCTGACCCGCTGGATCTCCTCGATCACCGGCCGGCCCAGATGGTACTTGAGGCCCACCACCAGCTCGGGCTTCTTCTCCGAGCCCTCGACGCGGTAGTCCTCGATATAGCCCTCGTCCTTCAGCACCCGCGCAATGGCGACCTTAAGCTTGGACGACGGCATGCCGACCTCCGCCTTCTCCGCAATCTGTCCGTTGCGGATCCGGGTCAGCATGTCCGCAATGGGATCCGTCATGCTCATGTTCGCGTCACCTGATTACCCAGTCTTGGTTTCCACGCCACCGCGCCTACCAGCTCGACAGCTTGAGGCCGGGGATTTCGCCGCGCATCGCGGCCTGACGCAGCTGGTTCCGGGAGAGACCGAACTTGCGGTAGACCCCCTTCGGCCGCCCGGTCACGCGGCACCGGCTCACCTGGCGTACCGGGCTCGAGTTCCGCGGCAGCGCCTGCAGCTTCTCCTGGGCCTCGGCGCGCTCCTCCTCGGTGCTGTTCGCGCTCTTGATGATCGCCTTCAGCTCTGCCCGGCGGGCCGCATACTTGCGAGCCAGCCGCTCGCGCTTGCGTTCCCGCTCGATCATGGACACTTTCGCCATAACGTCCTCGTCTATTTCCGGAACGGGAAGTTGAACCCTTCCAGCAGGGCCCGCCCTTCCTCGTCGGTCTTGGCCGTCGTGGTGATCGAGATGTCCATCCCACGGATCGCATCGACCTTGTCGTACTCGATCTCGGGGAAGATGATCTGCTCACGCACGCCCACGTTGTAGTTACCCCGCCCGTCGAACGCCCGCGGGGAGAACCCACGGAAGTCCCGCACACGCGGTGAAGCGATGTTGATGAAGCGGTCCAGGAACTCGTACATCCGGGCGCGCCGGAGCGTTACCTTCGCCCCGATCGGCCAGCCCTCACGAATCTTGAAACCGGCTACCGACTTCCGCGCCTTGGTCACCACCGGTCGCTGGCCGGTCAGCGCCGCCAGCTCCTCGGTGGCGCTGTCCAGCACCTTTTTGTCCCGGATGGCCTCACCCAGGCCCATATTGATCACCACCTTCTCGAGACGCGGCACCTCCATGGGATTGGAGTAGCCGAACCGCTCGGTCAGGCCTTTGGCGATCTCTTCTCTGTAGAGCTCTCGCAGCCTTGCCATTCCGGCACCCTAGTCGATCTGTTCGTTGTTGGACTTGAACACGCGCACCTTGCGCCCGTCCGCCGTTGTGCTGACACCCACCCGGTCGGCCTTCCCGCTCTTCGGGTTATAGATCGCGACGTTGGATACGTGCAGCGGCATCTCCTTCTCGATGATGCCCCCCTGCACACCCGCCTGCGGGTTGGGCCGCTGGTGCTTCTTCACCATATTGACGTTCTCCACGACGACCCGCTCGCGCTCGGGTAGCACCCGCAGCACGCGTCCCCGCCGGCCCTTATCCTTGCCGGCGATCACGATCACTTCGTCACCTTTCCTGATCTTGCGCATGCCAACCTCTGCCTACAGAACCTCGGGCGCCAGCGAGATGATGCGCATGAACCGCTCCGTGCGCAGCTCGCGCGTCACCGGTCCGAAGACACGGGTCCCGATGGGCTGCAGATTGTTGTTCAAGAGCACCGCTGCGTTGCCGTCGAAGCGGATCACGGAACCGTCCGCCCGGCGCACGCCGCGCCGCGTGCGTACCACCACCGCGCTGTAGACATCGCCCTTCTTGACGCGTCCGCGGGGGATGGCGTCCTTGACGCTCACCTTGATGATGTCGCCGATACCGGCGTAGCGCCGCCGCGAGCCGCCGAGCACCTTAATGCACTGCAGCTGGCGCGCCCCGCTGTTGTCCGCGGCGCTTAGGAGTGTCTGCATCTGAATCATGGCGACCTGCTCGCTTACCTGATGCCGAAAACGCTGCGACCCTTGGGGTCGCGCCCTGATGTCACGCCGTGGACTTCTCGAGGACCCTGACCAGGCGCCAGCTCTTCGTCCGCGAGTACGGCCGGCACTCCTCCACGGCCACCCAGTCGCCCTCGCGGCACTCGTTCGCCTCGTCATGGGCGCGCAGCTTGGTGGTCCGGCGCACGAACTTACCGTAGAGCGGATGCTTCTCCATGCGCTCGACCGCCACGGTCACCGTCTTGTCGGCCCGTGCGCTGATCACCCGGCCGTTGACCGTGCGCTTCGTCGTCCCCTGGTCGCTCATGACGCCTCACTCGACCTCTGCTTTTCGTTGATCACGGTCTTGATCCGTGCGATATCCCGGCGGACCTTCTTGAGCTGGTCAGGGCGATGCAGCTGCCCGCCGGCCTGCTGCATGCGCAGGTTGAACTGCTCCTTGCGCCGCTCGAGCAACTCGTTGCGCAGCGCCGCCGGATCCTTGCCTCGCAATTCGCTTGCCTTCATCACAATACCGTCCGCTGCACGAAGGTGGTCTTCACCGGCAGCTTCGCGCCGGCGCGGCGGAAGGCCTCGCGGGCCACGTCCTCGGCCACACCCTCGATCTCGTAGATGACGCGCCCGGGCTGGACCACCGCCGACCAGTGGTCAACGTTGCCCTTGCCCTTGCCCTGCCGGACCTCCAGCGGCTTCGCGGAGATCGGCTTGTCCGGGAAGATCCGGATCCAGATCTTGCCGCCGCGGCGCACGTGGCGGTTGATCGCCCGGCGACCTGCCTCGATCTGGCGTGCCGTGATCGGCCCGCGGGTCGTCGCCTTCAGGCCGTATTCGCCGAACGCGACAGTGGCACCCCGGTGCGCCAGGCCGTTATTGCGGCCCTTTTGCTGTTTACGGAACTTGGTGCGTTTCGGTTGAAGCATCTCCCGGCCCCTTCTGTCAGCTCGCCGTGCGCTTGGTCTTGCCCGACTCCGGCACGACCTGGGTATCGAGGACCTCGCCCTTGAACACCCATACCTTCACGCCGATCACGCCGTAGGTGGTCTTCGCCTCGGCGAAGCCGTAGTCGATATCCGCCCGCAGGGTATGCAGGGGGACCCGGCCCTCGCGGTACCACTCGCTACGCGCGATCTCCGCACCATTGAGCCGGCCGCCGACCTGGATCTTGATGCCCTGGGCCCCGATGCGCATGGCGTTGCCCACTGCGCGCTTCATCGCTCGCCGGAACATGATCCGCCGGACCAGCTGCTGGGCGACATTCTCGGCGACCAGTTGCGCATCGAGCTCCGGCTTACGGATCTCCTCGATGTTGACGTGCACGGGGATGCCCATCATCCCCGCAAGCGTGCGCCGCAGTGCCTCGATATCCTCGCCCTTCTTGCCGATCACGATCCCGGGCCGCGCCGTATGGATGGTGATCAGGGCGTTTTTCGCCGGCCGCTCGATCTTGATCCGGCTGATCGAGGCATGCGCAAGGCGCTTCTTGATGTACTCCCGCACCTCGAGGTCGGTGTTGAGGTAATCGCCGAAGTTCTTATTGTCGGCGTACCACATGGACCGCCATTCCTCGGTGATGCCGAGGCGGAAGCCGGTCGGATGTACCTTGTGACCCATGCTGTACCCCTACTGCTGTTCGGCAACGGCCACGGTGATGTGGCTCGTCCGCTTGAGAATCCGCGTCGCGCGCCCCTTGGCGCGCGCCTGAATGCGCTTGTACATCGGTCCCTCGTCCACGAAGATGCGGCTGACCCGGAGCTCGTCGATGTCCGCACCTTCGTTGTGCTCCGCATTCGCGATCGCGGAATCCAGCACCTTCCGGACGACGCCCGCGGCCTTCTGCGGGCTGAACTCGAGGACCTCGAGGGCGCGGCTCACCGGGAGGCCGCGCACCTGGTCCGCGACCAGCCGCGCCTTCTGCGGCGAGATCATCGCGTAACGGAGCCTAGCAGCCGTTTCCATGGGTTACCTCTTCGACTTCTTGTCCGCCGCGTGCCCCCGGTACGTCCGGGTGGCGGCGAACTCGCCCAATTTGTGGCCGACCATGTTCTCGTTGATCAGCACCGGAACGTGTTGGCGGCCGTTATGCACCGCGATGGTCAGCCCGACCATCTCCGGCACGATCATCGAACGGCGCGACCAGGTCTTGATCGGACGCTTGCTGTTGGCCTCGGAGGCCGCCTGAACCTTCTTCAGCAGGTGCAGGTCGACGAACGGCCCTTTACGAATCGAGCGTGGCACGGATCCCCACCTCTTAATGCGTTAACGTTTGCGACGGCGCACGATGTACTTGTCGGTGCGCTTGTTCGTCCGCGTCTTGTGGCCCTTGGTCGGGATGCCCCACGGGGTCACCGGGTGCCGGCCACCGGAGGTGCGGCCCTCACCGCCACCGTGGGGGTGGTCCACCGGGTTCATCACCACACCGCGGACCTTCGGACGCCGACCGCGCCAGCGCGTGGCCCCGGCCTTGCCCAGGGAGCGGAGGTTGTGCTCGGCGTTTCCGACCTCACCCACCGTGGCACGGCAGTCCGCCAGCACTTTCCGCATCTCACCGGAGCGCAGCCGAAGGGTCGCGTACGCGCCCTCCCGGGCCACCAACTGCACCGCGGCGCCGGCCGAGCGGGCCAGCTGCGCCCCCTTGCCCGGGCGCATCTCCACGGCGTGGACCTGGGTGCCCAGCGGGATGTTCCGCAGCGGCAGGGTGTTGCCGGGCTTGATGGGTGCGTCCACACCGGAGACCAGCTCCTGGCCAACCCGGACGCCGCGGGGCGCCAGGATGTAGCGGCGCTCGCCGTCGCCGTAGAGCACCAACGCGATATTGGCGCTGCGATTCGGGTCGTACTCCAAACGCTCGACGCGCGCGGCGATCCCGTCCTTGTTGCGCTTGAAATCGATCACCCGGTAGCGACGCTTGTGCCCACCGCCGCGGTGCCGCGTGGTCATCCGTCCGTCACTGTTACGGCCACCACTCTTGGTGAGCTGGCGCACCAGCGGCGCGTAAGGGGCACCGCGGTGGAGCTCCCGATTGCGGATCTCCACGACGAAGCGCCGCCCCGGGGAAGTTGGTTTCGCGTTTACGAGTGCCATAATTCTCGTCCCGTATTCGCCGCGGGTTTACTCCGCCGCCTCCAGGAAGTCCAGCTCCTGACCCTCGGCCAGGGCAACGTATGCCTTCTTCCAGTCAGGCCGGCGGCCGCGGATTCGGCCAAAGCCCTTCCGCTTGCCCTTCATATTGACCACGCGGACGTCCTCGACCGCGACCTCGAAGAGCTGCTCCACGGCCTTGCGCACTTCATGTTTGCTCGCGTCGCGCGCCACCCGGAACACCACCTGCCGGCCATCGTCCGCGATCAGGGTGCTCTTCTCCGAGATATGCGGCCCGAGCAGGACCTGATATACCCGCTCCTGGTTCATGCCAGCCACTCCTCTACTCGGCGGACCGCGTCCTTCGTCATCACCACGTGCTCGTGGGACAGCAGGCTTACCGGATCCAGCCCCGCCACGTCCCGGACCTCAACGCGCGGGAGGTTGCGGGTCGCCAGGTACGTGGCCTCTCCAACCTCGCCGGCGACGATCAGCACGTCCTCGGTGCCGAGCGCCGCAAGCTGGCGACGCGCCTCCGCGGCCTTCGGCGTTTCTACGGCAAAGCCCTCCACGATCATGAGCCGATCCTGCCGGACGAGCTCCGAGAGGATGGAGCGCAACGCCCCCCGATACATCTTGCGGTTGACCTTCTGCGCGTGATTGCGGGGCACGGCCGCGAAGGTCCGGCCACCACCACGCCAGATCGGGCTGCGGATGGTGCCGGCGCGGGCCCGCCCGGTACCTTTCTGGCGCCAGGGCTTGCTGCCGCCGCCGCTGACCTGCGACCGCGTCTTCTGTGCCTTGGTCCCGGCGCGCCCTCCCGCAAGGTAGGCAACCACCACCTGGTGGACCAGCGGCTCGCGGAAATCGGCCCCGAAGACCGACTCGGCGACCTCGATGCCACCGGCGGCCTTGTCCTTGGATTCGCGGACCTGGAGCTCCATCAGTTATCCCCCTTCGCGCGCGCCTTCACCGCCGGGCGAACGATGACGTCCCCATTCCGGGTGCCCGGCACCGCGCCCTTGATCAACAGCAGGCCCCGCTCGACATCCACCCGGACGACCTCCAGGTTCTGCGTCGTACGCCTGGCGTTGCCGAGGTGCCCGGCCATTTTCTTGCCGGGAAACACCCGCCCCGGATCCTGCGCCTGGCCGATGGAGCCCGGCTTGCGATGCGACTTCGAGTTGCCGTGACTGTTGTCCTGGGTGCGGAAATTGTGGCGCTTGACGTGCCCGGCAAAGCCCTTGCCCTTGCTCGTGCCGATGACGTCCACCAACTGGCCCGTCTCGAACTGGTCGACACCGAGCTCACTGCCGCCCTCAACCTCCACCTCGCCGTCGAGCCGGAACTCCCAAAGACCGCGGCCCATCTCCACACCGGCCTGCGCCACATGCCCCGCCAACGCTTTGGTGACCCGTGACGGGCGGCGACTACCGGTGGTGACCTGCACGGCGCGATACCCGTCGCGCTCCTCGGTCTTGACCTGCGTCACCCGGTTCGGCGCGACCTCCACGACGGTGACCGGCACCGACGCGCCATCCTCGGTGAACACGCGGGTCATACCGCACTTGCGACCGACGATTCCGATTGCCATCGTCGTTACCCTCTCCCAGAAAGACATAGCCCACCGGGCGCCTGCGTTCCGCAGCGCCGAAATCGCGACTTGTTCTGCAGTCGATGCCCGGTAGCCCGGTGTTTCAAAAGGGCCCGCCCCAGCTGACCGGGCATTCCGCCCGGGGCCGAGGTAGTTCCCTGGAAGCGTTAATAGAGCTTGATCTGCACGTCCACGCCAGCGGCGAGGTCGAGCTTCATCAAGGCGTCGACCGTCTTTTCGGTCGGGTCGACGATGTCCATCAAGCGCTTGTGCGTACGTATCTCGTACTGATCCCGCGCGTCCTTGTTGACGTGCGGCGAAATGAGGATTGTATACCGCTCCTTCTTCGTTGGCAATGGGATGGGGCCCTTTACCTGGGCCCCGGTCCGCTTGGCGGTCTCGACAATCTCACGCGCCGACTGGTCGATCAGTTTGTGATCGAACGCCTTGAGCCGGATACGGATTCGCTGATTGCTTGCCATTGCTGTTTACTCGATGATCTTGGAGACGACGCCGGCGCCGACGGTACGCCCGCCCTCGCGGATGGCGAAGCGCAGCCCCTCCTCCATGGCGATCGGCGCAATCAGCGACACCGTCATCTGCACGTTGTCACCCGGCATCACCATCTCCGTGCCCTCAGGCAGGTCACAGGCACCGGTGACGTCGGTGGTGCGGAAGTAGAACTGCGGCCGATAACCGTTGAAGAACGGCGTGTGCCGCCCGCCCTCGTCCTTGGACAGCACATAGACCTCGCACTCGAACTTCGTGTGCGGGGTGATCGACTTCGGCTTGCACAGCACCTGGCCCCGCTCGACGTCGTCACGCTTGGTCCCGCGCAGCAGCGCACCGATGTTGTCCCCCGCCTGCCCCTGATCGAGGAGCTTGCGGAACATCTCCACACCCGTGACCGTGGTCTTGGTGGTCTCGCGCAGCCCCACGATCTCGACCTCCTCGCCGGTCTTGATCACACCACGCTCGACACGCCCGGTCACCACCGTACCGCGACCCGAGATCGAGAACACGTCCTCGATCGGCATCAAAAACGGGCCATCCACCGCACGGCTCGGCTCCGGGATGTACTTGTCCATCGACTGCACCAGACGCACAATCGAGGGCGCACCAATCTCCGACTCATCCCCCTCCAGCGCCTTCAGCGCCGAGCCGGTGATCACCGGAATGTCATCACCCGGGAAGTCATAGTCGCTGAGCAGCTCCCGGACCTCCATCTCCACGAGCTCGAGCAGCTCCTCGTCGTCGACCATGTCCGCCTTGTTCAGGTAGACCACGATATACGGCACGCCCACCTGACGCGCGAGCAGGATGTGCTCACGCGTCTGCGGCATCGGGCCATCGGCGGCCGAGACCACCAGGATCGCACCGTCCATCTGCGCGGCACCGGTGATCATGTTCTTCACATAGTCCGCGTGACCCGGGCAGTCGACGTGCGCGTAGTGACGCGCCTCGGTCTCGTACTCCACGTGCGCGGTCGCAATCGTGATCCCACGATCACGCTCCTCCGGGGCATTGTCGATCTGGTCGAACGCGCGCGCCGCACCCCCGTACTTCTCCGCCATCACCTTCGTCATCGCCGCCGTCAGCGTCGTCTTACCATGGTCAACATGGCCAATCGTGCCAACATTCACGTGCGGCTTGGTGCGCTCAAACTTCTCCTTGGACACGGCTCACCTCTCTGGGCTGAATTCTGTTAAACCTGAAAACCCGCAGACCGGCCTCAGCCGGCCTTCTTGATCACTTCATCGGCGATGTTCGCCGGCGCCTCCGCGTAGCCCTCGAACTCCATGCTGTACGAGGCGCGGCCCTGGGTCGCGGAACGAAGGTCCGTGGCGTAGCCGAACATCTCCTTCAAGGGCACCTCGGCACGGATGACCTTGCCGGTGGGGCCGTCTTCCATGCCCTGCACCGTACCGCGGCGCCGGTTGACGTCGCCCATGACATCGCCCATGAACTCCTCCGGCGTCACCACCTCGACCTTCATGACCGGCTCGAGGAGCACCGGATCCGCCTTGGCGAAGCCCTCCTTGAAAGCCATGGAACCGGCAATCTTGAACGCCATCTCCGAGGAGTCCACATCGTGGTAGGAACCGTCGAACAGCGTGACCTTCAGATCCACCACCGGGAAGCCGGCAAGGACGCCGTTTTCCATCTGTTCCTGGATGCCGTAGTCCACCGAGGGGATGTATTCCTTGGGTACGACACCACCCACGATCTTGTTCTCGAACGCGTAACCCTCACCGCGCTCCTGCGGCTCCATCCTGATCCAGACGTGGCCGTACTGGCCGCGGCCGCCGGACTGGCGCACGAACTTGCCCTCGGCCTCCACCTGCTTACGGATGGTCTCCCGGTAGGCCACCTGGGGCTGGCCGATGTTGGCCTCCACCTTGAACTCGCGCTTGAGCCGGTCAACGATGATGTCGAGATGGAGCTCGCCCATCCCGGAGATGATCGTCTGGCCGGACTCCTCGTCGCTGCGCACCTGGAACGACGGGTCCTCCTGGGCGAGCTTGCCCAGCGCGACACTCATCTTCTCCTGGTCGCTCTTGGTCTTCGGTTCCACCGCCACCGAGATCACGGGGTCCGGGAACTCCATGCGCTCCAGGGTGATCTTCTTGTCCCGGTCGCAGAGGGTGTCACCGGTGGTGACGTCCTTCAGCCCGATAGCGGCGGCGATATCGCCGGCGCGGACCTCGTCGATCTCCTGGCGCTCCTTGGAGTGCATCTGCACGATCCGCCCGAAGCGCTCGCGCTTGCCACGCACCGGGTTCCACACGGTGTCACCCGTGCGGACCACCCCGGAATAGACGCGGAAGAACGTAAGGGTGCCCACGTAGGGGTCAGTGGCGATCTTGAACGCCAGCGCGGCGAAGGGCTCGTCGTCGCTGGCCTTCCGATTCGCGGGGGTACCGTCCTCGAGCTCGCCCTCGATCGGTGGCACGTCCGCCGGGGAGGGGAGATACTCCACCACGGCGTCGAGCAGTGCCTGGATCCCCTTGTTCTTGAACGCCGTGCCACAAAGCACCGGCACGACCTCGTTGGCCAGCGTCTGGGCCCGGATGCCCCGGTTGATGTCCTCGGTGGTGAACTCTTCCCCCTCGAGGTACTTCTCCATCAGGTCGTCGGCACCCTCAGCGGCGGCCTCGACGAGGTTGTCGCGGTATTCCGCCGCCATCTCCTGGAGCTCGGCAGGGATCTCCACCTGGTCATAGGTGACACCCTGGTCATCCATGTTCCAGTAGATGGCCTTCATCCGTACCAGGTCGACTACGCCGGCGAACTGATCCTCGGCGCCGATGGCGAGCTGCATGGGTACCGCGTTGGCACCGAGGCGCTCGCGCACCATCTGGATGCAGCGGTAATAGTCCGCCCCCATCTTGTCCATCTTGTTGACGAACACCATGCGCGGCACACGGTACTTGTTCGCCTGCCGCCAGACGGTTTCCGTCTGAGGCTCCACACCGGCATTGGCGTCGAGCACGCAAATGGCACCGTCGAGCACCCGCAGCGAGCGCTCCACCTCGATGGTGAAGTCCACGTGGCCGGGCGTATCGATGATGTTGATACGCGTCTCCGGATACTGCTGGTCCATGCCCCGCCAGAACGTGGTGGTCGCCGCAGAGGTGATGGTGATGCCGCGCTCCTGCTCCTGCTCCATCCAGTCCATCACCGCAGCGCCATCGTGCACCTCGCCCATCTTGTGGGAGATACCCGTGTAGAAGAGGATGCGCTCCGTGGCGGTAGTCTTGCCGGCATCGATGTGGGCCATGATGCCGATATTGCGGTAGCGCTCGATCGGTGTCTTGCGTGCCACTGCGGAATTCCCCGTAACTGTTACCAGCGGAAGTGCGAGAAGGCCTTGTTGGCCTCCGCCATCCGGTGAGTGTCCTCGCGCTTCTTGACGGCAGTGCCACGATTGTCCGCGGCCTCCATCAGCTCGTTGGCGAGCTGGTGGCCCATGGTCGTCTCGCCGCGCTTGCGCGCCGCCTCGATGATCCAGCGCATGGCCAGGGTGTTGCGCCGTTCCGGGCGCACCTCCACCGGTACCTGGTAGGTGGCGCCGCCGACGCGGCGGGACTTGACCTCCACCACCGGGCGCACATTCTCCAGCGCCGTCTCCAGGGTCTCCATCGGGTTGCTGTGCCCCTTGGCAGCGACCCGGTCGAGGGCACCATAGACGATCCGCTCGGCCACCGAGCGCTTACCGTCGCGCATGATGAAATTGACGAAGCGGGTCAACTGCTCGCTCCCAAACTTGGGATCCGGCAGGACCTTACGCTTCGGCACCTCTCTTCTTCTCGGCATCTCGTTAACCCTTTACCCGTTCGTCGATGATTCGCGCTTAACGCTTCGGCCGCTTCGCGCCGTACTTCGAGCGGCCCTGGCGGCGCTTCTCGACGCCGGCGGTATCCAGGGAGCCACGCACCACGTGATAGCGCACACCGGGCAGGTCCTTCACACGACCGCCACGGATCAACACCACGGAGTGTTCCTGGAGGTTATGACCCTCGCCGCCGATGTAGCTGGAGACCTCGTAGCTGTTGGTCAGCCGGACACGCGCGACCTTACGCAGCGCGGAGTTCGGCTTCTTCGGGGTCGTCGTGTAGACGCGGGTGCACACCCCGCGCCGCTGTGGACAGGCCTCGAGCGCGGGGACGTTGCTCTTTTCGGCCCGGCGCTTGCGCCCCTTCCGAACCAGCTGGTTAATGGTTGCCATAAGACGCTGACTCCAAAAGTAAAACGAACGACAGGCCGGGGCCCCGACCTGTCGAAAGTCGCTAATTGTATGGCCGCCCCCGGGGAGTGTCAACCAAACGGCCCGCTCCCACGGGGACTTACGTTAGCCCAGCGGCTACTGCTGCTCGCCGGGCTGGTCGTGCACACCCGGTTCCTGCATGGCGCCGCCACCGAGGTGTGGCATCGCCGGCGGGACCATGTCCAACTCGCTGGTGGTCCGCGGCCGGCCGCGACGCTCCGAGTGATACGCGAAGCCGGTACCGGCCGGGATGAGCCGCCCGACGATGACGTTCTCCTTCAATCCACGGAGGTCGTCCCTGGCGCCGCGGGTCGCGGCGTCGGTCAGCACCCGCGTGGTCTCCTGGAAGGAGGCCGCAGAGATGAACGAGTCCGTGGCCAGCGAGGCCTTGGTGATGCCCAGCAGCATGGGATCGAAGCGCGCCGGCTCCTTGCCCTGCGCCTCCAGGCGCTCGTTCTCCTCCATGACGCGACCCCAGTCCGCCTGCTCGCCGCGCAGGTACCGGGTGTCGCCGGGCTCCCGGATCTCGACCTTACGCAGCATCTGCCGGGCGATGACCTCGATGTGCTTGTCGTTGATCTTCACGCCCTGCAGACGGTAGACATCCTGGATCTCGCGGACGATGTAGCTGGCCAACTCCGTGACACCCAGCAGTCGGAGGATGTCGTGGGGGTTCGGCTCGCCATCGGCGATGACCTCGCCCTTCTCCACGTGCTCGCCCTCGAAGACGGTGACGTTCCGCCACTTGGGGATGAGCTCCTCGTAGCTCTCGCCGTCGGCCATGGTAATGACCAGCCGCTGCTTGCCCTTGGTCTCGCGGCCGAAGGAGACGGTCCCGGAGACCTCGGCGAGGATCGCCGGCTCCTTGGGCTTGCGCGCCTCGAACAGATCCGCCACCCGGGGCAGACCGCCGGTGATATCGCGGGTCTTCGACGACTCCTGGGGGATACGGGCAATGACGTCACCCACGTCCACCTCGGCGTTGTCGTCGACGCTGATGATCGCGCCGGCGGCCAGATAGTACTGCGCGGGGATGTCGGTGCCGGCGAGGTTGAGGTCGTTGCCGTCCTCGTCGACCAGCTTGATCATCGGCCGGAGGTCCTTGTAGGCAATCCGCTCCTCGGTCTCCTTGCCGTTGTTGTCCACAACGGTACGCCGGATCTCCCCGTTGCCCCGGGTCTTCGGATCGGTGACCACCAGACTGGACAGACCGGTGACCTCGTCGACCTCGCGGTTGACGCTCACGCCCTCGACGAAGTCAAAGAACTTCAACCGCCCCTTCACCTCGGTGACGATGGGGTGCGTGTGCGGATCCCATTGGGCGACGATCTGACCGGCCTCCACAGGCTCGTTGTCCTGCACCGCGATGGTGGCGCCGTACGGGACCTTGTAGCGCTCGCGCTCGCGGCCGTACTCGTCCATCACCGTGATCTCGCCGGAACGCGACACCGCCACCAGGTTCCCCGAGTGGTGCTGCACCGTCTTGAGGTTGTGCAACCGCGCCGTACCGGCCGCCTTGACCTCCACGTTGCTCACCGAGGCGGCACGCGAGGCGGCGCCGCCGATATGGAACGTGCGCATGGTCAGCTGCGTGCCCGGCTCGCCGATGGACTGCGCGGCGATCACGCCGACGCCCTCGCCAACGTTGACCTTGTGGCCACGGGCCAGGTCGCGGCCATAGCAGTTCGCGCAGACCCCGTGGCGCGTCTCACAGGTGATCGGCGAGCGCACCCAGACCTCGTCGACGCCTTCCTGTTCGAGCAGGTCGACGCGGCGCTCGTCGAGCAACGCACCCGCCTCGAGCACCACCTCGGTACCACCCGGGCGGGTGACATCCTGGGCCGCCACCCGTCCGAGCACGCGCTCGCGCAAGGGCTCGACCACGTCGCCGCCCTCGATGATCGGGCTCATCTTCAGGCCCCGGTGGGTACCGCAGTCCGCCTCGGTGACCACCAGATCCTGGGAGACATCCACCAGGCGGCGGGTGAGGTAACCGGAGTTCGCCGTCTTCAGCGCCGTGTCCGCGAGGCCCTTACGGGCGCCGTGGGTCGAGATGAAGTACTGCAGCACGTTCAGCCCCTCACGGAAGTTCGCCGTGATGGGCGTCTCGATGATCGAGCCGTCGGGCTTGGCCATCAGCCCACGCATGCCGGCGAGCTGACGGATCTGCGCCGGCGAGCCACGGGCCCCGGAGTCGGCCATCATGAAGATGGAATTGGTGGACTTCTGCTCGACGGTATTGCCCTCGGCGTCGGTGGCCACTTCCTTGCCGAGGCGCTCCATCATCGCCCGGGCCACCTCGTCGTTGGTATGCGACCAGATGTCGACGACCTTATTGTAGCGCTCGCCGTTGGTGACCAGGCCCGAGGCGTACTGCTCCTCGATATCCTTCACCTCCGCCTCGGCGCGGCCAAGGATATCGGCCTTCTCCGGCGGGATGGTCATGTCCTCCAGGCCAATGGACACCGCCGCCCGGGTGGACATGTGGAAACCGAGATACATGAGCTGGTCGGCGAACACCACCGTGGCCTTCAGCCCGAGACGGCGATAGCAGTTATTGATGGCCTCGGAGATGGCCTTCTTGGTCATGTCCCGATCGACCAGGGAGAACGGCAGGCCCTCGGGCACAATGTCGTAGAGCAACGCCCGGCCCGCCGTGGTCTCCACCCGGCGCACCGATTCGGTTACGTTGCCCTCGTCGTCCTGCACCACCTCGCGGATGCGCACCTGCACCCGTGCCTGCAGGTCGATGGTGCGGCTCTCATAGGCCCGGTGGAGCTCGGCGGTATCGCTGAAGACCATGCCCTCGCCGCGGCGGCCGGCCAGCGAGAGGGTCATGTAGTACAGGCCGAGCACGATGTCCTGGGAGGCGCCGATAATGGGCTCCCCCGAGGCCGGCGAGAGGACGTTGTTGGACGACATCATCAACGCCCGGGACTCCAGCTGCGCCTCCAGCGACAGCGGCACGTGCACCGCCATCTGGTCGCCGTCGAAGTCGGCGTTGAACGCCGGGCAGACCAGCGGATGCAGCTGGATCGCCTTGCCCTCGATGAGCACCGGCTCGAAGCCCTGGATGCCCAGGCGATGGAGCGTCGGCGCGCGGTTGAGCAGCACCGGGTGCTCGCGGATCACCTCCTCGAGGATATCCCAGACCTCCGGGGTCTCGCGCTCGACCAGCTTCTTGGCCGCCTTGATGGTGGTGGCCAACCCCAGGCGCTGCAGCCGCGAGAAGATGAACGGCTTGAACAGCTCCAGGGCCATACGCTTGGGCAGGCCGCACTGGTGCAGGCGCAGTGTCGGCCCAACCACGATCACCGAGCGCCCGGAGTAGTCCACGCGCTTGCCGAGCAAGTTCTGGCGGAACCGCCCCTGCTTGCCCTTGATCATGTCCGCCAGCGACTTCAGCGGCCGCCGGTTGGTCCCCGTGATCGCGCGGCCGCGGCGACCATTGTCCAGCAGCGCGTCCACGGACTCCTGGAGCATGCGCTTCTCGTTGCGCACGATGATGTCCGGCGCCGAGAGCTCGAGCAGGCGCTTCAACCGGTTATTGCGGTTGATGACACGGCGGTACAGGTCGTTGAGGTCCGAGGTAGCGAAACGGCCACCGTCCAGCGGCACCAGCGGCCGCAGGTCCGGGGGCAGCACCGGCAGCACCGTGAGCACCATCCACTCGGGCTTGTTGCCGGACTCCAAGAACGACTCCACCAGCTTGAGCCGCTTGGACAGCCGCTTGATCTTGGACTCCGAGTTGGTGGCGTCCATCTCCTCGCGCAGCTGCGCGGCCTCCTCTCGGAGGTCTAGGCTCTTGAGCAGCTCAAAGACGGCCTCGGCGCCCATGCGGGCGTCGAACTCATCGCCGTACTGCTCGACGGCGTCCAGGTAGCCCTCATCGGTGAGCAGCTGGTTGCGCTCCAGCGGCGTCATGCCCGGATCGATGACGATGAACGCCTCGAAGTAGAGCACCCGCTCGATATCGCGCAGGGTCATGTCCAGCAGCAACCCGATGCGCGAGGGCAGCGACTTCAGGAACCAGATATGGGCGGTGGGGCTCGCCAGGTCGATGTGGCCCATGCGCTCGCGGCGCACCTTGGCCAGGGTCACCTCCACGCCGCACTTCTCGCAGACCACGCCCCGGTGCTTGAGCCGCTTGTACTTGCCGCACAGGCACTCGTAGTCCTTCACCGGGCCGAAGATCTTGGCGCAGAACAGACCGTCACGCTCCGGCTTGAACGTCCGGTAGTTGATGGTCTCGGGCTTTTTCACCTCGCCGAAGGACCACGAACGGATCTTCTCCGGCGACGCAAGGCTGATGCGAATGGCATCGAAATCGTCGAGCTGCGCGCCCGGCTGCTTGAACAGATTCAGAAGGTCTTTCATATCCCTCGCCCATCCAACTGGAGTTGGAGAATTCGCTGCGGGGCAGCCGCCCCGCGTGCGCCGGCTACCGGCGGCAACCGGCCGCGTTGTCAGTCGTGCTCGAGCTCGATGTCGATACCCAGCGAGCGGATCTCCTTGATCAGCACATTGAACGACTCCGGCATCCCAGCCTCCATGCGGTGATCGCCGTCGACGATGTTCTTGTACATCTTCGTCCGACCGGGCACGTCGTCGGACTTCACCGTCAGGATCTCCTGCAGGGTGTAGGCCGCGCCATAGGCCTCCAGGGCCCAGACCTCCATCTCGCCGAAGCGCTGGCCACCGAACTGCGCCTTGCCGCCCAGCGGCTGCTGGGTTACCAGGGAGTACGGACCGGTGGCACGGGCATGCATCTTGTCGTCCACCAGGTGGTTGAGCTTGAGGATGTGCATGTAGCCCACCGTCACCGGGCGATCGAAGGCCTCGCCCGTGCGCCCGTCATACAGCGTCGTCTGCCCGGAGGTGGGTAGGCCGGCGAGCTCCAGCATGGCCTTGATGTCGTCCTCGTTGGCGCCGTCGAATACCGGCGTCGCCATGGGCACGCCCCCGCGGAGATTGTCAGCGAGCTCGATGACCTCATCGTCGGACAGCGAGTCCAGCTCCTCCTTGCGCCCGGAACGGTTGTAGATCCGCTCCAGGAACCCCCGGATCTCGCCGGGGTCGCGCTGAGCGTCGAGCATCTCGCCGATGCGCCGACCCAGCCCCTTGGCGGCCCACCCCAGGTGGGTCTCCAGGACCTGGCCGATATTCATCCGCGAGGGCACACCGAGCGGCGAGAGGACCACGTCGATGGGCTCACCTTTTTCGTCGAACGGCATGTCCTCCACCGGCACCACCCGGGAGATGACGCCCTTGTTGCCGTGACGGCCCGCGAGCTTATCACCGGGCTGGATGCGCCGACGCACGGCCAGGTAGACCTTGACCATCTTGAGCACACCGGGGGCGAGGTCATCACCGGCGGTGATCTTGCCCTTCTTCTCCTCGAAGCGCTCGTCGAAGGCCTTGCGCTGGGCCTCCAGTTGCTCCTTGACCTTCTCCAGCTGCTGGGTCACCTCATCGTCATGCAGGCGGATCTCGAACCAGCGGTTACGCTCGACACCCTGGAGATACTCGGCGGTGATCTCGGTGCCGGCGCGCAGGCCGTTGGGTCCACCCTGGGCGACCTTGCCCACCAGCAGCCGTTCCAGGCGCGCGAAGGCGTCATCCTCGAAGATCCGGTACTGGTCGTTGAGGTCCTTGCGCACATCGGCGAGCGCGTCCGCCTCAATGGACAGCGCGCGCTGATCCTTCTCCACCCCGTCCCGGGTGAATACCTGGACGTCGATGACCGTGCCGTCCATCCCCGAGGGCACCCGCTGGGAGGTGTCCTTCACGTCGGAGGCCTTCTCGCCGAAGATCGCCCGCAGGAGCTTCTCCTCCGGAGTCAGCTGGGTCTCGCCCTTGGGCGTGACCTTGCCGACCAGGATGTCGCCGGCGTTCACCTCGGCGCCGATGTAGACGATGCCGGACTCATCGAGCCGTGACAGCGCCCCCTCGCCCACGTTGGGGATATCCGCGGTGATCTCCTCCGAGCCCAGCTTGGTGTCCCGGGCCACGCAGGTGAGCTCCTCGATGTGGATGGTGGTATAGCGGTCCTCCTCCACCACCCGCTCGGAGATCAGGATGGAGTCCTCGAAGTTGTAGCCATTCCACGGCATGAAGGCCACGCGCATGTTCTGGCCGAGCGCCAGCTCGCCCATGTCCGTGGATGGACCGTCGGCCAGCACATCGCCCCGGGACACGGAATCGCCCGGACGGACCAGCACCTTCTGGTTCTGACAGGTGTTCTGGTTCGAGCGGGTATACTTGGTCAGGTTGTAGATGTCGACCCCGGGCTCCCCCGGCCCCGTTTCGTCATCATTGACCCGAACCACCACGCGCGCGGCATCCACCTGCTCGATCACGCCACCGCGGTCGGCGCAGACCGTCACACCGGAGTCCACCGCCACCGCCCGCTCGATGCCGGTACCCACCAGCGGCTTCTCGGCGCGCAGGGTGGGCACGGCCTGGCGCTGCATGTTCGAGCCCATCAGCGCCCGGTTGCCGTCGTCGTGCTCGAGGAAGGGCACCAGCGCGGCGGCCACCGAGACGATCTGCTTCGGCGAGACGTCCATGTACTGGACCTTCTCCGGCGTCGCCATGCCGAACTCGTTCTGGTGGCGGATGGAGATCAGGTCGTCGACCAGACGGCCCTGCTCATCCACCCGGGCGTTGGCCTGGGCGATGATGTAGCGGGACTCCTCGATGGCGGAGAGGTACTCCACCTCGTTGGTCACCTGGCCATTGTCCACCTTGCGGTACGGCGTCTCCAGGAAGCCGTAGCGATTGGTGCGCGCGTACACGGCCAGGGAGTTGATCAGACCGATGTTCGGCCCCTCCGGCGTCTCGATGGGGCAGACCCGGCCGTAATGGGTTGGGTGGACGTCGCGCACCTCGAACCCCGCCCGCTCGCGGGTCAGCCCCCCGGGACCAAGCGCGGAGATACGGCGCTTGTGGGTGACCTCCGAGAGGGGATTGTTCTGGTCCATGAACTGCGAGAGCTGCGAGGAGCCGAAGAACTCCTTCACCGCCGCCGCCACCGGCTTGGCGTTGATCAGTTCCTGGGGCATCAGGCCCTCGCTCTCGGCGAGGCTCAGGCGCTCCCGCACCGCCCGCTCCACCCGTACGAGGCCGACGCGGAAGACGTTCTCCGCCATCTCGCCGACGCAGCGCACCCGACGGTTGCCCAGATGGTCGATGTCATCCGTGCTGCCGTGGCCATTGCGGATGTTGATCAGCTCGTGGAGCACCGCGAGGATGTCGTCGTTGTCCAGGACGCCAGGACCGTCGACCTCGTCGCGGCCGACGCGGAGATTGAACTTCATCCTTCCGACCGCCGAGAGATCGTAACGGTCCGGGCTGAAGAACAGGTTGGCGAAAAGGTTTTCGGCGGCGTCCTTGGTGGGCGGCTCGCCCGGACGCATCATCCGGTAGATCTCCACCAGGGCCTCAAGCTGGGTCCGGGTGTTGTCGATGCGCAGGGTGTTGGAGATGTACGGACCGCGGTCGAGATCGTTGACGAACAGCGTGTCGAAGGACTCCACGCCCGCGTCGCGCAGTTGCTGGACGAGCTCCTCGGTGAGCTCGGTATTCGCCTCGGCCAGGATCTCGCCGCTGGAGGTGTCGACGATGTCGTGGGCGACGATCTTGCCCACGAGATAGTCGTCCGGCACCTCGAGCTCGGTGAGCCCGGCCTTGTCCATCTGCCGGATGTGCCGCGCGGTAATCCGCCGCCCGCTCTCGACGATGACCTCATCGCCGACGCGGATATCGAAGGCCGCCGTCTCGCCGCGCAGCCGCTCGGGCACGAGATCGAGCACCGCCCGGCCATTACGGAACCGGAAGGTGTTCTTCTCGAAGAACCGATCCAGCATCTCCTCGTTGCCGAAGCCGAGCGCTCGCAGCAGCACCGTGGCGGGGAGCTTGCGCCGCCGGTCGATGCGCACGAAGATGCAGTCCTTGGGGTCGAATTCGAAGTCGAGCCACGAACCCCGGTAGGGGATCACCCGGGCGGTATAGAGGAGCTTGCCCGAGGAGTGGGTTTTGCCCTTGTCATGATCGAAGAACACGCCCGGCGAGCGGTGCAGCTGCGAGACGATCACTCGCTCGGTGCCGTTGACCACGAAGGTGCCATTGCGGGTCATGAGCGGCAGCTCGCCCATGTAGACTTCCTGCTCCTTGATGTCCTTGACCGTGCGCGCGTCCTTGTCGTAAATGACCAGGCGCACGAGGACCCGCAGCGGCGCCGCGTAGGTCATGCCCCGGAGCTGACACTCCTTGACATCAAAGGTCGGCTCGCCGATACGGTAGCTGACATACTCCAGCGCGGCGTTGCCGGAGTAGCTCTCGATCGGGAACACGGAGCGGAAGGCGCCGTGCAGGCCCTTTTCGTCACGCGCGTCCGCATGGCTATCGAGCTGAAGGAAGTCGCGGTACGACTCGATCTGCGTGGCGAGGAGATAGGGAACATCCAGGACTTTCGGCTGCTTGCCGAAGTCGTTACGGATGCGCTTCTTTTCGGTGAACGAGTAGGCCATCGAGGTTCCTCACCCAGGATTGGTTCCAGTGGCGTGTCCAAAGCGCTACCCACCGCGATGGGCAGGGCTTTGGGCCGCCGGCGATACAAACAGGGAAAGGCCGGTAGCCCGCAGGCCACCAGCCCGTTCCCCATCAAGCTGAGAGTGCTGGCTCCACCAAGCCCTTACTTCAGCTCCACGGAGGCGCCCGCCTCCTCCAGCTTGGCCTTGATCTCGTCGGCCTCGTCCTTGCTGGCGCCCTCCTTGATGGTGTTGGGCGCGCCCTCGACGACCTCCTTCGCCTCCTTCAGGCCCAGGCCGGTGACGCCACGGACGGCCTTGATCACGCCGACCTTGTTGTCGCCGAAGCTGGAGAGGACCACGTCGAACTCCGTCTGCTCCTCGGCGGCCTCGGCCTCGGCCCCGCCGCCGGCGGCCGGCGCCGCGGCCACGGCGGCAGCCGCGGTGACGCCAAACTTCTCTTCCATGGCCTCGATCAGCTCGACGACCTCCATGACGGACATGGAAGCGATAGTCTCAAGAATATCATCCTTCGATACGGCCATCGTCAAATCTCCTTACGGTTGACGCGTACTATTCACATTCGAAAACAGCGACAGACAGGATCGCAGCGACGCCAGCGCTACTGCTTGGCATCCTTGACCGCGGCGAGCGTCCGCACCAGCTTGCCCGGCACCTCGTTGAGGGTGGTGGCAAGCTTCTGGACCGGCGCACGCATCGTCGCCATGAGGCGGCTGACCGCCTCGTCATAGGTCGGCAGGCTGGCCAGACGCTCGAGCTCGGCGGCGCCGTAGCGCTCCCCGCCGACCGCGACCATCTTGACCACCAGCTGCTCGCGCTCCTTGGAGAAGTCCCGGATCACGCGAGCGGCCGACCCCGGATCCTCCTGCGAAAAGGCAATGAGCAATGGCCCCTCGAAGCCCTCCGACATGCACTCGAAGTCGGTGCCCTCCACCGCCCGCTTGGCGAGGGTGTTCTTGAGCACCTTCATGTACACACCGGACTCACGTGCCTTTACCCGCAGCCGATCCATGTCGCCGGCATTCAGCCCCCGGTATTCCGCCGCCACGGCGGAATGGGCGTCAGCGGCGACACTGGCGACCTCCTGTACCATCCGCTTTTTCTGTTCCAGACTCATTCCCATTGCTTTCCTCCTGGAACGCGGTTGGTAGTGAGGGCAACCGGGTTGCCCGGTCTGCTCCTGCAGACCCAAACGGTGGCCACTCGCAGGATGGTCGATCCTGTCCGGGCTGCACCGTCTACGCAGGCGACCTCTTCGGCCTTTAAGCGCTTTCGCGCACCGTGCGGTCTACGACGGCTGTCGCGTCGACGACAGCCTCAAGACCCCTTTGGGTCGATCACGCGTTGATACTGGCGAGATCGACACTGACCCCCGGCCCCATCGTGGTGGAGACGGTGATCTTTTTCAGATACGTACCCTTGGAGGTGGACGGCTTGATCTTCTGCAGATCGTTGATCAGCGCCTCCAGGTTCTGGCGCAGCGCGCCGGTCTCGAAATCCACCTTGCCCAGCGTGCAGTGAATCAGCCCGCCGCGATCAGTGCGGTAGCGGACCTGCCCCGCCTTGGCGTTCTGCACCGCCGCCGTGACGTCGGTGGTGACCGTGCCCACCTTGGGGTTCGGCATCAGCCCCCGCGGGCCAAGGATCGGGCCGAGACGTCCGACAACGCCCATGGCGTCCGGGGTGGCGATGACCACGTCGAAATCGAGCTCGCCGCCCTGGATGCGCTCGGCGAGGTCGTCCATACCCACCACGTCGGCGCCGGCAGCCTCCGCGGCCTCGGCGTTGGCGCCTTGGGCGAACACCGCGATGCGCACGCTCTTACCGGTACCGTTGGGCAGCACCGTCGAGCCACGCACCATCTGGTCGGACTTCCGCGGGTCGACGCCAAGGTTTACCGAGACGTCCACCGACTCCGTGAACCGCGCGGTGGCCAGCTCCTTGAGCAGCCCGAAGGCCTCCTCGGCGGCGTAGGGACGGGTCGAGTCGACGCGCTCGCGGAACATCTGCTTGCGCTTACTGAGCTTCGCCATGGCTTACACCCCCTCCACGTCGAGGCCCATGGAGCGGGCGCTTCCGGCGATGGTGCGCACCGCTGCGTCCATATCCGCGGCATTGAGATCCGGCCACTTGGTCCGGGCGATCTCCTCGAGCTGCTCGCGGGTCACGCTTCCCACCTTGTTGGTGTTGGGCTGGCCGCTACCGGACTTGATGCCGGCGGCCTTCTTGAGCAGGATCTGTGCCGGCGGCGTCTTGGTAATGAACGTGAAGCTGCGGTCCGAATACACGGTGATGACCACCGGTGTCGGCAACCCCGGTTCCATCTCCTGGGTCTGCGCGTTGAACTGCTTGCAGAACTCCATGATGTTGACGCCGTGCTGGCCGAGTGCCGGGCCCACGGGCGGGCTCGGGTTGGCCTGGCCGGCGGCCACCTGCAGCTTGATGTAGGCTTCAACCTTCTTTGCCATCGTCGACTCCTGGTTGCGGGTAATAGCGCCGCCGGGTTGGTTACCGCCGGCTCCCCGAATGGGCGGAACGCCCCATCATGCGGAACGCCGGCGGCACCGACGCCCCGAAAACCGGATCAGGTCTTCTCGACCTGGCTGAACTCGAGCTCGACCGGGGTCGAGCGCCCGAAGATGAGCACGGCCACGCGCAACCGGCTCTTCTCGTAGTTGACCTCCTCGACCACCCCGTTGAAGTCGGTGAACGGACCGTCGGTGACGCGCACGACCTCCCCCACCTCGAAGAGCACCTTCGGCCGCGGCTTCTCGGTGCCCTCCTTGACGCGGTTGAGGATCTGCTCGGCCTCGCGATCGGAGATCGGCGCGGGCCGATCGCTGGAGCCGCCAATGAACCCCATCACCCGGGGTACGTTGCGGACCAGGTGCCATGTGTCGTCGGTGAGCTCCATCTGGACGAGCACATAACCCGGAAAGAACTTGCGCTCGCTGCGCCGCTTCTGCCCGCCCTTGATCTCCTCCACCTCTTCGGTGGGCACCAGGACGTCGCCGAACTTCTCCTCCATGCCGGCCCGGCGGATGCGCTCTTCCAGGGATTTCTTGACCTGGTTCTCGAACCCCGAGTAGGCGTGGACCACGTACCAGCGCTTCGCCATCAGGGATCAACCTCCAGGACGCACGAGGGCCTCGACCCCCCAAAGGAAAAACATATCCAGCAGCCACAGCAGCACCGCGACCAGCAGCACCATCGCGATCACAATGAGCGTGGTCTGCAGCGTCTCCTGGCGCGTCGGCCAGACCACGCGGCGGAGCTCCTGGCGCGCATCACGGGCGAAGGCCCAAGCGGCCCGCCCCCGCTCGCTGGTCAACGCGATAGCCGCCGCAACGGCGGCGACCAGCACCAGCGCAAGGGCACGGTAGAGGACCGAGAACTCCCCGAACCAGTAGAACCCGGCCACGCCAGCCAAGAACAGCGCGACCGCGGCAAGCAACTTCGCCGAGTCGATCGGGGATGATTGAGTGTCTGCTCTGGCGCTCATGAACTGCCTGCAAAAACACGCGCCGCCACCCGGTTGAGGCGGCGGCGCCGAGGTCATATGGCAGGCCAGGAGGGACTCGAACCCCCAACCTGCGGTTTTGGAGACCGCTGCTCTGCCAATTGAGCTACTGGCCTATATCATCCGTTCGCCGCCCCACGGGGGACATCGGCGAATTGCCTAGAATAACCGATGTCCCTAGTCGTGGGAACCCCTGGCGATTACTCGATGATCTTGGAGACGACGCCGGCGCCGACGGTACGCCCGCCCTCGCGGATGGCGAAGCGCAGCCCCTCCTCCATGGCGATCGGCGCAATCAGCGACACCGTCATCTGCACGTTGTCACCCGGCATCACCATCTCCGTGCCCTCAGGCAGGTCACAGGCACCGGTGACGTCGGTGGTGCGGAAGTAGAACTGCGGCCGATAACCGTTGAAGAACGGCGTGTGCCGCCCGCCCTCGTCCTTGGACAGCACATAGACCTCGCACTCGAACTTCGTGTGCGGGGTGATCGACTTCGGCTTGCACAGCACCTGGCCCCGCTCGACGTCGTCACGCTTGGTCCCGCGCAGCAGCGCACCGATGTTGTCCCCCGCCTGCCCCTGATCGAGGAGCTTGCGGAACATCTCCACACCCGTGACCGTGGTCTTGGTGGTCTCGCGCAGCCCCACGATCTCGACCTCCTCGCCGGTCTTGATCACACCACGCTCGACACGCCCGGTCACCACCGTACCGCGACCCGAGATCGAGAACACGTCCTCGATCGGCATCAAAAACGGGCCATCCACCGCACGGCTCGGCTCCGGGATGTACTTGTCCATCGACTGCACCAGACGCACAATCGAGGGCGCACCAATCTCCGACTCATCCCCCTCCAGCGCCTTCAGCGCCGAGCCGGTGATCACCGGAATGTCATCACCCGGGAAGTCATAGTCGCTGAGCAGCTCCCGGACCTCCATCTCCACGAGCTCGAGCAGCTCCTCGTCGTCGACCATGTCCGCCTTGTTCAGGTAGACCACGATATACGGCACGCCCACCTGACGCGCGAGCAGGATGTGCTCACGCGTCTGCGGCATCGGGCCATCGGCGGCCGAGACCACCAGGATCGCACCGTCCATCTGCGCGGCACCGGTGATCATGTTCTTCACATAGTCCGCGTGACCCGGGCAGTCGACGTGCGCGTAGTGACGCGCCTCGGTCTCGTACTCCACGTGCGCGGTCGCAATCGTGATCCCACGATCACGCTCCTCCGGGGCATTGTCGATCTGGTCGAACGCGCGCGCCGCACCCCCGTACTTCTCCGCCATCACCTTCGTCATCGCCGCCGTCAGCGTCGTCTTACCATGGTCAACATGGCCAATCGTGCCAACATTCACGTGCGGCTTGGTGCGCTCAAACTTCTCCTTGGACACGGCGTTGTCTCCCGTTGTTTCGCGAGCTACCGAAATAGGCGTCGGGGTGTGCGGATCAAGCCTGGGGAATGCTCAGGCACGCACCGGAAATGGAGCCCATGGGCGGATTTGAACCGCCGACCTCACCCTTACCAAGGGTGTGCTCTACCCCTGAGCTACATGGGCGTCTTACCCTGTTGTCCCGCCGCGGGACACGAACTGGAGCGGGTGATGGGAATCGAACCCACATCATCAGCTTGGAAGGCTGAGGTTCTACCATTGAACTACACCCGCCTGAAACCGCTGTCCCATCCCGCGCCAGATTGTTTGGTGGAGGGAGGAGGATTCGAACCTCCGAAGGCTGAGCCAGCAGATTTACAGTCTGCCCCCGTTGACCGCTTGGGTATCCCTCCCGAAACCCTAGGTAGCGAGTCGGTGATTGCCACGCTTCTCGCGCCAGGTCGCGAAATTCTACATACTACGGGGTATCCGTCAAGCCCTGAACCATACGGAAGTGCCCAGAGGGGAAGCCTGAGCATGACACAGACGATGGCAGCCGGAGGCGCCCGCACGCGTCTGGTTGTAGAGACACACTCGGGCACTGCGGGACTAATCGCCCTCGAGGATGTCTGGCGGGCGCTATACTTGGAGGCCGCCGGTGCGGACGTGTTCCTCTCCTTCGGTTGGTGCGCGGCAGCGGCGCGCTGGCTCGGTCGCGATGCGACACCGGAGGTGCTCGTCGCCAGGGAATCCGGATCTTCCCCGCGAGCCCTCCTGCCCTTAGTCCGGAATCGCCGCGGCCGCTGGCCTCGGTATTGGTGGGATCTGGCGAGCCTCACGGTTCCAGACAACCAGCGCTGGGACATGCTCGCCGCCGCTGGCTGGGAGACGGCCGCAGGAGACGCCTTCGCTGCCTCGCTCGCGAGCGGCGCCGGCACCTGGCGACGCCTGTCCCTGGCGCCGCTGACCGCGACGGCCGCGGATACGCTTATCCGGGTATTTCGTGCCCATGGATTGATCAGTGACCGCCGGCACGCAGGACTCAACCGGACCATCGACTTGCGCGGCGAATGGCAGGGGTTTTACGCAAGTCGGAGTCGCCGCCTCAAGAAGGGCAACAACCTGATCGCCAACCGTTTGGCACGCGCTGGCACCGTATCCATCGAATGGCAACGCGGTGGTGGGATCACCGATACCAGCCTGGACGCCGTGGTCGGGATCTCTGCGGCCAGCTGGAAGCGCGGTACCGGCACTACGTTGGATGCCGAGGGGCCGAACGCGTTCTTTACGGAGCTGGCACGCCACGGCCGTGCCGAGGGATGGCTATCGGTATGGCTGCTGCGTTTGGATGGTGCGGCCATCGCCTGCGAGCTCCAAGTCATCGATGGCGGCACGGTCCACGCGCTGCGTGGCGACTACCGCGACGATGCGGCCGATCTCTCGCCCGGGACCTATCTGAACTGGAAGGTCATTGAGGGTTTATTCGGTCGGGGCCTCACGCGCTATTGCTTCGGCGGCGGCGACAATGCCTACAAACAGAGGTGGACTGACACCCACGACTCCGAGCTCGGGGTCGTTGTGTACTCCCCTTCGCTCCATGGTCGCACGCTGGGCACCTGGGAGACGCGTCTGCGACCGGCGGCCAAGCGCCTATTGCGTCGGGGGCGAAACCCTCAGGGACCGGAAGCCGCCAAATCGAGCTGACCCGTGGCGCGGGTCTCGAACCACTGCTCCAGTATCATGAGCACCCACACGAGCGTACCGTAGTACGCGGGATGGGCGGGCAGGTGGCGATCGAGCAGCTCGCTGATAAAGGCGGGGCGCACGATACCACGAGCGGCGAGCGTGGAGAGGCTGTCCGCAGCCAGCTCGTGCAGCGCGGGGGAGCCGGCAAGCCATACGCCGAAGGGCAGACCAAAGCCATGCTTGCGTTTGGCGATGATCTCCGTCGGAAGTAAGTCGCGCAATGCCACCTTAAAAAACGGCCGCAGCCGGGTACCGCGCACCTTCCATTGAGGCGGCAGGCCGAGTGCGAAGCGCAGAAGGTCGTCATCGAGCAACGGAAACCGCGCCTCCAGCCCGGCGAGTGCGCAGGCGCCACGCACCTTGGGCAGATCGTCGTCAGCCAGAGTGAAGCGCATGTCCCGGGCGAGGAGGCGGTTGACGTCGCTGCCCACCCCCTCCGCCCCCATCGCCTCGTCGATAAGGCGCAGGGGGCCCGCCGTATCCACCGCCGCCACGAACTCCGGCACCAACACTGCCGCCGGCCCCAGACGGCGAAGCAGGTTATGGCCCTCGGTGCGCTCGGCCAGCGGGAGCTTCGCCTGGTCCACGTACCGTCGCAATTTGCGCGCAGGCCCCACGGTGGGAAGCCGCGCCGCGACCGGCTCGATCAGCCCGTCCCGGGCCGCCGCCGGCAGTCGGCCATACAACGAGAACAGCCACTGCTTCGCGTACCGGGCATTGCCGCCGAAGAGCTCGTCGCCGCCATCACCGCCAAGCAGCCGGGTCACCCCCTCCTCGGCGGCCCGCCGCGCACAATAATAGGCAGGCACGACCGACGCGTTCCCGAAGGGCTGATCGAAGCCCGCGGCGAGGATGGGCACAGCGGCGGCCACATCCTCAGGGGTCACGAAGTATTCATGATGCTTGGTGCCAAAATGCCGCGCCGCAATGCGCGCGTAGTGGCTTTCGTCGTAGCCGGCGGCGTTGAAACCGATGGAGAAGGTCTGAACCGGGGCGCCACCGACTCGCGCCAGCATGCCAACCACCGTGGAGCTGTCCGTCCCGCCGCTGAGGAACGCACCGACCGCTGCACCATCGAGACAACGGGCCACCCCGTCGGCCAGCAAGCTACGGAATCGGGCAGCGGCCTCATCGCGATCATGACGGAGGCTCTCATGAAAAACCGGCCACCAATAGTGCCATAACCGCTCGTCGCCGCGGTCCAGGATCAGGGCCTCGCCGGGCCGCAGTCGGCGCACGCCACGGTAGACCGTCAAGGGCGCGGGAATGGCGTGGCCATAGAGATAATGATAGAGGGCCTGTTGGTCGAGGCCGGCATCCACTCCCGGCTGGGCGGCAAGCCAGGCAAGCGAGGTGGAGACAAGCACCCCTTCGGCGACATGGGCATAGTAAACGGGTTCGCGCCCGAGGCGATCGATCGCCACGAGACCGCGGCGGGCGTCACGCGCCACGGCGATCAGCGCGAACTCGCCGTCGATCGCTGCCAGTCCATCGACCAGGGCATCGAAGCTCTCCGGTGCGCAACCGCGGGGCCAGCGCGGCCCCCCCTCTATGACACCGAGCCAACCGGGGTGGGCCTCACCGCCGGTCAGCGGGGAAGCGAGCCAGCCACCAGGCGCCGTCGTTACCTGCTCACCGCCTGGTCGTTCACGACCACCACCGGCCAGGAAACCGCTCGCCGCCATCGACTCACCCTCCTTGCTGAGGAACCTCGCCCGCGCGAAATGCACGAATGAGGAAGGAATGACTCAGCCACGGCTGCAGCGGCCCGCCGCCGGCGCGGGTCATCACCCATCGGGCCCAACGGGGCCAACGCGCCGGGATGACGGGCACCCAGTGGGTCTCGAGGTCCCGACAGCCCAACGACCGCAAGCCGTCGGCAAGCCGCACCGCCCGTTCCAGGCGAAGCCGGGGGACCCCTCCACGGGCACGCGCCCACAGCCTGGCCGCCCGGTCGGCGAGGCAACGATCGTTGAGGCCATCCATCCAGATCTCGCCACCGGGCCGCACCACCCGGACCAATTCCTCGAGTAGCCCGTCAGATGCTCGCAATGTTTGGGTCACTCCGAAACAGAGCACTCCATCGAAGCAACCATCGGGGAACGGCAAGGCGCGCACGTCCCCGGCAAGCCACCCACTTTGCGGATGCGCTACGAACTCGCGCGCCCGCTTGAGGCTAGGGCGGGAATAATCCAGCCCGACCACGTAGGCGGCGCCGCGCTCGTGCAATACGTTCACGTAGGTGCCGGCGCCGCACCCCGCATCCAGCCAGCTCCCTGCTGCCGCAGGGAACCGCGTGGCGAAGGCATCGACCCGCGTGGAGAGGCCGCTCTCCGTCCATCCCGCCACCGCGGCCTCACCACCACCGTCGCGGGCGAAGCGCTCGAACCGCGTTCGCCACTGCCGTTCGAAATCCGCCGGCAACTTCCGCCCCATGGCATACTCCACACGACCATGCGCCTTCGCCGCATGCTCGTCGATACCCGTGACCTGCTCAGCTCGCCGGAGGCTGTACCATGGCTGGTGCCCGCCTATACCGCCAGCGCCGCCCGATACGCGGACTCCTCCGGCCGCTACACGGCGAACCTGGACACGCCCTGCCGACGCTGGCCGTCGTGGCCATCATCGGCCTCGCGTTCCTCCCGGGTGGCTCGGGGCCGGATTCGCAGAGCCTGGCGCGAGTATTCACCTGGGTACCACCGACGCTCCAGAACCTGCTGCACGTGCCGATCTACGGCGGACTCACCTGGTTGTGGCTACGCGCGCGACATGACCGTCGCCCAGCAGCGCGGCTCGCCGCGGCGCTGGCCGCTACCGTGGCCATCGCCTTCGTCGACGAGGCCATTCAGTTCACCCGACCGGGGCGCTACGCTTCCCTCGGTGATCTGGGTCTGGATATCATCGGGGCACTATGCGCCGTGTTCGTCTATGAGCGGCTGAACCAACCACTGGCAACGCCATGAGCCCGTAGCGGCGCACTCCCACCGGCAACAGACCTGGAGTATTCTTCCCGTGTGGATCTGGTACCGGGGAGTGTTGCGGTGAACGATGGCAACGGACATCATCCGGCGGGAGCCACCCCCCCAGCAGGCTCACCCGAGCTAATACTGCTGTTCGGCATGCCGCGCTCAGGTACTACATGGCTGGGCAAAATCTTTGATAGCCATCCGGAAACCCTCTACCGCCATGAGCCCGACAGCTTCGGACGGCTCAACTTCATGCCCATGGTGCCGGACCCCGCGCAGGCCAGCCGCTGGCGCGACGGGATCGAGGCGTTCATCGCAGCGCTACCCCGTATGCGTGACACCAAAGTTGCCGCCACCCTCCCCACCTTCCCCAAGGCCTATCTGAGTCCATCGGCACAGCGGTGGAATGCCATGGCCACCCGGATCGCCAAGCTCCAAGCACGGGCACGCGGTGAGGCGACCGCACGCCTGATCACACCAGCCAACGGCCATGCACGGGTGGTTTGGAAGTCCATTGAGTCCGTAGGGCGCCTCCCCGTGTTGCTGACGCTGCTGGCGTATGCACGGGCGGCGCTCATCATCCGCCACCCGTGTGGCTTCCTCGCCTCGGTGGTACGCGGCAAACATCAACGGCGGTTCACCGACACCGATTCCATCGGTGAGGACCTGACGCTGCTGGACATCCTATGCGAGACACCGGTGGCGGCGGAGTACGAACTCGACAGTCAACGGCTCCGCGCCATGACGCCCGTGCAACGACTCACCTGGCAATGGGTGCTCTGCAACGAAAGCGCCCTACGAGCCTGTCCCCACCCCCGGTTGATGCCCATCACCTACGAGGGGTTGTGCGCCGCTCCCCTTGAGACCACTACGGCTCTGTTCCGGCATTCGGGGCTTGCGCTGGCTGAGGAAACCCGCGCATTCGTCGAGGCGAGCACCACCATCCATCATGACCGATACTACAGCGTATTCAAGCACCCAGCCCAGGCCGCCACCGCTTGGCATCACGAGCTCCCAGAGGAGACCCAGCGGGCGGTTGCACGTGTCGCCGCGAATACCCGCGCCGGCGCCATGTTCGATGACCTCAGGGCGCGCGAGACGGCGTGCTGAAGGCCCCGGCTATGCCCCGGGTCCAAGGACGGCCGGTGTAGTCCGTCTCGGCATTCGGAAACCCCAGCAGGCCACCCCGCGGGATCCGAGGGTCTACCAGGGCGCCGGCGCGGGGACGCAAGTCGAGCACAGACAGAGGCAAAAAGGGGGCCGCCAACCGTGTACGGGCCTGGGGAAACCCGGCCACGTGGTTCCACAAGGCCTGTAGGTCCCCGGTCACAGGGCGGGCCGCGAACACGGCGTTGGCCGCCACCCGCCGCCGCGCCCCGGGCGCGGCGTCCCAGACCGCGATACCGATGTCCCGCGCGACCACGGTGTTATGGTTGATGTCGACCCACCGAGGCGGCGCGCGGTGATCCATTATCACGATCCCCCGCCCCGCACCGGCGGTATTGACGAACGCATTGGCATAGACCGCGATACGACCTTCCGCCTGCAGCAGCGCCTCGGTGGGATTCTCGTAGAACAGGTTACGGTAGACGAGGTAACGGTCCCTGCGCCCCGGTCCCCGCAATGGCTGGTGGCCCAACAGCACACTCGGGCGCGCTCGCCTGCCGTGTGCGCCACCGTGGGACTTGTCAAACACGCTGTCGCGAATGACCGTCTGCCGTGGCCCGGCGGGCATGCCGGGCACGGCCTCGCGAGGGCGCTGGTGTTTGATCTGCAGGGCGTAGCCGATGGTGTTGCGCACCCTGATATTCTCGATGAGCCCGCCGACAAACCACGCACCGCCATCACTGTCGCCCAGATACATGCCGGTGCCGGCGCCGTCGATCACCACGTCGCGAATCACCCAGTTCCAGGCTGGGGCCTTGGTGGATATGGCGACCAACTGCTGGTGGCCATCGTGGTTGCGCAGTGCGAGCCGCTCCAGCGTAATGTCGTGGACCCAGCGCGCGTCGCCCTCCGCCTTAATGCCGTCGGCATTGCGGCGGCGGCCATCGATGGCTAGGTCCGTGATCCGTATATAGGCGGCATTGCGCAAGCTAACCGTGTTGCGACCGTCCTCGCCGACGAGCACGACCTCACCACGGCAGCGCTCACCCCGAATGGTGATTGGTGCCCCCGGACGCCCGCGAATGCCGTGCAGGGGTAGCCCGCGTGTATACCGCCCCGGCGCCAGCAACATCTCGTCCCCGGGGCGCAGACGGCTCAGGTGCTCACGGTAGTCCCCGGGGGTGACACGTAGGGTCGCGGCCGCCACGGACATGGGGACCAGGGCGAACAACAGACCCGCCAGCACCCACACCGCGAGACGAGGTATCATCGCCGCCCGGATCCCCACCCGGCCGGTGACGCCTCACCGCCGCCCGCGGGCACCTCCGCCCGTGCAAACTCGGTACTCGGCGCATGCACACGCAGATCCTCGCGCTCGCGGTGAAGCACAGCGCTGATCGCGAGGTAGGTCCAGAATAGATCGAAGTAGGCGAGATTGAGAAACGCCCCCGAGATCATATAGGGAATGAGCGATATCTGCATCGCGCGGGCATAACGCCCGATCCAGGCCGCCTCCGGATTCTGCTCCAAGGCGCTCAGCCGGTGCAGGCGCCAGAAGGTCCCAACCAACAGCAGCATGAATAGCCCGAATCCGAGGAAACCATGGCTGCCCAGGATCTGGAAATAGATGCTGTGAGCCGCGCGCGTTCGATTCTCCCACTCGCCGAGGAAATTCGCGTAACTCAGCCAGCGCGCGGTGTCATCCGCGTACTCGAAATCAAACCCTGCCCCAAGCAATGGCCGGTCCACGGCGATGTTCCAGGCGACACCCCAGGCCTGGATACGCTGCATCGCCGACCAGTCTTCCCGGTAGTTGAGCGTGGTTTCTTGGCGCTCGATCCACTTCTGGGGCACAAGTTGATCGGGTAGCATGCCTTGGCCGAGGCTCAACACCAGCAGCAGCATGGCCCCGAGGGCCAGGGCCCGACCCTTATAGCGCCAGAAAAGTGGCACCATGACGCAGATCAACCCGAGCAGCGCTCCGCGGGAGTATGTGAACACCACCGCCGGGACCGACAACCAAAACACGGCATACAACGCCCATCGCAACCAGCGCCGAGACTCCTCGCGGGCCACCAGCAAGGCGAGGGGCAGCACCATGTTGAGCGCGAGCCCGATGGCGTTGTTGTCGCCAATGAACGAGTTGCCCGGCCCCCAGACCCGATACTCCCCCGCGGTCGCGATCGCGAAAAGCCCGCCCTTGACGCCGTAGAAGCCGATCGACAGCGCGATCACCAGCAGCAGCATATGAATGCGGAAGCGCCCGTAGATCAGCATAGTGGTCACGAACGCAAAGAGCAGGATCTTGGCCACCTGCTCGAGTTTGACCACCGCGACCTGGGGGTACCAGGCGAAGATCGTGGTAGCCACGAAGCACATGGCGATGAGCACCATGACGCGGGTCTCGAATGTCCAGGCAATGGGCCGGCGCTCGCGGGTGATGAGCAGCGAGAGTAACGTGAACCCGGCAATACCTTGGGCGACTGGCAGCTGCTGGGCCCCCCAGGCAAGCTTGTGCGGGTTCATCATCCCGATCCACGCCCAGCCGAGCACTCCAATCCAGGCGCGGCGCAGTGTCGCGAACATCACGACCCCGACGAGTCCAATCACCAGGAGATCCCTGAGCCCCACTGTCGACCCTCCAGCCACCCCCATCGGCGCGGCAAACGTGACCGGCGTCGCACCGACACCCTTCCAAGAATAACCGCTCCTCGGCGACGCCGCCGCGCCGCTGATCCACCGTCAGGCCCCTTCGACGCACCGCTCGTCGGGCGACCAGCGCCGCCCCGTATCACGGAAGTTGGCCTACACTACGACAGTGGCTCGGACGCAGCTCGAACGGCCCGCCGAGCCGTCCACTGGCGCGGCCACCGGAGGGCCCTGGGGACGATGGATCAACACACTCGACCGCGATCACGCCGCCTTCTGATGGTGGCGTTCCACTACCTGCCGGATAACACGAGCACGGGGGTGCTGCGTACGCTGAAGTTCACCCAGTATCTGGCGCACCACGGCTGGACGAGCGATGTGGTCAGCGTGCCGGAGCGGATGTACTACTCCGTCGACCCGGCATCGCTCGCCCAAGTGCCTGCCCAGGTGACCATCCACCGCCCTTGGGCCGGCAACGTCAAGCACCTGTTCGGTATCCGCGGCGTCTACCCGGACCTGCTCGCCATGCCGGACCGCTTCTGGCCGTGGCTACCAGGGGCAACCGCCACGGGGCTGCGGCTCATTCGCGAGGGCGGTATTGAGGCAATCTACACCACCTACCCACCAGCCACCGCCCACCTGATCGGCCTGCGCCTGAGCAAACGCACGGGACTGCCCTGGATAGCGGACTTCCGGGACCCCTGGGTCGAGGACTCCATGCCAGCGCTGCGCCGGCGCCTGGAAGGCTGGCTCGAGCAACGAGTGCTCGCCAGCGCTGACCGCGTGATCTGTAACACACCCGCGATGCGCCGCTGGTTCCTAGAGCGCTACCCGAACCTCCCGCCGACGCGCTTCGTCACCATCCCCAACGGCTACGACGAAGCCGACTTTCACGGTATCAAGCCGGTGGTGCGCAAAGGCTTCGACATCCTCTACCCAGGTATGATCTCGGCGGGCAACCGCAACCCACGCCCACTGCTTGACGGTCTGCGCCTCGCGCTGGAGCGTGGCTGGCTCCCGCGCGCCGGGGTGCGTCTGACCTTCCTCGGCGCCGGCGCCTACGGTGAAACGCGGGCCTTCCGGGAGGCCATCGCCGAGCGCGGGCTCACCGGGCTCTGCGAGGTCACCGTCCAGCGCGTGCCTTACGGCCAGGCCGTGGCCCGAATGGCCGGCGCGGATCTGCTTGTGGTGCTCGGCGAGCCTCTGGGGGAAAGCACCGCGACTCGGGCCGCGCGCCGCTGGTCGCACCTGCAGGTGCCGGCCAAGGTGTACGAATACCTCCGCCTCGGTCGGCCGTTGCTCGCCCTGGTTTCTGGGGGCGCCGTGGCGGAACTGCTGCAGGAGACCGGCGCGGGGCGGCCGGTGGCCCCGACGGACGTCGAGGGGATCGCCGCCGCGCTGCGCGCGGCCTACGCCGAGCGCCGGACCCCGGGGACACCGGACGCTGCGCCCGCGAGGGTGGCCCGCTACAGCCGCGAGCGTCTGTCGGCAACGCTCGCCGAGCTGCTGGAGGAGTGCGTCGCCGCGCCACCGAGGTCACAGGCATCGTGAACGATCGTCGCCCACGGGTGGTGCTCTTCAGCTGCGCCGGTGCGCCGCTCGGTGCGGAAGTGCTCCAAGCGATCCGCAAACAGAACCCCGCGTGCCTGGACGCGATCGTTGCCGTCGTGCTCTCACGCCCCGCGGCGAAAGCCGGCGCCGCACGGCCGCGACCATCGCGGTGTTACACCGGGCCCGCACTGCGCCATGCCCTCGCCTATCGCCGCCGGCGCGCGCTCTTCACGGCGCGGCGACGCCTGCGCGCCGTCGCGAGGCTCACGGGTCTGGGCAACGTCCTCCCCTGGCGACGCATCGAGGACTTCAGCGACGACCGCAGGCTCCCGGTGCTCGAGACCCGCGACGCCGCCGCCCCCGGGACGCTACGCTTTGTGACCGCGCAGGACCCGGACCTCGTGGTGATGATCACCTTTCACCATATCCTCCGCGAGCCCCTGATCGCCGCGCCGCGCGACGGCGTTTACAACGTGCACTGCTCCCTGCTGCCCGCTTTCCGCGGCCCGGACCCCATCGGAGCGGCACTCGCCGCCGGCGAGCGTCGCACGGGCGTGAGTGTGCACCGGGTCGACACCGGGGTCGATACCGGCGAGGTGATCGCCCAGAGAACGGTGGACATCGCCGGCCAGGGGCGTGACCCGGTGCGCCTGCGCCGCCGCTTGGCGCTAGCGGCAGCGGAACCGGTCATGGCGCTGTTGCGGAGCGAAGCCACCCTCACGGAGCGAGTCCGCGGGAGCGCTCACCCATCGGCCGATGCCGCGCCGGCACCTCTCAGCCACGCTCGCAGCGCCGGCACCAGCGACCAGCGCCAGGCCGACAGGAGGCCGCCCGGGGTCAGCCGATAGACCCGTACGTTCCAAAGCTGCTCGGCATCTGTTGCCCATTTGCGCTTATGCACTGTCTCCGGCCCCAGCATGTCGAAGCGTGAGACCTCCGGGTCGGGAAAGCTGGCACGCAGGATCTTCAGTTGCAGGACCTGCCCCGGGGCGAAGCGGGCATAGGCATGGCGGAAGCCGATCTTCAACGACACCAGCCGCCCCTCGCTGACCACGCACAGCTGACAGGCGACGCGCTCGCCAGCTCGAGCGAGAAAATACACACGCAGCCGCCCCTGCGCCGCCCACGCGTGGCATACACGCCGATAAAAGTCCACGAGAGCCTTGCTCTGGGCGATAGCCGATCCCCCCTCACCCTTCCAGCCATCGCCCTCGATGGCGAAGACCTCCGCCAGCACGTCGTCAAGATCCCGGACGCCATCGTGGCACTCCAGCGCAAAGCCCTCGGCGTCCAGGCGTCGCTCCGCACGGGCCCACTCCGAGCGGGTCTTGCGCCCTCGGTTGGACCAGTAGTCCTCCCAGCGTCCGCGGCAATCAACGAACGGGGCACGCTCGCCCGGCTGCCAGCGGGTGAGCCAGTCCGGCGGGAAGACCGAGTAGAGCGCCGCGGTGCGCCGCAACAGCGGCAACACCAGCAGATCACAGTGGCTGCCGTCGAACCACGCTCGAAGCCCCCGCGCCACTGCCACGTGGGGCAGGCTCACCCAGGGCGTGTGAGCATTGCATGGCAGTCGGGCGCGCTGGATTCGGAAGGGCCCGAGGCGGAGCCGGCCGATCATGACGGCAACGCCCTCGGGCGTCTCACACCAGTGCTCACCCCCCGCGAATGCCTCACGCCAGGCCACATGCCAATGGCGCGACATGAACACATCCCCGGCACCGGAGTGGATCTCTGCCGCCCGTACCATCGCCCCCTCCCCCTAATACCGGATTCACCGGCGTATTCCACGCATAGTGTGACCAACTCAGCAACCGTGTCCGCGGATGCGCCTCAGCCAAGCGGCGCCTTCAATCCGCAGAATATGCCCCGTCGTCGGCCAGGGCTCGAATCCCGGGGTGAATGCGGGCAAGCTTAGCCGCTGCGTCCGCCATCGTTGCCGAGCAGTCGTGGCCCAATTATAAGCGCATGCCCGCACGCGCATGTGCTCAGGTAGGAGGCCTCCCGGAATGCGCCGTATCCTCGCCGCCGCCGTACTTATCGCAGCCGGCATCCCCCTCGCCGAGGCCGCTTACTCGACGGGCCCCATTACCAAGGACCCGGAGGGCTATGCCATGGGCTGGGCGTCGGGCTATGCCGTGGCTGACCCCGACGGCGACGGGACGTTGTTCATGCCGCTGATGGGACACAATCACGTGCCGGACAGCAACAATGCGATGCGCGCCTATGACCCCGCGGCGGACCGCTGGCTGGTCTGGCAGCAGGCCAACCACGACGCCCTGAGCCGCGACCAATGGTTCGCCTGGGGCGACCCATCCAGCCCCGTGTGGACGAACACCGACCGCGACCCGTTCTTTCCCTATGCGTCGGGTCGCAACAACTACATGGGCTTCTACGTACCCTGGGAGGGCGAATCGGGCCAGCTCTGGCTCACCTCGCCGTTCACCACCGCCGGCAACCACGGCATCTGGGACTTCTCCCACAAGGCTTGGATCCATCTCGTAGCCCGCACCGAACGCGAGGGCTTCCTCCCGGCCGACTACGCGAACGAGGGCGCTAAGTACCTGATCAAGGAGTGGAACCTCGCCACCGCCACCTGCCCCGCCCGGGAAACGCTGGTCGCCTACGGCGGCAAGAATGATGGTCACCTCTATCTCATCGAGCCCCAGGACGGCGGCGCACAGCCCTATGTGGTGCGCCGCCACACGGGCCAGCCACCGGGGCCGCGCAACTATGCGCGGCGGCTCGGTATCTGCGCCGGCGAGTACTTCTATCTCTTCGGGGGCACGAAGAAGTACCGGGGGCCCAAGCTGGCGGAAACCTGGCGTCTGCACGTCCCCACCGTTCGCTGGGAGCGCCTGGCCGACGCCCCGGTCCCAATCAACGACGCGGCCACGGTCACCTATGACAGCACGGCGAACGCGGCGGTGGTGTTCCAAGGGCTCCAGAGTAACCGGGTACTCGTCTACGAGCTCGAGGGTAACCGCTGGCGAGACATTTCCCGGGAGGCCGGCATGCCCGTGGGTGACCGTGCCGTGGGGGCGTACATTCCCGGCGTGGGCCACATCTACCGCGGCGGTGAGTGGGACAACGGCGGTTGGGGCAGCCACGCCGAAGTCTACTGCCTAAGCCTCAACGACAGCGACGAGTGCCCGGGCGAGCATCGTGGCCCCAGTGAGGTGATCCTCGACGAGGGCGAACCGGTTTCGCCGGGGAACAATCAGGCCGTCGCCCCCCCCGCCCCACCACGGATCCTGCAGGTGCGCTCGGACCGCGGCACTTCGGGCACCGTCGACGAGGGTAACGACAACGGCAAGGACGACGATAACGGCGATTCCGCGGGCACGTCCGATCCGGGCCCGTCCACCCCCTCCGAGCCGGCGGGCGATATCGACCAAGTCGTGGCCGGCTACCGCATCGCCGGCGCGGGCTACCAGTTCCCCGCGCGCGGCAATGGACCATGCTCCAACGAGTGCAAGCACGGACGCATCGCCGAGAACCCGATGAACGGGCGGCTCTACTGGCTCGGCGGTGACTACGGCGGCCCGGGCCATGGCGCCTCCGCCCGCCAGGAGATGTATTCGTTGGACCCGAGAGACGGCACCTGGCGTGAGGAGTATCCCTACTGCGCCCCCGCCGGCGCGACCAACTTCTACGGCCCCGACCAGATCGGCTGGGTCTGGGATTCCCGGCGCGAGCAGTTCTGGGCATTGCCGGGCCTGCAGTATGGCAATAACAACTGTCGCGGCACGGAAAACCGCGTCATGGCCTTCGACCCGGAGAGCCGCCAATGGTCCGTGCCCACCGGTCAAAACGACGTGAACGAAGTCCGATCGGGGCGCAAGAAGGCGAAGTATGCCGTCTACGACGAGGTCACCGACCGCGTCTACATGCCCGCCGGCTACGCCAACGGGCAGGTGCTTATCTGGAACCCCGACACGGCCCGATGGAGCCGTACCACCGAGATCCTCGAGGGCTTCTACGCCGGGCAGTACATGGCCAAGGCGGGCCGGCGGATCTATACCATTCGCTCCCCCTCGGACTTCGCTCCGGATCACGTGACCAACACGCTCATGTACTGGGATATCGATACCCACGACTCGGGCGACGTGATCACCCTGCCGTTTCGCGCGCGCACCGAATTCTCGCATCTGGTCTACCTGGAGCACCTGGACGCACTGCTGATCCTCGCTTTCGACACCACGCCCGCGAAGCTGCTGCTCTACCGCTTCGACACCGGCACGGTGGTCGACATCACCGGCCAGCTGCCCCCCGCACTGCTGCGCAGCCGCCATCTGGCCTACGCCGCCACCAGCGAGCAGGTGTTCATCGGGGGCAACAACTACAGTGGGGTGGAGAACAACCGGTTCTGGCTGCTGTCCATCGAGCGCACGCAATAGCGGCTACTCCGGCGGGCTTGGGCTAGAATTGCGCTTGTCTCCACACCGTGAGGACACGAGGCGATGCAGTGGCTGCCACGTTCCCACCGCCGGTCCGGTCTCTGGCTGCTACTCGTGGCACTGTTGGCGTCGGCACGTGTAGCCGCGGACGGCCCCCACGATTACTACGCGGGCGACGCGCCACCGGGCCTGCTGGAGAATGCCCGCGGCTACCACCTCACCCCCGCCGAGCGGAAACTCGAGCGCGGCGCCTACCGCTACGCCATGCAGGATGCCCGCTTCATCCTCGGGCGGTTTCCCAACGACCCGATTGCCCTGGCGCTGGCGGCGCGTATCGCACTCGCCTGGCCGGGCCACGCGCGGGATGCCGTTACCTACTTCGAGCGGGCCGTGGCCTTATTTCCCCAGTACGCCGAGACCTGGTTACTGTGCGGCCTCTACCACGAACGCCTCGGCGAACTAGACACGGCCCGCACGGCCTACCGCCACGCCCTGGAACGTGACCCTGGGCTGGCCCGGGCGCGGGAGCGCCTGGAAGACCTCGAAGGGAGTCGGTCCCCATGAGGGCGTCGGCGTCGATCCCGCGGCGGGGGCAACGGGAGGGCGAACACCGTATCTTGGTGCTCGCAGACGTGGACTGGGACGGTCCATGGATGAATCGAGAGCAGCTCATCAGCCGCCTGGCCCAGCGCCACCGCCTGCTGGTAAGCGCCGGACCCTGGCGAAGCTGGCAGGTGCGCAGCGCCTCCTGGCGTGCCGCCGGGCTGGCCGGGCGCGTGGCGGATTGCGGTCCCGCCCGCTGCGAGTACCCGCCGCGCTGGCTGATCGACCCCGGGCGCTGGCCCGCACTCAGCCAGACCACCGCTCGAATCGGTGGCCGTCGCTATCAGCGAATTCTCGGCACCGGCGACCATAAGCTCTTCGGGCTCATCTTCCACCCGGTCCACTGGCCCTACCTGCGAGGCGCGAGGCCGCGCCACGTTCACTACCATGTCTATGACCACTTCCGGAAGACACCGGGATGGAATCCGCGTCTCGAGGCATTGGACCGGGAACTGCTGGCACGGGCTGACGTCGTGACCGCCGTGTCACGGTTGCTCGCGGAGACTTTGGAGAAGCTCGTTCATCGAAAGGTGCATTGGCTGCCCAATGGCGTCGATTTCCAGTTGTTCAACGAGACCGCCGAGGCCGAGCCGAGCGATCTCGCGTCGATTCCCGGTCCACGCGTGGGCTATATCGGCCGGCTCAACCGGAAAGTAGATTTCGACCTGATCGTCCGCCTCGCCGCCGCACGCCCCCAGTGGCAGTTCGTGCTCGTGGGCCCGGTGGCCAACCTCGACGCGCGCAGCGAGCCCGGATACTGGCATTGCCTGACGGCGGCCAATATCCGGTTCCTGGGCGAGAAGCGCCCGGACGAGCTGCCGGCCTACGTCGCGGGCATGGACGTCAACCTCATGTGCTACACGCACCGCGACGACCTCTGGGTGCAGTGGGGGTACCCGCTGAAACTCCACGAGTACCTCGCCACCGGCCGACCCGTGGTGAGCACTGACCTGGACAGTGTCCGCGAGTTCGCGGCCGTGGTAGATATCGCACACACGGACGCCGAGTGGCTCGCCGCCATCGAGGCCGGCATCGGCGACGGCGACGCCGCCCGCGCGGCGCGACGCCGCGATGTCGCCCGCGCGAACAGCTGGGACGAGCGGGTGCGCGTGATCGAGTCGCTGATGCCGGACTGACTCAGGCCCGCCGCCACAGCAGATCGCAGGCCTCCAGCAACCCCGGGCGGTTGAGCGCGAGCGACGCGCCGGTGTACGCCACTACACCCACGCCGATCAGCGTGACCAGCCCCATCGGGCCGGCGAGAGTGGCCCCCAGGATGCGGTCCACACCGATCACCGCGACGGCCATGCACGCACCCGCCCCCCATGAGGGCCCCAGGGCCCGCACCAAATGCCGGCGCTGCAAGCCGATCACCGGCAGGGTCCGCCCAAGGTTCACCAGGTACACCACCGGCCAGGCCAGTACCCAGGCCAGGGCAACACCGACGATCCCCCATTGGCTCCCCACCAGGAACGCTGCGATCATGACCACGGTAAAGCGCATGGTCATGACGAAACCGAGATCCACCCGTCCGTAGCCCTGCAGGGCCGGCGTGAGCAAGGTACTGGTCATGCGCAGGGGGATCACCAAACAGATAAGCTGAAGAGGCAGCTGGGCGGACGCCCATTGCTCGCCGAGCACCAGTGGGATGGCATCCGGCGCCACGCTTGCCATGCCCCAGAGCACGGGCACCAGAAACAGGCTCACCAGCCGCACCGCCTTGAGGTACTGGCGACCACCGGTCTCCGCGTCGGCCTGGATCGTGGAGAACGCGGGTAGCGCGACGCGGGTGAGAATCCCGGCCGTGCGCTGCATGGGCATGCTCGCGAGCTGGTAGGCGACCGAGTAGAGGCCGAGCGCCTCCTTGCCCAGGAGCTTGCCCACGATGAAGAAATCCGCCTGCTCGTAGACAAACCAGAGAAAGCGGCTCAGGGTAACGAACCCGCCAAAGCGCAGCATGCCAAGGATGCGCCGCAGGCGAAGGCGCGGCAGAAGCAGGCAGCGGGCGAGAATGTTGACCACCACGGCCCGGACGCCAAAGGTGGCCAGATTGCCCCAGACCAGTGCCCACACGCCGAAGCCCTGCCAGGCGAGCAACAGCGTGAGCAGGCTGCCGCCGACCTGGGCGGCAAGATTGCCCACTGCCCAGCCACGAAAACGCATCTCCCGCTGCAATATTGCCGCGGGCAACGTGGTCACCGCGGCGATGAGAAACTGCAGCGCCAGCACGCGCACCACGTCGGTCAGCCGCGGCTCGTCGAAGAACGCGGCGAGGGCAGGCGCGAGGGCCACCAGTACCGCCACCACCACGGCGTTGAAGAGAATTGACGCCCCGAAGACGTCGCGCAGCTGATCGCGCTGGAGATCGCGAGCCTGGATCACTGCCGGACCGAGGCCGAGCTCGGAGAACAGCGTCATAAGCCCGACGAACACGGTGGCGAGGGCCATCAACCCGTAGTCCGCGGGCTCCAGCAGGCGGATGACCACCAGCGTTACCGCCCACGTGAACCCCTGGCCAAGCAGCCGGCTTCCCGCCACCCAGCCCATGCTGTGGAGCACCCGCCCCCGAAGAGATGCGACCGCCACGCTACCCCCATTGCCGGTGGCTCACCGGCTCGTCTCTACCCACCCCATGGACACATGGCCCAGTATCCCCTTTCCTCGCAGCCCCGGGTACAACGACGGCTTTGGTTGTATGATTACAGGCAACCTCCACGCCTCCTGTGCCACGAGAGGCCCGCCACCGATGTTCAGTGTGACCCCCCGTGTCTCAGCCCTCACCGCATTGGCCCTCACGGCGCCAGGCAGGCCACGGGCCATCGGCCGTGCGTACAAGCTCTGGCGCGACCTCCGGCGCATTCGCGGGGCCGCCAGCCATTACGGTACCTCGCTGGTGTGGACGCTCGCCCGCGCACGCCGGGCGCACGACATGTTGTTCTCCGTCGAAGACATGATGTTCTATGGCTTGCTCGATCCAGCCATAGCGGATTCCGATCTCGAGCTCTATGTGAGCCGCGAGGCGCGTGTGCGCATCGAGCACCGCCTTAACAACCCCGCCGTACGGGAAATCGCCCACGACAAGGACCGTTTCCACGCGCATTGCCGAGCTCATGGGCTACCCGTCCCCCGGACCATGGGTGTGTTCGAGGCACCGCCGCCAGGGGAAGCCGAAGCGCAGCGCCGGGACTGGCTCGCGCGTCTCGCCGACACGCGCCCAAGGGATCTCTTCTGCAAGCGCGTCGACGGCATCCGCGGCGAGGGTTCGTGGATCCTCGAGGGCACTGCGGCGGATGGCGCCCCGTTGTCTTCGCAAACGCTCTACGACCGTCTCCTCTCGAACGCCGGCAACGCCCGCTGGCTGGTGCAGGCCCGCGAGCGTGCCCACTCCGAGATCGCCCGCGCGACCGGCAGCAAGGCACTGCAGGGCGCACGACTGGTGACGTTTATCGACGCCTCCGACGATCCCCACATCATCTTCTCGCGGTTCAAGTTCATCGTCGGCGACAACCTGGTGGACAACTTCGCGTGGGGCGCCACCGGCAACTTGGTGGCGGACGTCGATCTCGCGAGTGGCCGCGTCAAGACGGTGTTCTCGAAGACACCCGGCGAGATCGGCATGCAGCACATGACCCACCATCCCACCACCGGCGCATCGCTCCCCGGCCTCACCATCCCCCATTGGCGCGAAGCGTGCGAACTCGCGCGCGCCGCAGCCCTTTCCCTTCCCGATCTGCGCGTGCTCGCATGGGATATCGCGATCGCCAACGACGGGCCCCTGCTCCTCGAGGCCAACTCCGATTGGATTATCTCGCCGCCGGGCCCCATGCGAGCTCCCATCGAGGCCACCGCCTGGCGCGCGCTCATCCGCCCACTGGTCTAGCCGGGTCAGAATGCTTCCGCGAGGGGGACGTACGGGTTTCCAGCTCACGACAGAGTGCCCCCATGTCCCGCTGCCCGGGTAACGGGTCCCAGGTCACGTTCCCCTCTATCAATACCGGCCCTTGGGGGGTGATCGCAACGTCCCAGCCAATGGTGACCAACGGCGCGAAGGCCTGGGCCGCCTCCGTGGCCAGCGTCGCCGCACGGCTCCAGAACGGCACCTGCAATGACGCCACGGACCGTCCGGTCTTTGGATGGGCCGCCCGTTCAATCAGGGCAGACCCATCGGGATCGCGCATGATCATGCGCTCGGCCTGACCGCTCGCCACCTCGAGGACAACGAGCAGGTTACCGGATTGTCCGAAGTTGAAGTTGTCGAACGGCGCATCGCCGCCAACGAGCCGCAACCATGCCGCGACCATCCGCACACGTGTGACGTCGCGCACCGTGACCAAACGTAGCGTCTGCAACTGCCGGCTTCCCGAGTACGCCGTAAGCTGCGGGTGCGGTTCCAAGAGTTCTTGCACCAGCCAGGCATCGTACCCGCTGCCGTGCATATGTCCCGCGAGCAGGGGGCCATCGACCCGGCGCCCCGCGCCGTCGCGCAGGCCGCCGTCGATCCGATACAGCCTCCAAATGCCGCGGCCATGGACCCCTCCGACCGGTTTGAGGATTGTCTTCGACGAAGGGCACTCCCGCACCAGGTAGGCACACAAGGATCGTCCGTCCGCCAGACGGTTCGTGGTCCCCGGCAGTGATACATCGTCGGCAACACCCACGACCGCGAGGATCGGCGGCGTGGCCAGGCCGTGCGCCGCACACCGCTCGGAGAAGCGCAGCTTGTCCTCCGTCAGCGCCGCCGCATCCGGCGGGTTGAGGCGTTGCTGCACCGCAAGCAGACGCTCCTTGCTCACGTGCCGACGCAGGTCCGCCGGCCCCAGGGCGCCGTCGAGCAAGCCCAGGAGGAAGATCTCCGTAGGCGAGAAACGCCCCTCGCGGTAGAGCCACAGGAACCGCCGGGCCACCACCGGCAACGGCGTACGGTAACGCCGGGAGGCCGCGATCAGCCGGACCGCGATACCCGGTACCTGGAGTGCCCGACTACGCCAACCGCCCATCCCGGTCCTCCTCACCCATCCCCGTCGCACCAGCCCACCCCACGCGCGCGCCAGCGTCCGCTCACGCGCCGGAACACCAGGCGGTTCGCGAGCACCAACAGTCGTATTTCACCCATGGGGGCCATTCCCGCCACTTCGAGGGCGCGCTGCGAGGCCGCGTTGTCCGGTGCGGTTTCGGCGACCACGCAGCTCGCCCCGCAGTGCCAGGCAAGCGTCATACGCACCCGCACCGAGGCCTTCTGCAGCCCCCGCCCCCGATGCACGGCAGGGGTGAAGGCGTTGCCAAGCAGCATGGCCCCGGGGGGGGCCCCGAGCAGGCAGAGCGTGCGCGAGCGACGCATCAGGAACGCCCAGTGCACCACCTCCCGCCTCTCCACCATCACGACCCCTACGGTCTCGCCCCTGCGGATATCGGCGAGGTACTGTGCCAACTCCGTGTCGTCGAGCCCGATGATCCCCTTCAGCCGGGCAAGCGCCGCCGGGCCGTCGAGGACCAGTGCCTCCACGCCCGCCGGGGGTTCCCCAGCGCCGGAAGCCACTCCGCGTTCGGCCAGGAACACGGCGTGCACCCGGCAACGGCAGAGGCGGGCAGCAAGAAAGCGCAGCGTCCCGCCGAGCCCGCGAGTCCGCCGTAGCTCCGACAATCGCGCGATCACACCCATGAGCCGGTCATGCCCTCGCGGCAACGCCCTTGCGGCGCCGCATCCAGGCGCGCAGCGCCTCCTTCGCCCCCAAGCGCTTGAGCACACTGCCCGCCACCGCGGAGACGCCATCGACGGACTCCCGGGCCGCGATCAGGGTCAGGTTCCCGGGTGTCGGGCGCAGGTAGGCCACGGTCTCAAAGGTCACGCTGTCGGTGGCGTAGAACGCCTTGTGACTCGCCTCGCCGGCGCCCTCGGTGAAGTCGAAGGCGAGCGCCCGCGGGTCGGCGAAGAGCCGCTCGAGCACGGCGAGCAGCAGCACGGTGCCCGGCGAGAGACCTGCATGCTCCGGGCGGTAGCCTACGTACTGGTACTCGTAAACGCCGTCGGCACACGGGCAATAGAGATAGGCGAGCGGCTCGCCGGCGGCGAAGAGCACGAACCCCTGCGCCTCACCGCGATTCATCGCCGCCTCCAGGGCGCGGATGGAGCCGGCGTCCTCGGGCAGGCCCGCGTCGAACATGATGCACTGATAGCTGCGCCGCGAGATGGCGGCCGCGGCCTCGTGGAACGACGAAAAGTCGCCGCGGCCATATGCGCGGACATCGACCGCCCCATCAACGGCCCTGGCGAGCTTGCGCGCCTTGCGCCGCAGACCCGATCGGGTCTTGCCAGAAAATCGCGCCAGGTAATCCTCATAGCTTCCCTCGAGTCGGATGAAATACCGCGGCCCGCGCCGAATGACCCAACGCAGCCGGCCATGAGACCACCCGAAACGCCCCCGCGGTGCCCGCACGGGGCACACCACGAACGCGCCAGGACTGCCCGGTGGCGGCTCGCGGAACTCGAGGTCCGAACCCCCGCCACGATCGAGCACCCCCATGCGCTGGACAGCGAGCCGGCGCGTAGGGCACGCCAGGGTCCACTCGCCAAGGCGCAGCGGGAATCCAATCTCCTGAACAGCCATCACGACCCCCCTGTCAACGCCGGGCGAACTGCCCCGCGTAGCGACGTAGCGCGGCGACGAAGGGCGCCTTCACCGGTGTCACTGCAACCCCCTGCCCCTCGCCGGCCAGACGCAGCGCGTCACCGGTCCAGCCAGTGGGAAACGCCTCCCGGTGACGGTCGAGAAAGGCGCATAGGCGATGCAGACGTCTGACCACGGCGCCGGACGGGCGCTGACGGCGGGCATCCAGCAGCTCCGCGCTGTGACTCAGCATCACCGCGCTACGGCGCCCGCTCTCGGCACAGCGGTGCAACACCGAGCACATCTCCGAGAACCCGCTGCTGCCGAGCTGCAGCGGACGGCGACGACCGAGGAAATCCGAGTAGGTGGTCAGCGGCAGTTCCACCGGGCCGTGTGCCGTCTGGTGCACGTCCTCGGCGATGCTGGGGGCAAGCGGTCCCCACGGACCCGCGGCACTGTGGCTCGCATCGAGCCCCAGACCATGATAGGCCAGCGCACGAAGGGTATTGGCGTCACCGCCGAACGAGCCGGCCCGCAACGCGCGAATCGGCGACGCACCCGCCCGCTCCAGCCAATCGCGACCAAGGCCGAGGAGCCAGCGCTGGCCGTCGACGTCGAGCTCCCTCAATGCAAGGCGATAGGGGCCAGGCAGCTCCGACAGACCGGCGCGTCCCAGCCATTCCGGGTGGAGATGGAGCTGGAGATCCTGCCCCGCCTCGCGGATGATCCCCACCACCTCCTCCAGCGCAGTGCGCCCGAGCACCGAGGCGAACAGGGGCTCCACGAAGAACACGCCCTTAAGCCCGTGGTCGGCAAGCGCGCGCAGCTGGTAGCCAAGCCCGTAGTCCCGGGGTGCACCCACACCGTGGATGTAACGTCGAAATGCGTCCGTGACCTCGTCCCGGGAGGCATTCCATGCCGGGGGCCAGATCTCTACGTCCACGGTCAGGAATACGTGCACGGGCGCGCTCACGCTACTACCTCCGCGGCATCCGCCGCCACCTGCCCGGGCCCGGCCCGCAGGCGGGCATGAGCGAAGCGGACGAGAAACCGCCAGGTCGGCCGGTCCCAGGGGGTAAACCGCGGCAGTTGCAGCGGGTCGTTGCCCGGGCGGGCGACCCCGGTGGACGTGGTCACGGCGGCGCGGAAACCCAGGCGCCGCAGCAGCGCCACGTGCTCGACACTATAGTCCCGCCCGGGCACCCCGTTGGGATAGGCGAAAAGGGTCACGCCCGCACCGGTGATCGCCTCTAGCGTCTCACGGCTCTGCGCGATCTCGCCCTCGGCCTCCTTGATGGGGAGCCGCGTGAGAATGGGATGCGTGTGGGTATGGGCGCCGACTGTCATACCGGCCTCGGTGAGGGCACGAACCTGGGCACGCGTCATCATCGGCCGCGGCAGCGCCGTGAGCTCGTCCAGACCGCCGGCGAGGGCGTGGGCCGCCTCGATCCGCGCGGCGGGCTCGACGTACTTCAGCGCGCCGAGGACTTGCGGGATCGCCGCCCGACGCTGTCCCTCATCCGCCGTGGCGATGGCCGGCCCGTCGCGGCCGGGCACGACGAGCCGGGCATAGGGCCAACGCCGGATAGTCTCGATGATAGTGTCGTTCCACATGCGTCCGCCATCCAGGTACCCCGTGGCGATGAAGAACGTCGCCGGTAGCCTCAGGCGCAGCAGTATGGGCAGCGCCACCTCCGCATTGTCCGCATAGCCGTCATCGAAGGTGATGGATACGGCCCGCGCCGGCAGCGTGCCGTCATGGAGACACGCCACCGCCTCTGCGAGCGGAAGCACGCGACAGCACCGGCACAGCCAACGCATGTGGCGCTCGAAGGTCAACGCATCCGGCAGCGCCGGCTGCAGCGGGTCGGGCCGCGCGAGCACCCGGTGATAGATGAGAATGGAAAGTCTGCCCTCCCGACCCATCGCCGCCGCCCTCATGCCGCCTCGCCCACATGGCTGACCACATATCGGTACTTGCCCGAGCGCTCCGGCGGTATCTCCGCCACTTCCTCGAGCTCAACGGTCACATCCTCCCCCAGGCGGGCGCGCAGTCCCGCACGGATCCGCTCACACACCGGGACCGTGAGCTCGCACGCCGGTACCAACAGCAAGCGTGTGTGGGTCCGGCTCTCCTGGACGATCTTGAAGCGCGCCACCGCTGGCTCCTCGCGCAGCACATAGATCAGCGCGAGGCCGTGCATCACCGTGCCGTCGCTGGCGACGACGAAGTCCGTGGCGCGGCCCTCCACCCTCTTCAGGCACGGCAGACCGCGCCCGCAGCCGCAGGGCGCCGGGTCGATGGCCGCCATGTCGCCGGTGCGATAGCGGATGAACGGAAAGTCGGCCGTGGCCGTGTGGGTCACCACCAGTTCGCCAGTGACGCCGGCAGGCACCGGTCGGCCGGTCTCGTCGACGATCTCGACGATCACGTCCTCGGCGCTGATGTGCAGGCCGCCCTCAGGGCAGGCGTGGGCGATGAAACCGGCGTCACGGGAACCATAGCCGTTCGCCACAGGACAGGCGAAGGTCCGCGCGATGGCCTCCGACTGTTCCGGATACAGGCGTTCGCCGGTGACAAAGGCGACGCGTATCCCCAGACCATCGAGAGAGATACCCCTCTCCGCGGCGTGCCGGGCGAGCAACGCGAGGGACGACGGGTAACCAAAAAGCATGCGTGGCCGCGCCCGGCGGATTGCCTCGCAGAACTGGCCCATATTCTGCGGCGACATGGCGAAGGCCGGCAACAGTCGCGATCGCAGCAGCCGGTCGCGCCAGCCCTTGAACCGGTCCTGGGCGCCGAGCTCGATGGGCGAGCCCCACAGCACGATCTCGGGGTCGCCGATGTCCACGCCCCACCAGCGCGTCGCCCGCCACTTGGCGGCGACGTCGTGGGAGAGGCGCTCGCGCCCGAGAAAGAAGGCGAACGGCTCGCCGGTGGAACCGCCGGTATGGAAGGCCCGCAACCGGGGCGCCCCATCGGCGCGCAATTGCTCGCCGGCGGCCCGCATGCTCGCCTTGTCGGTGAGCGGCAAGGCCGCGAGATCGGCAACCTCGCGCATCCGCCGCGGATCCACGCCGAGCACGCGGAAACGCTCCCGGTAGAACGGTACCCGCGCCTCGACGCGGGTGAGGAACTTGCGCAGACGCTCGCCGGCGATCGCCGTGACCGCCTCGGCCGAGTACCACTGGGTACGCTCCAACAGGCGCCGCCGTCGCACGGTGTCATGTCCCTTGAGCCGCTCGTGCAGCGGGAACACGGCACCACTCACGCCCCAGCGCCAGAGATCGCGGCCGCACTCTCCCATCACCGGCCCACCTCTGTATAGACCCCTGCCCACTGCCTATGCACCGCCGCTACCCCGTAGGTGTCAGCGAGCCCCCGCCCGGCCGTCGCCAGCGCCACCGCCAGCGCGCGCTCGTCGAGCAGCCGGCGGATCGCGGCCGCGGCCGCCTCCGGATCGTCCGGCGGGAACAACAATGCCGTGCGCTCGTGATCCACCACGTCGGGGATGCCGCCCGCCGACGTGCTCGCCACCGGCACGCCGGCGGCGAGCGCCTCCAGCAGGGCGTTGGGCATGTTGTCCACGCGGCTGGTGTTCAGCAGCACGTCCGCCTCAGTGAGCAACGCAGCCATGCCATCGCGATCGAGCGTGCCAGTGAAGCGCACCGCCCGCGACAGGTTCAGCTCACCGACCAACGCCTGGAGCGCCGCACGTTCGGGGCCGTCACCGGCGATGGACAGGCGCGCCCGCGGGAAGTACCGCCGCAGCAGCGCAAACGCGCGCACGGCAGTGGCGACATCGTAGATGGCCTCGAGGTGGCGGGTCACCACCACGTGGGGGGCGAGCGGCGTCGCCGGCGTAGGCGCACGAAACGGGAAACGCTCGCCGTCAACCCCGTTGGGCACGACCCGTACGTGCAACCCCCGGGCCTCGAACACCCGCTTCAGGAACTCGGAGGGCACCACGAGCGCGTGGGCACGCCGTAGCAGCGGGATTACCAGCCACCGCCAGCGGAGGAGAAAACGCTCGGCCCGTCCGCCGCGGTAGTTGACCACAAGGCCTACACCGCGCAACCGGCCAATGAGGATCGCGGGGGTGGCGAACAGGAACCATGACCAGCCGGAGTTCGCCATTATGTGAAAGACCGACGCCTCTCGGGCTGCCCGCCACAGGGCGAGCAGGTACGGGGGCAGGCGGAAGACCGCGCGCAGCCCCCGTATCTGCCCCACCCACGCGGGCCGGTACGGCGGGTTGACGGGCAACAACTCGGCGGCACCGCCGGCCTCGCGCCAACGGCGTACCAGCTGCTCGCTCTGGGTCGCCATGCCGCCAGCCGGTGGCGGCAGCGGACCGATCACGACGATGCGCCCGTGCATCGGCCTGGGCGCCGCCGCAGGACGTCGGGCCAGGGGCGTTGCGGTTTCAGCCATGACTCGTCAACACCCCGGCGCGCACGGTGCCCGCCTGTGTGTAAACCTCGCGATAGCGTGCCACGCTCGCCGTCCAAGTCCGCTCGCGCCGGGCGAAGGCGCGCCCGCGCTCACGCAGCCCCGGCCAGGCAGCCGCGTCAGCCAGCAGCTCGTCCAGCGCCGTGGCAAGGGCCGCCGCGGACCCCGCCGGGAAGAGCCGTCCGGTCTCGCCGTCACGCACGAGCTCGCGATGCCCGCCCACATCCGAGGCGAGCACCAGCCGGCCTTGGGCCATCGCCTCCAGCGGCTTCAACGGGGTCACCGTCTCCGTCAGTCGCATGGCGCGCCGGGGATAGACCATGACGTCCATGAGCCCGTAGTAGCGGGCCACCTCGTCGTGGGCGACGCGCCCGGGCATCACCACCCGCTCGCCCAAGCCCAAACGCTCCACCTGGGCCTGCAACGCCTCCTTCTGCGGTCCGCCTCCCACCAGCACCAGGCACAGGCGCGGATAGCGCGCGGCGAGCTCAGCGACCACGTCCACCGCTAGGTCCAGGCCCTCGTACGCATAGAATGAGCCGATGAAGCCCGCGACGGTGCATCCCTCGAGCCCCAGCCTGTATACGAGCTCCGGATCTCGGGGCACGTCGGCGAACAGCTCCGGGGCGACGGCGTTGGGGATGACGGTGACCCGCTCCGCAGGCACGCCCCGGTCGAGAATATCCGCCCGCAGCCCATCGCAGATGCAAGTCACCGCGTCGGCGTGCCGCAGCACCCAGGTCTCCAGGTTGCGGGCGAGCCGGTAGCGTACACTGCCCTGCTTGGTGGTGCCGTGATCCACCGCGGCATCCTCCCAGAAGGCGCGCACCTCGTAGACGAAAGGCAAGCGGAACCGGCGTGCCACTCGCCAAGCCGCCACGCCGTTGAGCGCCGGCGAGTGCGCATGAATGATGTCCGGCCGCTCAGCGATCACCACGTCCGCGAGACGCGCGGCGAGCGCACGCACGACCCGCCACTGGGCGCGTACCCCGCCGTGGACCGTCCCGTGTGCCAGGGTGCGGTGGAAGGTAAGCCCGCCCACGGTCTCCATTGACGCCGTGGTGCCGCCCTGCTTGGGGCTGGTTACGTGGACGGTCTTCCAGCCCATGGCCTGCTGGCCCTCGATGAGGGCCCGGGAGCGGAACGCATAACCGCTGTGCAGGGGAATGGAATGATCGAGCACGTGGAGGATGCGCATGGTCAGGCCCCCACCGCCGCGGCCGGCGACGCGGGCGCCATCGCACCCTCGCGTCGGAGCACCTGCTCGAGCATGAGCAGTGACCAGATCAGGGCGCTGTAGTCCCGCCGGCCGGCGTCGTGCTCGGTGACGACATGGGAGAGGTAGTGCCGTGAGAACCAGCCGGTATCACCGAGGACATCGCCAAGCAGCGCGGCGTGAACACGCTCACGCAATGGGTCCCGGAACCAGGTCGCTAGGGGCACGGCGAACCCCATCTTGGGTCGGTAGAGCAGTTCGTGGGGCAAACGCGAGGCCATGGCATGCTTGAACACCGCCTTGCCCTCGCCCCTGCGCCACTTGAGCCCCGGCGGGAGCATCGCCGCCCACTCCACGAAGCGATGATCGAGCACCGGCACGCGCACCTCCAGTGAGTGCGCCATGCTCGCGCGATCCACCTTGGTGAGAATGTCCCCGGGCAGATAGGTCTTGAAATCCAGATACTGCACCCGGGAAAGCGGGTCCTCCGGGGCATGGCGGGCATGGCGGCGCAGCACCTCGATGGCGCGGTAGCCGCCGAGCTCACGCCGGAAGGCCGGCGTAAACAGCGCCTGCGCCTGCGGGGCACCCACCAGCGAGACGCTGTGGAAATAACCCTCCACCGGGTCCAGCGCCAGCGCCTCGAAGGTGGCGCGGGCACGCAGCACCCGCGGGGCCCAGTCGAGCTTGGGGTAGAGCCGGCCAAGGAGACCGAAGAACGGGCGCCGCAGTCCGATCGGCAGCTGCGAGCGCACCCGTTCCTCGCGACAATACCAAGCGTAGCGACGATAGCCGGCAAAGGTCTCGTCGCCGCCGTCCCCGGAGAGAACGACCTTCACGTGCCGCCGCGCGAGTTCGCAGACGCGGTAGGTGGGCATGGCGGAACTATCGGCGAAGGGCTCGTCGTAGAGCCCGGCAAGGGGCTCGACAAGGCCGAAGTCGTCGGCCGCGACCCGCTGCTCGTGATGCCGCGTGGCATATTGCGCGGCAACGCACCGGGCATAGCGGGCCTCGTCGAACTCACGCTCGCCGAAGGAGATGGAGGCAGTGTGCACCGGCGTGCCTTCGAGCTCGGCCATCAGCGCGACCACGGCACTCGAGTCCACCCCCCCGGAGAGAAAGGCCCCCACCGGCACGTCCGAGGCCAGGTGCCCAGCCACCGCCTCCCGCAGCACCCCAGGCAAGGCCTCAGCGGCATCCTCGAAGGTGAGCGTGGCGTCGGGCTGGAAGGTGAGATCCCAGTAATGCCGCGACTCGGCGACCGGCGCCCCGGCGTGCACCCGCAAGCAGTGCCCCGGCGGCAGCTTAAAGGCGTGGCGGTAGACACTGCGCGGCTCGGGGATATAGCCATAGGCGAAGTATTCCTCGATGGCCTCGGGCTGCAACGCCCGCGGAAAGGCCGGATTGACGGTAATGGCCTTGAGCTCGGAGCCGAACAGCAGGTCGCCACCCGGAAGCACCGCGTAGTAGAGCGGCTTGATGCCGAGGCGGTCACGGGCGAGCAGCAGACTGCGATCCCGGGCGTCCCAGAGGGCGAAGGCGAACATGCCGCGGAGCCGCTCGAGCATGCCCTCCCCCCAGTGCTCGTAGCCGTGGACGAGCACCTCGGTGTCCGAGCGGGTGTGGAAGACGTGGCCGGCCCCCACGAGCTCCATGGCGAGCTCGCGATAGTTGTAGATCTCGCCGTTGAACACCACCGCCACGGTGCGGTCGCCGTTGAAAAGCGGCTGGTGCCCACCACCCAGGTCAATGATCGAAAGGCGCCGGTGGGCGATGCCCAGATTGCCATCCAGGTGCTCACCACCATCGTCCGGGCCGCGATGCCACAGCGTCTCGCGCATGCGCCGCAGCACGCCCGGGTCCGCCGGTCGCCCACTGGCCCGATTGAAGATCCCCGCGATGCCGCACATACCCTTCCCTCCGTTAGCCGGCGACGCGGTCGACGCGGGCATTCCGCGCGGCACCGCTGTGTTGTGTAAGCAGGCGCCGATAAAGCGCGTCATACGCGTCCACCATCGCCACCAGGCTGAAACGGGCCTCCACTCGGCGCCGGCCCGCTGCCCCCCAGAGGCGGGCACACGCCGGGTCCGCCACCAGACGCGCGATGGCCCCGGCCATGGCGCGCTCGTCGCCTTCCGCTACGCAGCAGCCGGTCTCGCCCTCGCGGATCAGCTCAGGGTTGCCGCCCACCGCCGTGGCGACCACTGGCAGCCCCGAGGCCATGGCCTCGAGCAGGGTGTTGGAGACGCCCTCGGCGCGCGATGGCAGCACGAAGGTGTCGAAGCCGCGCAGCAACGCCGGGACGTCATCACGGTTGCCGGCGAGCCAGGTCACTGGGGCGAGGCCGGAGGCCTCGAGGTAGGCCTTGAGGGCCGGGCGTTCGCTACCCTCGCCGACAAAGACCAGCCGCACCTGGCACGCGAGTCCCGGGTGGGTATCCGCCAGCCGGCGCACCGCTCGGGCGAGCAGCAGCGGGTGCTTGACCGCCTCCAGTCGCCCCACGGTGCCCACCACGAAGACATCGTCGCCGCCGAAGCGCTCCCGCACCCAGTCACGCTCGCGCGCGGGGTAGAATCGCTCGGTATCCACGCCGTTGTAGATCTGGGTGACCCGGTCCCGGGGCACCCCGACCCCGGCGGTGAGGTAGTCGGCGATATGGCGGGAGAGGCCCACGTAGTCGTGGATCAGGGGACGGAAGGCGGCGCGCAGGCGGCGATAGCGGCTGCCGTCCATGTCCGCCATGTCCCAACCGTGCTCGCCGTGCACCCGCGCCGGCGCGCCAGCGAGCCAGGCGGGCAGCTGCGCCTCCAGCGTCGCCAGGTTGCGAGTGTGCACCAGCGCCGGGCGCAGTGAGCGAAAGCAGCGCCACAGCCGCGGATAGAGCCGCCAGTCCTTGCCGCTTCGGCGGTGGAGGGCACAGCAACGCACCGCCGGGTCCTGCAGGCGCTGACGGAAGTCCGTGTAGTCGGTAAGGCAGACGATGGCGTGGCGATACGCGTCAGCCGGGAGGTGGTTGATGAGATTCACCACACCATTCTCCAATCCCCCCACGTCGAGACGGTGGAGCACGTGCACGATCAACGGCCGGCGGGCTTCGGGCCTGATCATTCCGACTCCTGCGCCGCATCCGGCAGCGCCGCATTCAAGGCCAAGGCGAGGGGCTCCACGCCGCGAGCAGATACATCCGCCGGTACGGCCTCGAAGGCGGCAAACAGCACGCCGATGTCGGGCCGGTCCCAAAGGCGCTGCCAGGCGGCGAGGGCCTTCGCGGTGAGGCGGCTCGTGGTGTTCACGCCGGCCACCCGGTACCAGTAGATCACGACGAGATCTTCCTGCCGCCCGCGAAGGCGCAACTTGACGGCCTCCAGGCGTTGATCGCCGACACCCAGGTCTACCGTCCCCCGGCCAATCTCGCGCCAGTCGCCTCCCCCGCGCACGCGGTTCTCCCAGGCGATGAGTTCGGCGCCCTCGTACTGGCCAGCGAAGACGGCAGCCGCCACGCCACCGCGGCGGCGCGGTCCCGTCATCGCCTGAGCGAATAGCTCCGTGGCACCCGTGACCCCCGGTTGCCACAACGGCGGCCCGGTCTCGCGCTGCCAGCCGGCCAGGCTTACCGGCGGCTGCCAGCGCGAGACCGAGGCGACCACGGGGCCGTCCACTAGGGCGAGCGCCCACATCGGCCAGACCAAGAGGGTGAACGCACCGGCGCCGACCACCGTCGCCCAACCCATCCGCGGGCCTTCCGCCACCTGCGCCGTCGTTGACGCCGCGGAGTACTGGGGTGACTCGCGCCATAGGCGTCCGACCCAGAAGAGCAGCGCCATCACCAGCCCGAAGAAGACCCATCCATAAATAAGGTGATCGAATCCGACGGCGTAGCGCATGCCGCTGAAATGACCGATTAGGACGATCCCATAGGCCCGCAGCCCATTGGCGAGCACCGGCAGAGCGAGGGAAGCGGCCACGAAGGACAGTCGCCGCCACAGCTGGCGGTACGCGAGGTATGCATAGAGGCAGCCCAGGGTGAACGAGGCGATCAGATAGCGGATGCCGCTGCAGGCCTCGGCGACCTCCCAACTGCCGCTCGGCAGATAGAAGAACAGGCCCTCGCGGTAGACCGGCAGGCCGGTCAGGCGCAGTAGCGCGATGGTGAACTCGGCGGTGAACGACATCATGGGTGGGATCAGGAACTCGCCCACCGGCACTGCCAGCAGCAGGAAGGCGAGCGGGAACGCCAACAGCCGCAACACCCGCGTGCCAAAGACCAGCCACACGAGCCCCGGCACCATCGCCATCACGGCATACTGCCGCACCACAGTCACGCCGGCGATCTCCCCCAGCAACCATGAGAAGCCCATGGTGGCGAGCATCGCCAGCGCCCATGGGCTCGGCGCCGGCGGCACGGCCAGCACGGCCTCGCGTTTGCGCCACATGAGCCAGGCGGCGATCGGCGCGACCAGCCAGCCATGAGCATAGGTCTCCGAGCGCCACCACGTGACCGCCATCTCGGCGAAGACCTCTGCATAGAGGACACTGACCAGGGCCAAGAGCGCCGTCGTGACAGCCGCCGCCTGCAATGGGGACAGCGCGCCGCCACCGCCAGCCCCCTCGGCACCCGGAAATTCGCGCGCCGTGGCACTCACGACGCGACCCGCTCAGCGCCAGACACCGACGAGTCGGCGAGCCCCGGCATATCCAAGAGGGCAAGCCAGGCGGCCCCGGCGCGCTGCCAGCTGTGATCGCGGCGGACACGGGCGCGGGCGGCGGCGCCCAGCGCCCGCGCCCACGCCGGATCATCGAGACAGGCGCGCACCGCGCGAGCAAAGGCGTCCGGCGTGTCGGCGGCGAGCACCTCCTCGCCCGCACGGGCGGTGATGCCCTCGAGCGCCTCTGGTGTGGCCACCACCGGGCGTGCCATCGCCATGGCCTCCAGCACCTTGTTCTGAATGCCACGGGCAACGCGAAGCGGCGCCACGCTCACCGCCGCATGGACGAGGTACGGGCGCACGTCGCGCACGCGCCCGGTGACGATCACACCGGGGTGCACGGCGAGGCGGCGCACCGCCGCGGCGGGGCGTGCGCCGACGATGGCGAAGCGAACCTCCGGGAGCCCCCCCTGCAGGCGCGGCAGGATCGCTTCCACGAACCAGCGTACCGCCTCCACATTGGGCCGATAGTCCATTGCACCGGTAAACACCGCCACGGGACCGCCCGGGCCATACGGGTCGGCAAAATCGGCGGGGTGGAAGAACTCCACATCGACCCCGTTGGGAATCGCGTGAACACGCTCTTGCGGCGTCTGCGGGGCATTGGCAAGGAAGCAACGCGCTTCCGCCGCGCTGACGAATACGGTGGCGTCCAAGGCCGCGGCGGCATGACGCTCGAAGGCAGCCAGATGCCGGGCCTCGCGGGCGTAGATCCAGCGGCGCAGACCGCGGGCGTCACCCGCGTACGCCGCCCACTTGGCGGAGTCCACGTCCACAAAGTCGGCCACCCGGGGCCCGCCGGGCCAGCTGAGCGCCGCCGGCGCCATACCGGAGGAATACGCGAGGATCGCACCGATCCCGGCGCAGCGCTTGGCAGCAAGCCAGCGCCGCAGCGTGATGCTGCGGTAGCAGCCGATGGATAAAGGCGTTCCGGTTACCACACTCCAAAGGGCGCGCACGATCACCACCGGGCGGACGAGAGGCAGCAACAGGACATCCGCGCAGAGGGCAGCGAGACGCGCCTCGTGGACGGCATCGTCGGGGTCGTCGACGAACGCGGCAAGGTGGATTCGGTAGTGCTCCGCCAGGGCACGCACCATGTGAAAGGCGCGGATCTTGTCACCCTTGTCCGGCGGATAAGGGATGCGATGACAGAGTACGATCAGGTCACGCATCGCTCACCCCAGATTGCGCACGATGTGAGGACCGAGGGTGTTGACCACCCCGCGGGGCAGACGCCGCCACACCCGGATGAAGCACTGGTAGCGCGGGTTGAGGGGGCTATTGTCCGGGATTTCACGGGCACGGACCAAGCGGCACTCGTAGTGGAGCGGCTCGGGCTCGAAGCCCCAGTGACGCTTGAAGTGGTAGGAGCCGCTATCGACCTTGCTGCGCCCGAAATCGAACACCCGGCAACCACGCGCCCGGGCGTGCTCCATGAGCGCCCAGTAGAGATAGTCATTGCCCGCCACGGCGCGGGCGAAGTCGGTACCCCCGCCGTAGTAGGGCAGCACCTCTTCGCGGAAGTAGAACGAGAGCACGCTCGCCACGGGCTGCCCGCTATGGATCACCGTCAGGACATCGCAGTCCTCGCCGAAGACCTCGCGAAGCATACGGAAGTAACGCCGCGGGAACACGGGCGTCCCCAGGCGATGGACACTCTCGGCGTAGACCCGGTGACAGGTGGTGACATCGGCGTCGACCCGTGGTTCGAGGCCGGCCTGCATCCCTTTGCGGACCATCGCGCGCTGCTTGCGCGGGATTGCCGCCATGGCCGCCTCGCTGCTCTCGGCGATGGGGCCGCGGAAGCCGACGTACTGGCGTTTGCGCGGCCACTTCTGATGGCGGGGCCAATGCAGGCGGTACTCCAAGTGTCCCACCCCGAGCCCTTCGGCGAGCTCCACAGCCGCGTCATCCAGCGCCGTGGCTACGGCATCGTCGACTACGAGCGGCCCACATTGGGCACAAAAGGGCAGGGAAATCAGGGCATCGCCGAACAGCCAACTGGAGACGCGCGCAAGGGGGAGTACGCCGACCAGCTCGCCATCGCGCACGGCGGTGAGATAGTGGGTTTGGTGACCGAAGGTGCGCTCGATGACCGTACGCCAGCCACTACGGTGGAAGAAGCTGCCCTCGGGATGCCCCAGAACGAAGGCATCCCATAGGGCATCGCCGGCGGCGGCAAACGGTACCACGCGCACAGCGGCCGCGGCGGCGACGGTCGGTGAATGCGCGCTCATCGCAGCACCTCCGTATAGACCCGGTCCACCCGGCCCCAGTCGAAATCGCGCAGCAGGCGCACCAATCGCCCCTCGGTACGGTCCAGGTTGACGTAATGGCGGAAACGACTGCGCAGCGGCAGGCCGGGCAGCCGCGGCTGCCCGGGATCAATCTCCCAGGGATGGAGATAGAAAATGGGGCGTAGCCCCTGGTGATTGGCCACACGCAGCAACCGGCGGCTCACCGCATAAGGAAGCAGACGGAAGTAGCCGCCACCGGCCGCCGGCAGGTTGTGCCCGACCAGCCGAGCCGTCGCCATTGGCAGCTCAAGCAGCGCACAATCAGCGGTCGGCGCGTGGGGCCACCGCGGCGCCTCGGGCATGCCGTAGTGATCGTGGCGGACCGGATAGACGCTCGAGCTATAACGATAACCGGACTCCCACAAACACTCCGCCGCCCAAGGGGTCCGTGCATCCACGGAAAAGCTCGGCGCCCGATAGCCGCGCACGGGAACCGAACCGATCTGCTCCAGGGTTTCGCGGGCGCGGTGAACATCCGCACGGAACGCGCCGCGGCCCTGCTCGTAGACCCGCTGATGGTCGCACCCATGGCTCGCGAGCTCATGGCCGGCGGCGACGATGCGTCGCACCAGCGCCGGGTAGCGCTCCGCCACCCAGGCCAGGGTGAAGAAGGTGGCGAGGCGTCCAGCGTCGTCGAGCAGTGCGAGCAGGCGATCGACGTTGGCCTCCACCCGGCACTTGCGCCGTGACCACTCCCGGCGATGGATTACAGGCTCCAGAGCGGCGACCTGGAAGTAGTCCTCCACATCCACGGTGAGGGCATTGCGCGGCACGGACGCGGGGCGTGCGGCGGCCCGCTGGGCGCCCTCGCCCGCCGCCGCCGGTTCACGAGCCGCCAGACGGTGCACGGTCACTTCAGGCCACCTCGCGGTGGCGCTGCCGCGCCAGCCAGGGGCCCAGGACCGCGGCAATCCGCTCGGCGGCGCGGCCATCCCAACCGGCAGGCAGCCGGCCGCGCTTGCCCCGGCCGGCGCGGACCTCCGCCACGCCTCTGTAGATCGCCCCCGGGTCGGTGCCGACGAGCGTATTCGTGCCCTCGATCACCGTGACCGGGCGCTCAGTGCCCTCGCGCAGGGTCAGGCAGGGAACGCCGAGCGCGGTGCTCTCCTCCTGAAGCCCGCCGGAGTCGGTTAGCACCACGCACGCCCCGGCGAGCAATCCGAGCATGCGACGGTAGTCCACCGGGGGCAGCACGTGGAGGCCGGAGACCGAGAGCCGGGGCATCAACCCGGCGGCCTCGATGCGGGCGCGGGTGCGCGGGTGCAGCGGCCAGATCATCGGGAGATCCGCTGCGCAGGCAGCGAGCGTCTCGAGCAATCGGGAAAGCACCACCCGGTCGTCCACGTTCACCGGCCGGTGCAGTGTGATCAGGCCATAGCACCGAGGCGTGCTACGCCCTACCTCCTTCAGGGTGTCCGCGGCCGATATGGCCCGCGGCAGACAGCGGTGAACCGAGTCGATCATCACGTTGCCAGCGAAGTGGATCCGGCCCGGATCGATGCCTTCGCGCCGGAGGTTGGCGCTGGCACCCTCCTCCGTGGTGAACAGCAGGTCCGCAAGCTGATCAGTGAGCACGCGGTTGATCTCCTCAGGCATGGCGCGGTCGAAGCTCCGCAGCCCCGCCTCGACGTGAATTACCGGGACCCCAAGCTTGGCGGCCACCAGCGCGCAGGCAAGGGTGGAATTGACATCCCCGACCACCAGCACTGCGGCAGCCGCCTCCACCTCCACCACCGGCTCGAACCGCCGCATGATCTCGGCGGTCTGCACCGCGTGGCTCGCCGAGCCCACCTCAAGACTCACGTCCGGGCGCGGCAGCTCCAGCGCCCGGAAGTGCTGCTCGTTCATGGCCACGTCATAGTGCTGGCCGGTATGGACCAGGCGGAAGGGTATCGGCGAGCGGGCCGAGGCGAATGCGTCAAGCAACGGTGCCATCTTGATGAAGTTGGGACGGGCACCGACCACGCAGAGCACCGGGGCTCGGGAACTTTCACAGGACACCGTCATCGACATCACCCTCTCCTCGGCCTTACCGATTCATTCAAAAACGCCCCACCAGGCCCACCACCACCGTATTCTCCCGATACTCCGCCGCCGCCTCGGTGGAGGAACGCTCACGCCGCCCGAAGCGTATATAGCCGTCGACGTGCCGGCCGAAATCACGACGCAGCCCGACCCTCGCCCGCCAGAGGTCGTCCTCGCGGCCGGAGAGGTCGAACTCGTGGCGGGCGACGTCGGCGTCGGCAGTGAACGCGGTGAACGGACCGAGGCGCCAGTCCCAGCCCACGCTGGCCCCGGTCTGATACCGCTCGTCCGAACGGTTGAGCTCGAGGGTGCGATTGACGCGGTAGACCACGAACGTGAGCGCTTGACGCGGGCTTTGCAGGATCACCCGGCCACGGAGGCGCTCATCGATGAAGAACTGGTTCACCGCGTCCTCCTCAAAGACCACGCGCTCATCAATGGGCTCGCAGCCCGGTTGGGCCGCCGGACAGTCATCGGCAAACACCGGTACACGGTTGGTGGGACGCAGGAAGACGAGCTCATTGGAGGCGATGTCCTCCGTATAGTCGAGCGACCACACGGTGAACCGCCGGCGGTGTTCGAGGGCGAGGAAGACAGTCTCTCCGAAGTAGCGCTCGCCGTAACGCGCTTCGGCGCTGGTCCGCCGCGTCGGTGTCCAGCGAACCCCCACGTACCAGACCGGATCGTCGATGTCGTCGCGCTCGGTATTGTAGTCGTTGTCCTCATACCCGACGGCGCCGGAGACGGTCCAAGCCGGCGTCAACCGGTAGCCAAGCGTGCCCAGGAACTGCCGGAACGTGCCGCTGGTGTTCTCCGACGCCTCGACCTCGCGATGCGAAGCCTCAACGCGCCAAAGCGTATTTGCGAACGCCGGTCCATCGCTGAGCCGCCAAGCGGTTTCATCGACTCGGGCGTCATCGCGGTCATCCCCGTAGTACACACGCCCGTGGCTGTGCGACAGACGGGAGAGGGCCACATTATCCAGTCGATTGATCAAATAGGGTTCCACCCGCAAGGTGGTGATGTCGGTACGGTTGTCGGTGACGTTGACATTCGACGAGGACAGCGGGCCGAGCAACGAAGTCGCCGCCTGCCGTCGACGCGCCTCGGCATCCACGAACAATCGGCGCTCGACGAGCTCGGCATGACCAAAACCATCAAACCGGTGAAACGCGTCATTGCGATCGCTGTCCTCCGCGTAGAACAGGGTCTGCAACGTGTAGCTCAGGTCCAATTCGGAGCGCCGGCCCTCCCCGTGGATGTCGATGCCCGGGGCGAGCTCGGTGACCAGCTCCTCCTCCTCCTGACCTGGAGGATTGAGGGCGACGTTGTCGGTGTAAGTTTCCTCCACGCGCACGCGCGGGCTGATCTCCCACTCATACGCCCCCACCACTGCGGGGCACCCCATCAGGAATGCCAGCAGGGTCCCCGCCGCCGGGGCACGACGCCCCCCACCACCGCCGGTGCTAGTAGCCACCCAGGTAACCGTGCCCATACCCATAATCCGTCCCCGGCGCGTAGCGCGCCTTGTTCAGCATTGTCATAACCACTTCGCAGTCGCGCAGGTGCTCGAGACCGGCGACGACCGCCTGCTCGGGCGTACGTTGCGCCTCCACCAGAAATATGACCTGTCCAATGTGCCGCGCCAGTACCGCAGCCTCTGTGGTCATTAACAGCGGTGGCGAATCGAAGATCACGACACGATCGGCATAACGCGATGCCAGCTCAGCGCACAAACGCGCCATGGCTTCGCTGGCGAGCAGCTCCGTGGAGTGCCCATAGTCATTGCCGGCTGCCAGCACACTCAGGTTGGGGATGTCGGTACGCAGGATCACCTCCCCCACCGACAAGGCGGGGTCGACGAGCACGTCAAGCAGGCCGCGCTCGGCGCTCAACCCGAGGCTCCGCAGCACCGAAGGCCTCGCCACATCCGCCTCCACGAGCAACACCGTGCGGGCGAGCTCGCGCACCATGCTCATGGCCAGATTGATGGTGCAGTAGCTCTTCCCCTCCCGCGGCATGGCGCTAGTGACCATGATCAGGTTGCCATTGCGTATCCGCGCGGCCCCGCTTCCGAAGGCGTTGTTGAGCAGCGGCCTCTTGATCAGGCGGAATTCCTCCGCGAGCCGGCTGCGTAGTTGGTCAGGCGTGAGCAATCCCGCCCGGCGCATGCCCTCAATATCCAGCGACTGCGCCGAGTCCGGGGGGGCGCTTGAAGCCGACGGCGGGGTATCGGCATCGCGTGGTACCGACTCCGCCGACGCCGGAGGCTCGTCTGCCGGCACCTCACCATAGTCCTGCTTGAAAATGGCCCGTTCGATCATGCTCATGGCCGAGCCCCCCCCCGTCAAGTCACTGAATAAAGGGCGACCAAACCACTGAAGGCACCCAGTAGGCATGCCAGGGTTGCCGCATAGACCATCAACCCCAGGCGCCGTCTGAGGATCCCCGTGGTCGGCTCATGGAGTGCCACCGCGCCGAGGAACGGCCGTCCGGAGACCCGCTCCAGGCTGGAGCGGGACATGATGGTGGGCCGCAGCTGACTGAGTCCAAACGCCATGCCAGCGCCGACGCCCAATGCCGCGAGCAGCACCGCCGAGGACATCGCCGCACGCGGCGGACCCACCGGCTGATCCTCCACATAGGGCGGGTCCACGATCCGAAAGTCGATGGTCTTGGTATCCCGCTCGAGCTCGCCGGACATGGCTGCCCGCTCCCGGGTGGCAAGCAGACGCTGGTAGTTCTGCCGGATGACCTCATAGTCCCGGGTGAGGTCGGTGTACTGCGCCTCGATCTCGGGGATTCGGCCCACCGCCGAGCGCAGGGTCTCGAGGCGCGTCTGATACTCACTTACGCGCGCACGCAACGATGCGACCTCCCCTTCCGCCTGCGCTGCCGCCACCTGGAGCTCCTGCGCGGCGTAGGGACCAAAGCCCCCCGGCCCCGAGGCACTTGTCTGCATCACCGCGCGCTCGCGTTGGAGCTCCTCAAGGCGCTGGCGGGCGTAGATAAGGTCCGGGTGCGCATCGGTATACCGGGTGGAAAGGGCCTCGATGCGTTGGCGCAGCTCGGCAATACGCCCCTCGAGCTCGCGGGCGCCAAGCACCGAGCCGTCACTGTTCGCCAGTCGCGATTGCAGCTCCTGCATGCGCGCGTAATAGGTATTGCGTCGGCTGACGGCCTCGTTGAGCTCGAGCTGGGCGCGCTCCAGCGCATCCCGGGTCGCACGCAACTGGTCGTAGTAACCGCCGCCCTGACCCGGCAGCAGGCCGTAGTGCTCTTCCTTGAACTTTTTGACCCGCTCCTCGACCTCTTGGAGTTTCGCCTCCTGCTGGGCGATCTGCGCGTCAATGAAGGTGCGCGAGGAGGCCACGTCCTGCCGCGTGGTGCCAAGACTGTTCTCCACGAAGAGGTCAAGCAACGCCTCCACCACGCGCCTGGCCGTATCCGGGCGCTCGTGCTTGTAGGCGACGGCGTAGAGATTCTCGCGGCTGCTGCCGCTGAGCTGGATCTCCTTCTGCAGCATGGAGACCACCCGTTCGAGCTCCTCCGGGGAGCGCGCGGAGAGATCCAGGTCGGCACGCCGGGCCACCGCCTCCAGGTTGGGCCGGCTCAGCAGCGTGCGCGTAACCATGGCCACCCGCTGGTCGACCCGCGGAGAGACCGTCAGGCCCTTGAGCAGCGGCTCCAACAGGGACTCGGTGTCCACATAGACACGCGCGCTCGCCCGGTACACATCCGGCATGCGGTACACCCACGCCCACCCCGCTAGGGCGATCACCCAAGCGATGATGAGCGCATACCAGCGGAACCGCCACCCGGCACGCAAATACTCCAACCCCAGTTGCACCAGATCTCGCATCCCTATCCCTCCCTGCCGGGCCTGGCGCCCTAAAGCACCGATTCCGGGATGACCAGGATGTCACCTGGCAGCATACCCACGTTTGCGGACAGATCACCGTCGCGAACGAGGTCGTCCAGGCGCACCGAGTACTCGCGACGTTCGGCGCCGTCGCGACGGACGATTACGGCGCGGTTCCCGGCGGCAAACTCCGTCAGCCCCCCCACTTGGATGATCACATCGAGTACGGTCATGCCCTTGCGGTACTGCAGTGCTGACGGACGCACCGCCTCCCCGAGCACGCGCACCTGGCGCTCGTACGGACCGACGAAGCTGGTGACGATTACGCTGACCAGCGGAGACTTGATGTACTCCGAGACCGCCTCCTCGATGTCCGCGGCCAACTCGGTGGCGGTCTTGCCGCTGGCAAGCACCCCCGGGACCAGCGGCGTGCTGACGTAGCCGTCCGGCGGCACCACCACCTCCCGCGAGGCCTCCGGATTCCCCCAGACCACGATCTCGAGCGCATCCCCCGGACCGATCTGGTAACGCTCCTCGTCAACGCTCGCCTGCGCCTCACGCGGCGCCGGCGGATGATTGCTGCAGGCGGTCACGGCCATCGCCGCCACCAGGACCAGCACCGTACCCAAGCGCTTGCTCATCCCCATCACTTCGCCCTCCGAATCCCCAATGGCGGGCCGGACGGCCCGACTGCCCTTGTCACCGGCCCTAGGCCGTCGTCGTTCATTCCTGTGCCTGCGTGCGCTGCAGGCGCACCAGCAGCGCCTCAGCGTCCGCGCGGTCAACGAACTCCTGTTCGTCGACGAGCACCCGCTCCAGGCGCTCCCGCGCCGCCGCGTCTTCGCCTGCGCTCGCCAGGGCCGCGGCGTAGTGGTATTGCACGGTGCGCGCATCTGGCATGCGCGTCGCCGCGGACCGCAGCAACGGCAGCGCCTCCTCGGTAGCCCCCTCACTGAGCAGCAGCCAACCGAGGGTGTCCGCAATGCGCGGATCGGACGGGTCCGCCGCGAACGCCCGACGTGCCAGCCCCACCGCACGCTCCGGCGCCTTCTCTCCCGTGAGCATGGCAAGGTTGTTGAGCGCTTTGGCGTTCTCCGGGGCGCGCTCGACGAGTGCCGCGAGGGTGGCCACCGCCTCGCGGTGGCGCCCCCGGGCAATGTGGAAATCCGCAAGGACCGCCTGGGCGGCCTCATCGTCGGGGTGGGACTCCAGGCGCTCGCGTAGCACCGCCACCGCCTCATCCTGATCGCCGGCACTCCAGTGCATGCGGGCGAGGGTCAGGCTGATCCGCGCGTCATCGCTCGCGGTTTCCCGCAGTCGCTGTATGGCTTGCTCGCGCTCGCCACTGCCGGCGAGCACCTCGGCCGCCAGCAACTCGGCCGCGGCGGGGTCGGATTCGCGCATTCGGGCGGCGGCCTCCATCGCCGCGTCGCGGTTGCCGGCAGCCATCTCTAGGCGGACCAGCTCGCGCACGACGATGAGCGCGCCGGGGTGCCTTTCCCAGGCGCTCTCGAGCACCTCCCGGGCCCGCCCGCCTTCCCCGGCGCGGAAGTGGGCAACGGCGAGATTGGTGTGATTCTCGGGGACGTGCGGGTCCGCGGCCAGGAGCTTCTCGAAGACCGGCACGGCGGCACCGGGCCTGCCCGCGCTCATATGCGCCAGGGCCTGGAGGCGCAGCAAATGGCCATGCTCCGGGTTCGTCTCCAGTGCCGGACCCACCACCTCCAGCGCGGCCTCGCCCTGACCACGGCGCAGCAGTTGTTCCGCGTAGGCACCGGCCACCAACGACGAGTTCGGTGCGGCCTCAGCCGCACGTGCCAGCCACGTCAGTGCCACCTCGCGCTCCCCGCCGCGCCTCGCCAAGGCGTAGCGCATGAGCAGTGCCGGCACATTGTCCGGTTCAATCGCGAGGACCCGCTCCACGCGTTCGATGACGGCTTGCTCGTCACCGGCGACTAACGACGCCACGGCCAACCCGTAATGGGCGCCGGTGCTCCGGTCATCGCGGGCCAGGGCTGCTTCGAAAGCCTCCCGTGCCTCACCAATGCGCCCGGCGGCCAGCGCGGTCGCCCCTAACAGGAGCCGCCCGTCGATCACTCCCGGGTTGGCCGCCACAAACCCCCGAGCCACTTCCAGCGCCCGTTCCTGACGCCCGCGCCCCACCAGCGCGCGTACCAGGGCCACGTGCCGGTCGAGATCCGCGGAATCGAGGGTCGCCGCCTCCTCCAGCGCGTCGAGGGCGGCGTCGTAGTCGCCTTGCTCCAACAAGGCCACCCCAAGGGCAGTATGCAGTGCCGGATCGCCCGGGTTGCGCCGGAGCCCGGACTCGAGAATGCTGCGTTGCAACGACGTGTCGCCCATGCTCGCGGCGGCCCCACCGAGGAGCATGACGGTTGCGGGATTGTCGTTCGCGGAGGCCGTCAGGAGTTGGAGCTCCGCACGCCCATCATCGGAGCCCCCCAGCTGGGCATCCATGGCGAGGAGCAGGGCCCGGGCCTCCGTGAACTGGGGGTTCAATTCCCGGGCACGTGCGAAGTGATGGCGGGCCTGCTCCATCGCGCCACGGGCCAGGTGGGAAAGCCCCAGCCAGAAGTGGGTGGCCGGCACGCCGGGGGCGGCCCGCTGGGCCTCGCGCAGGGACTGCGTGGCCTGATCGTAGCGCTGGGCGCGAAAATGGGCGATGCCGCGCAGCAGATGGGTCCGGGGGTGATTAGCCGGCGCCGCCTGCAGCGCCTGCTCGGTGGCCTCCAGGTCGCCACGCTCGAGGACGAGGGTTGCCCGCATCAGCGTGGCCTCCGGATAGCCCGGCCAGCGCTCCAGAACTCGATCCACCACCTCGCCCGCGGCCGCGCGCTCGCCCTTGTCGATGCGAACCCGGGCAAGGAGCACGCCCGCCGCGGGATCGCCGCCATTGGCGCGGTCGAACCCTTTGAGTCGCGCCTCGGCCGCCTCCAGCTCACCGGAAACACGCTCGCAGTCGGCCACGCCGATGCGTGAGGCCCAACGTTCGGGCGCGAGGGCAAGCGCCTCGCGGTAGTGCCCGCAGCCGAGCATCTCCTCGCCCGCGCGGCGTTCCAGGTCACCGAGCAGCCGCAGCGCCTCGATCCTCCGGTCGCCGTCGTAGGACGACGGCTCACCGAGGGTGTCGCGGGCCTCGCTCGACAGTCCTTGGGCCGCCTGGGCTCGAGCCAACGACACCGCCACCTGGCGCCGGGCGATGCCGAGCTCGCGGGCGCGGCGCAGCTCCTTCTCCGCAGAGGCGTAATCCCCGCCAGCCAAATGGAGCTCGCCGAGCATCCGCCGGGCCGAGGCATGTTCGGCATCCTGCTGCAGCGCGTTCTTCAGCTCGATGACCGCCGCACGCAGATCGCCGGCCGCCTGGTACTCCTGGGCGGCCGCATAATACTCATCGGCGGTGCGAACCCCGCCGCCGTTGCAGCCGGCGAGCGCCAGGAGCATGGTGGCGAGCAGCAACGGCGCGCGGCACTTCATTCTTTGCATGTCCGAATACCTCCACCCACCGAACTGGAATCGGCCTTCATGCCGAACTTGTTAAGGAGCGCATAGACTGTCGGTCTGCTCACCCCGAGCATCTCCGCGGCGCGCATGATGTTGCCGTTGGCCAGCCCTAGGGCACGGGCGACAGAGTTGCGCTCCGCCGCCTCGCGTGCCTCGCGCAGGCGCAGCGGCGGCTCCCCGTCACCGGAATCCGGGTGCGGCAAACCGAGATCGCGGACCTGGATCACTCGACCATCGGCCACAATCACCGAGCGGCGAATTACATTCTCGAGTTCACGCACATTCCCCGGCCAGTCATAGGCCTCGATGGCGGAGAGCGCCTCGGGACTGAATCCGGCAATGCCGCGCTGGTCACGTTGTACGAAGTGCCGCAGCAGCCCGTGGGCGAGCAACGCGGCGTCGCCCTCGCGCTCGCGCAGCGCGGGAATCCGCAAGGTGAACTCGCTTAGGCGATAGAAGAGGTCTTCGCGGAATGCGCCCTCGCGCCGCATTGTCTGCAGATCCCGGTTGGTGGCGGCGACCACACGCACGTCCACTGGTACCTCGCCGCGGCCACCAAGACGCTCAACCACCCGCTCTTGGAGGAAACGCAAAAGCTTTGCCTGCAACGCCAGAGGCAGATCGCCCACCTCGTCGAGGAACAACGTGCCGCCATTGGCGTACTCGATGCGGCCCACGGTGCGTTGCACGGCACCGGTGAAAGCGCCACGCTCGTAGCCGAAGAGCTCGCTCTCCAGCAGGGTCTCGGGAATGGAGGCACAGTTGATTGCCACGAAGCGCTGCTCCGCCCGGTCGCTCAGCGCATGGAGCGCCCGGGCGACAAGCTCCTTGCCAGTACCGCTCTCACCGAGCACCAAAACGGTGGCATCGACGGGCGCAACGCGCTCGACCATGCGGCAGACCTCGAGCATGGCGGGCGCCGCGGCCATGATGCCGGGCAGCGGACTCTCTGGGGCACGCACCAATCGGCGGTTCTCTTCCTCGATGGCGTGCAGCCGCAAGGCCCGTGAAACGATGAGCCGCAGGACATCCGCGTCCACCGGTTTCTGATAGAAGTCATACGCCCCCGCCGCCACGGCCTTGAGCGCGCTTTCCCGCTCATCGTTGCCGGTGACCACGACCACCTTGGTAGCCGGCCAGCCCTGGAGTATCTCGCGCAAGGCCATGAGCCCCTGAGAGGTGTTGGCCGGGTCCGGCGGCAGGCCCAGATCCAGTAGCACGATGGGAGGCTGCGCGCCGCGCATGCGCTCGAGTGCTTCCGAGCAGTCCCCCGCGAGCAGGACCTGATACTCGGGAAAGCACCAGCGCAACTGGCTGCGGACGCCCTCGTCGTCGTCCACGATCAATAGCCGTTCCACGCCTCTAGCCATGCCCTGCCCCTGCCTCCAGTGCCCAAGCCTGTCGGTCCGCCACCGTCGCCCCCGCAGGGGCCGGGATCCACGCGGTAAAGCACGTGCCCTCGCCTAGACGGGACTGCACGTCCAGGGTCCCGCCGATGCGTTCGATGAGCTGGCGCGCCTCGTAGACGCCCACCCCCATGCCTGCGTTGCCCTTGGTGGTGGCGAACGGGCGAAAGAGCTGTTCGCGCAGGAATGTGTCGTCCATGCCGGGGCCGTCGTCGCGTACCGTAACCCTCGCCCCGCCATCGACGGCGCTGAGCGCCAGCTCCACACAGCCATCCGTGCCCGCCGCCTCCTGGGCGTTGCGCACGAGGTGGGCGAGCACCGCGCGCAGGCGCTCGCATGGGGCCGTTACCAGGACCCCATCGCCCGTCCAGTCCACTGTCAGGCGCGGCGCCGGCTCCCGGGCGCCGGCCTCCGCGCTCACCTCGCGCAGTACCCCGACCAGGTCGCATTCGCCGCTGTCCTCGTCCGCCACCTGAACCCGCCGAAGCTGTTGCAGCACCCGGTCAACACGGGCAGCCGCCGAACCAACCGTGCGGAATGCATCTGCCACGAACTCGGGATTGGTCTGGAGTCGCATGGCGTTGTGGGTAATCAACGCCAGCTGACCGGAGACGTTCTTGAGGTCATGCACCAAATAGGCAGACAGCCGGTTGAACGCGTCGAACTGCCGGTTGGCAATCAACACATCGTTCGCGTCGAGCAGCGCCACGTACAGGGCCACTTGGCGGCCGGCGGTCTTGAGCAGATCACGCTCCTCCCAGCCCAGACGCTGGGGCACACGCGGCCGCGCCAACACCACGAAACCCTGAAGCTGTTCGGCACGCCGCAGCGGCACGACCAGCCAGGCGTCGGGGAATGCCGTCAGCCACTGCGGCAGGATCAACCCCTCGTAGCGTTCCGGATGGTCGCGGCATTCGGTGATATCGATGATCCAGTCGCGCTCGAAGAGAAACCGCGGCAGCGGCGCATCCTCCCGCTCGGTATGGGTGCTCGTCAGCGTCCGGTTCCAGGTCGCGCCCAGGGTGAAATTGCCCGCCTCGGTGGCGGTGAACAGCGCCCCGGCAGGGCTCTCCACCACGTCGGCCAACGCGCGTATCGCACGAGCGCGCACAGCGAGCTCCCCGTCCACGCGGGCTAGGGTCGCCACCAGGCGCAGCCACTCGTCTCGATAGTCGTAGCGGTAGGCGAAGAAGTGCTTCGCCACGAGCACCCGCATGCCGGCCCGCACGCTGCCGGAGAAAAAGGCGACAGTGACGGCGATGGCGGCGGCGAACAGGAACGTGAGCTGTAGCAGCGAGCTCCAAGTACCGCCGACGTAGCGCAGGTAGTAGGCGACCCCCGCCATGAGCAGCAGGAACATGCCGGCGGCGGCGACCGTGAGCGAATCCGTCACAAGGCGCCGCGAGAGCCCGAGATCCACGGTCCAGCGCGGGTTGCGGGCCGTGGAGACCGCCACCAAGGGCACGGCCAGTGCGTTGACCACACCCCGCACCTCCCAGAGCGGGCCGCTCAGACCACCAAGCAGCAGCGCCTCGGCATAGATGTAGGCGTCGAGCACGAACACGATTCCGACGCCCAAACAGAGGTGCTTGAGCGCCCAGCGGTGGTCGCCGAGTGTCCGCCGGTAGAGCTGCTCGGTGAGGACCAAGGGGATCAATGTCGCCACCAACAGCGCAGCGTAGCCGAGGGTCGGTGCCATGCCCATGCCAAGCAGGCCGGTGCCCACCGCACCGGATACCGCCGCCACCGTGGCGGTCCACACCGCCGCGTTTCGAGGCACGATCCGAGAGGCGAAGTCGCCGACACAGAGCACCGCAGCAAGGAAGACAAGCCAGGCGAGCAACCGCACCCATTCGGCAGCGAAGATCGCCCAGTGCGTGAACGGCGTACCCGCGCGGCCACCGGTGATCGCCATGCACCCGGCCCACAGCGCGGTGCACGCCGCAACCAGAACCAGCAAGGCCCCGCGTCCGAGCTGCCGCTGCCCCATCACGAGCACCAGCGCCAAACCGCCGAAGGCGACAGCGGCAAGGCCATAGCTCACCGCGGCGACCGGGGCGGTCATGAGCCGCCCCCGGATACGTGCCGCCCCGCGGGTGCTTGCCCGCTCATGGGCCAGCTGAGCCAACGCGCGACCTCTGTCCCGATGGCATCCGGCAGCCCAACGCGCGCGTTGACTGCCCACCAAGCCCCCCCGCCGATGACCGCTACGCCGAGTGCCGCCGCGGTCGCCCAGCCAAGCACTCGGTGGCGCCGGCGCCCCGACAGCGGCACCACACGCCCGGCGAGCCGGGACCCATCCGGCGCGCGCGGGGTCGGCCGGTGATCGACGTACACCGGCGGCGGCGCAGTGGCCATGGTAGGACGCGGCGTGGGGCCTGCCCGGACCGCCATCTGTCCCATCACCCAGTCCACATCGCAGCCTGTGGGCAGGAGCCGGTCTTCGGCGAGCTCGCAGAGCACCGCGCGCATGTCCTCCGGGGCGAGATGCCGCGTCCCCTCGACGAAGCCATGCATGAGCAGGCGCGACATGACCTGATTGATACGCCGGGGGATCCCGCCGGCGGCGACATTGACCGCTGTGTACAGGCGTTCATCGATGGTTGGCTGCCCCGGATGCCAGCCCACCAGGGCAAGCCGGTGCTCCACGTAGGCCCGGGTCTCCTCCACCGACAGCGGTGCCAGATGGCAGGCCGCGATCAGGCGTTGCTGCAACTGCTCAAGGGAGGGACGCTGCAGCATTTCGCGCAACCCGGGCTGGCCGAGGAGAAACACCTGAACCAGCGGCCGGTTGTTCTTCTGCATATTCGTGAGGAAACGCAGCTCCTCGAGAGCGGACTCCGATAGGCCTTGGGCCTCGTCCACCAGAAGGACAGTACGCCGCCCGCGCTGATGCTCGGCATCGAGTTTGTGCAGCGACGCACGCAGTAAGCTCGCCTTTCCCCGCCCGTCCGCGGCGACGCCGAGCTCGTAAGCGAGCAGGCGGACGAGTTCGTCACCCTCGACGCGACTACTGAGCAGTCGCACGACATGGACATCTTCGAGGTCCGCCTCGGCGAGGAGGGATTCCAGGAGGGTGGTCTTGCCCGAGCCGGGCTCGCCGGTGACCATGACAAATCCCTCCGCCCGCTGGATCCCGTACTCGAGATACGAGCGCGCCTTACGGAAGCTCCGATGCGCATAGCAAAAGGAGGGATCCGGCGTAAGCCGGAAGGGATCCTCGGCGAGGCCATAGTACCGCTCAAACATCTCGCGTCCCGTCCTTATCGCGCCCCGCGCCCCCAAAGCACTACTTCCACCGTCTGCGCCAGGATTCGCAGGTCGAGCAGCAGGCTATGGTTCTTCGCGTAGTAGAGGTCGTACTGGAGCTTCTCGAAGGCATCCCGCTCGGAGGAACCGTAGGGATAGCGGATCTGCGCCCAACCGGTGATGCCGGGTTTCACCTTGTGGCGCTCGGGATAGTAGGGAATCTGCTCAGCCAACAGGGTGACGAACTCGGGGCGCTCCGGGCGCGGCCCGACAAAGCTCATCCGACCGATGAGGACGTCGTACAGCTGGGGCAGTTCGTCGAGCCGGCAGCGACGCAGCAGCCGCCCTAGACGGGTGATGCGCTGGTCCTCGGCACTTGCCCAGCGCGCCCGGCCATCGGCCTCCGCGTCGGGGCGCATGCTGCGAAACTTGTGCAGGACAAATGGGATCCCCGCTTCACCGACCCGTAGCTGGCTGTAAAGGATGGGAGCACGGCCACGACTCTCGATCCAAATGGCGGTCGCGACGAGGCCCATGATCGGTGCGGCAAGCAACAGCCCTGTGCCGGCGGCCACGATGTCAAAGAGCCGTTTCACCCAGCGTCGAAAAACCCGGCGGTTGAAACCTGGCGTAAAGACCAGCCATCCCGGATGGAGCGCATCGAGCTTGAGGAGGCCGATCTCGCGCTCGATGAAGCTGGTGAGATCGACCACGTCCGTACCGTGGGTGCGGCAGGCGAGCAGCTCCGCCATGGGGAGGGCGCCGCGACGCTCGTCACCGGCAACCACGAGCTGATCGACGTGGAGATCCCGAACCATATCGAGCAAGGCGCCTCGGAGCGGGAGGCAACGATCCGCCGGTACCACTGGAGAATCGCCGGCCAAAGGGATAAATCCCACGAGGTCGATCCCGAGGAAATCCGTCCTGCGCCGGAAACGCAGCACGTGCGCGGCCCGCTTGCCTGCCCCCAGGACGAGGACACGCCGCCGGCTATTGCCATTGCGCAGAGCGAGATAGAGAACGCGGGTGGCCACCAGGCCCAAGAAGGCGCAGACCAGGGCAAGCGCGAACGCGCCACGACCAAGCGCCCAGTTCGGCACCAGATAGAAGATGACACCGGAAACGGCTGCGGTCATGGCAAGGGCGACACCAATGCGGAGAAGGATGCCGCCGACACCGTCACGTAGACGCGGATTGTAAAGGCCCGTTGACACCAAGGCCACGAGCCCCGCTGTCAGAAAGACGGACGCCGGCAGCCAGACCGACTCGTTACCAACCCCCCCAAACCGCAAGGCCGTGCCGAGGTGGACCGCACCAGCCAACACGCCGGCGTCCAGGAACACCAGCCCTGGCAACAACCCACCGTGGTAATGGGGAAATCCCGCATGCTGCATAGCCACGATTCACCTGTCGCTGCGTCAACCGGGGGGCTCGTTCCAGCGAGGTGTGTTACGAGCTAGAACGAACTATACGGACCTATGCTGTGGATCCAGTCACAATTTCCAGATTCCACAGAATCATAGCTAAGTCGAGCTTCTTTACAAGGATTCCCGTTCGTCAGGCGATGGGCGGATCGTGACCACGTTTTCTGCGGAATTATTTCGTTGTTTGAGTAAAAAGCACTCACCCAATGAAGTAAATTCCATTCCCAGATTTGCCATCGCTCCGTCGCCATCGTGCGACAGACCCTGAGCCCCGCTATTACGCTGATCTCAGAGAAAAGCGACGGCCGGCGATGACAACCTCCATCATGCCCACCGAACATGGAGCGCGCTGAAAGCTAGGGATGGCGTGGCCAGGAGTCCCAATCCTGGAGTCAGGGAGCGGCACCAAAACGCGACCTACGCTGCCCGGGGGATTATTCGTGAACCCTGAACACCGATTTCATACGCTGCTTGCAGACACCCACCAGGCCCGAGCCCTTCACTTTCAACTTCGTCATTCGGTCTACTGCGAACGGAAAGGCTACGAGGCCGGACTCATGGTCGACGGCGTTCCACAGGAACGCGATTCGACAGACCGTTTCGCGACTCATTTTCTCGTGCGTGACCGCACATCCGACCGCTGGTGCGGCACGGCCCGGCTGATCACAAGCACCCAGACCCTGCTCCCGGTTCAGCGTCTCAACGCCCTCGACCCCCTCATGGAGCAAAAGCTGTTCCGCCTGCCCGTGGCGGAGGTGTCCCGCCTGGCCGCAGTACCCTTGGCCCATGATCGGCACAACCAGCGTGGCCTTCTGCGGGCGGTCATCGCCGCCTTGATGGACTACAGCCAACAGCGACAGATCCCCAACGTGCTGTTCCTCATTGCCCCGGCACTGGCGCGGGTCCTGCGGGGCCTCGGCCTGCCCATGACCCGTTGCGGACCGGTGATCGTCCACCGGGGTAAACGCTGTGCGTTCAGCACCCATGTCGCGACGGCCATGGAGGAGCTCCCATGGGCGCGGGAGCTCATCGACACCCAGGGTGCCTACGCCTCTTACGCGTACAATCAGGCGCTGACGCGGGCCCCCCGCTCGCACCACGGACAACCCGTGACCCGTGTTCCCGCCGAGGCCACCATGGCGGGGTGACCGGGAACTGGCAACGTCTCGCATTTCCCGGGCGAACAACTAAACTCGCGCTGTGACCCGGTGGAGCGCTGCGCGCAGGGAGAACGGCCATGTCCAGTTTGCGTGAATCCTACTCCTTGTTGCGCGACGCCACGGCCATCGCGCTCTCGCGCCGCGCGAACCCGGCGCGCACCCTCTTGCGCCTCGGCCGGCTGTGCACCTATGGGCATTTCTCGCCGACCGAGGTCCGCTCCCTCGCCCTGCTGGACCCATGGCTGAGCGCGGCCGATCTTCGCGCCTATCGGAGCAAGGAGCACACCTGGCCACGCCTTGTCGACTGGAACGGCGATCGCAGTCGGAGCGTGGATGACAAGCTCGCCTTCCACCACGCCTGCCGGGCAGCGAATCTCCCGGTGGCCCAACTATTCGCTGTGGCCGACGCCATGGGCATTCGCTGGATCGAACCACCGGCGGGCGTCGACCCCAACGAACCGCCTGAGCGCCTAGAGACCTTGATCGATGCGCTGCCCGGGGAGTTCGTCGTCAAGCCCTCATACGGTCTCAAGGGCTACGGGGTGCGCGTGTTTCGGCGGGAGGGCCGGGAACTGGTCGATAGTGTCGGTGGGCGCTGGCCGGCGACGTCGGCGGCCTCGGAGATGCGCAAGTCGCTCACGGCGCCGACGATGCATGCGCGCTACCAACCCAATGACCACGCGCTGCTCCTTCAGGCGCGGCTCACCCCTCACCCATCGCTGGTCACACTGGCCGCAAGCCGTGCCATACAGACCGTGCGCATCTGCACGCTTGCCGTGAGCGGACAGCCAGCCCGCGTGCTCTTCGCATTCCTCAAAGTGGTGGCGGCCGGCAATGTGCTGGACAACTTCCGCGCCGGCCAATCGGGCAACCTGCTCGCCTATCCGGACTACGAGAATGGCCGCCTGTATCGGGTGGTGGGGCCACCACGTCCCGGCGCCCTGCCCTCTGTGCTCGAGTACCACCCCGACTCGGGCGTAACGATGATCGGCTTCGAGGTCCCGGCATGGAAGGCGGCTGTCGCGCTGGCTTTACGGGCGGCGGAGCGGTTCCAGCCCCTGTCGGCCATCGGCTGGGATATCGCCATCACCCCGGAAGGACCGCTGCTGCTGGAAGGCAATGGTTCATGGGACCCTGTAGCTCCGTGGTTCACTCGGCCGTGAGGCGGCGGGCGCAGGGCTTGTCAGGCGAGTTTACAACCCACCCGCGCACCGAGCACGCGGCCTATCTAACTTACTGAAATAACATTAATTCCATGAGCCGGCACAGGCATTGCTAGATGCTCACGTAGGCGGAAGGGCTCCTTACCCCGAATCTCGGCGAATGTCACCCCGACGCGGCCCCCGCCCTTACAGGAGGTACCTAGCGATGATAAAGCAATGGCAATTGGGTTCGGTCGCCCTGGCCTCCGCGGCGCTGCTCGGCGCAGGCGCGGCCCACGCAGCACCCGTGGCGACCTGGAACTATGATGCGAACGCACTGTTTACGAACGCCACCTTCGAGCCAGGCCCGGGAACCGGCGATGCTGGCAGCAACGGCACGGAGCTGCAGCAAAGCGACTTGATCTCGTGGGGTGCGGACGGTGGTGACTTCGAGAACCCCACGGACAACAACAACGCCAACCGCAGCGCATTGACCATCGGACCGACCGGCCCCTTTAGCGCCGGGGATGTGGGTAACACAACCGAGAGTGGTTCCGTTGACACAGGCACCGGCGACATCGGTCTCGGCCCACTTCTCACTCACTTTAACAACCGTCTGGATGCCAACTTCGACATCCTCGACACGGCGACCCTCGCCACTACCCTCACACTGACCCCGGCCACCAACGGCAGCGACGAGGCGCTGTCGGTTGGGTTTAACATCAACTTCATCGAGACCCTGAATCAGAGCGATCCGGCGGACTGCGGGTTCACCAGCGACTCCGGCTGCGACGACATCTTCGCCATCAGCATCACACCCGGCAGTGACACACCGCCCCTTGTCCCCACCGGACCGCTGAGCTTCGCACAGTTCTTCACCTTTGATGGGACGAACTACCGCGTCGACCTCTTCGAGACGCTCGGCAATGTCAGCTCCCTGGGCCCGGATGCTTGCGGCCTCGCCGGTGCGGACCCCGGGTGCCTGGGATTCCAAACGCAGGAGGGCGTGGCCAACGAGCTGCGGTTTGGCTTCACCGTCACCGCTGTTCCCGAGCCGGGGACCCTGGCCCTGCTTGGTCTGGGGTTGGCCGGCATCGGCGTGGCAGGACGTCGCCGTCGCCGCTCGCGCTAATCGAGAATCAAGGGATGAAGCCTGGCGAGGCGGCCCCATGGGCCGCCTCGCGTTTTCATTCTTGACACCCCTTACCCCTGGGGATCACCCGGCCGCCACCGGTGGCGAGCCACCAGACATCCGGCCGGACGGCACCGACCTCGGTGATGACGGAGCGCGCGTCCGAGAGTGTGGGACGGCGGCGGCCGTGGTAGTCCACGTCGGAGCCGGCGACGGCCAACCCGATACCGAAACGCCGCAGCAGCCGCAGCAGCGTCGGTTCCATCACGGCGAGCCAGTGGGTAATGCCGTGCAACGCACTCAGGCGCACCACCCCGGCGAACAGCCCGAGGGTCACGTGGGGCATGAGTCGTCGGCCATCCGTCGAATCAGTGTACGTGACACCGCTTGCCACGCCGTGTGGCTGGTGTATCTCCCCACAGCGACGCCGAAATGCCTTACTCACGGCGAATCGCGAGATCTCGGCGAAGCATTCACGGGGGCCAGCCCGCAACACGGCTTGGGCATCCGGGTACAGGTGATCATGGCCGTGCTCCTCGAAGGGCATCGAGGCATCAGGGCGGGCGAGCACCAGTCGCACGGCACCGCAGCATACGCCGCTCGCTCGGTGCCGCACGAGCGCATGGACGGCGTTGGCGTCGAATGCATCGATCTCCCGCCCGTCGGGATGCTGGCTCGCGTCCTCGAACGGATTCTCGACACAGTAGACCTGGTAGCGCAGCGCATGGACCTCGTTGAGCTGCCCGGGCGTTGTCGCAATCTCAATGGCGAAGTGGCGCTCGAACAGCGCGCACGCGTCCCCCAGCGGGGCCGCAGTCGAACCCGGTTGCGAAACCGGCGCCTGCAACCTCATGGATGTGTTCCCCGGCCATTGCGCGCACCAAAGGGGTGTACGCCAGTAAGTGACGTGCCAACCCTAACGTGCCGTCGGGCAGCGGGCTGCGAAGATGATCAAACTGGAAATCGCACGCGGGTCGCAATCCCGCGAACCGGCGCTCCGGGCTACTGGCCGGTATCGAGGCCCGCCGGTCGTGGCGGAAGGTAACGCCCCGGGGCGAGACACGCCCCCGGATCCAGCACCTGCTTGATCGCATTGCTGACGTGCATGCTCACGGTTTCCAGTCCGGGGAGGAGATCCATCGCCCCAGTATGCAGCCGGTACGGCAGAAACCCCTCGCACCGCCCCGCCTCGAGAAGAGCACGGTAGCCCTCGTGGGCCCGCGCGACCGCCCGCGGATCAGCGCGATCGAACAGCAACGGCACGGTGGAGTCAAAGCAGCGGTCGTTGAGGGTCGTGAGGGTCACCAGCGGGTTCAGGCCGTACTGTGGGCAGATCTCCTCGAGCAGCCGCAGATACCGCTGCACCGCCTCCCCGCGCATCGGCACCAGGGGTGCGTACCAGATCAGTCCGCAGCCATCCCGCGCCGGGTTCATGGACGTACCGGCGGGCGGGCGAACACCGGAACGCCAGTACGCCAAGGGCAGCGCGACCTCGCTAGGGTCTCCCCCCATGACGTTCAGGCTGGCACGCAGCGTTCCGGCAAGCCGCCTCGCACGCCCCCCGAAACGCTTCGGCACCATGCGCGCGCCGCGCTCGATCCAGTCCAGGCGCCCGTGGGTGATGAACACGAACCGCGAGGTGGCGGGCTTTAGGATACGACGGACACTACGGCGAGCCGCGTTGACCACCTCTCGGCTGCCCTGGATGGAACCCACCCCATTCCAGGCTTCGATCCCGTGATGGCGCGAGAGTCGGGCAACCGCCTCCCGGGGCAATACGCCATCCTCCGCCTCGTCCGCCGGGAACGGCGCCAGCATGGAGAGCATGCGTTGCGGGTTCAGAATATTGATCGCCGGTACGGTACCGCCGAGCTCGCGCAGGACCCGAGAGACCGCCGGCACCAAGTCCTCGATCGTCGCGTGCTCACGGGCGGCGAAGTAGAAGGCCGCCAGGCGCTCGGGCTGCCAGGCGAGCGCCACGCTCGTGCTCACCACCACCGCGTAGCCACTCTGGGCGAAGAGTCCATCCAGGTAGGGTCCGATCCCCCACTTGAACAGGCGATCGACCTCCTCGCCGCCCATCTCCGTCAACGTCGAGCGATACAGCGCACCGGTCGGCAGAACCGCCTCGATAGCCGTCACGGCCGCGAAGTGATCGGTATAAGGCGTTATACCATAGCCCCGCTCCAACGCATTGGCCGCAATACTGCAGGACGGGCCGGCGCCCGTAACCGGCACCATGAAGGGCAGCTGTCGTTCTCGGAGATAGGCGTGGAGCTGAGCCTGGGTAACTCCCGGCTCCACGGTCACCACCCCTAGCTCCTCATCGCAGTCCCGTATACGGTTCAAGCCCGCGAGGTCGAGAACGACACAGCCATGCGTCACCGGCCGGGCACAGCCATAGCCCCAGTTATGCCCCGTGCTGACCGGATAGACCGGGACCCCGGTACACTGAGCCAGCTGCAGACAGGTCTGCACATCGGCGACACTCGCCGGACGGATGGCGCCGGCGATCGCCGTCTCCCCCCCTTCCGTCGAGGCCCCATAGCGCTCGTTCGCGGCATCCGCAGCGTCGACCCGATCGTCGCCCACGGCATTGCGAACCGTTTGCAAATAGTCCGTCATGCTCATCGCACACCTCGCGTAGACTCCACCGGGCTTGCACCCCGCATTGCGACGAACTCCATGCCAAGCCCCACCCCGGCCTACCCGGGTCGCTGTCGGAATTCTTCACACCAAACACGGCTGGTTCCCATCAATGACCTGAACTACCCAGAAACGTCCGAAAAACCAAACGTTTTTCGGTACCGGTACGGCCCTTGCATGCTCCCCCATGGCGCCCATGTCGTCGCCGATAAGTCCCGATCGATTCGCGACTACGATAACGGAGAATAGCGGGAACCCCTATCGCCGCCATGGGCCGCTATCATGGACTACGTATGGGAGACATCGAGCTATGAAACTCAGAAAGCTGGCCCTAGGGGCCGTTGCGCTGGCGGGCTTGGCGGCTTTTTCGGTCGAGAGCAGCGCGATCGTCATCGACGACTGGACCTGCATGGGCGACTGCGGGACCTCGGGCGCAAACGGCGTGGTGACACTGTCGCCGTTCGGTGACCCGCAATATGGATGGGTGTCGACCGCCGGCGGCGTGACGAGCGCCACCGACGATCTGGACCTTGGCGGCGAGACCACCGGCTCGATGATCACCTCGCCTCTGTTCAGCGCGGATGCGGGGGACGAGCTGGAGTTCTTCTTCAACTACGTCACCTCCGACGGGGGCGGCTTCGCCGATTATGCCTGGGCGCGGCTCATCGACGATCTGGGTGGTGAAGTCGCGACGCTGTTTACGGCCCGGACCAGCGACACCGTGGGAGGCGACACAGTGCCTGGTTTCGGCATGCCGACGCCAGAAGCGACGCTGGACCCATCATCCACGCCCATCACCGCGGGAGGACCCGTCTGGTCCCCGTTGGCGGGATCTTCAGGAGCTTGCTGGTCCACCGGCTGTGGCTACACCGGCTGGATCAAGGCGACATTCACCATCGCGGGCGCCGACGACTATGCGCTCCAGTTCGGTGTCGTGAACTGGAGCGACACGGCCTACCAATCCGGCATGGCCTTCGATGGCACCACCATTGCCGGTACGCCGATCGGGGAGGATCCCGGGCAGGGGCCAGCGCCAATCCCGGAGCCCACATCGCTTGCGTTGCTGGGGCTCGGGCTGTTCGGGCTGATGCGGATGCGGGAGAGAGGAGTATAGCCAGAACACGCAACCGCGACGAACCGGCACGCAAGGTGCCGGTTCGTTGCCTTTCTGGTCCGCATCCGTGGCGCCCGGCGTCTGCGACGCCAGTACTCCCTCCCACACCGTGAACACCCTCCCGCCTCATGTGCGATCTGCCCGGGGACACGGGACTAACGTCGCCGATGCGGCTACCGATGGCTGGCTGCCAAACCCGTATCAAAGCGACGATAAGAGAGGCAGAGGCGGGAGCGAGCGCGAAGATTGTAGCGTAACAAATTGATTTTGATGGAGCTGGCGACAGGAGTCGAACCTGCGACCGGCTGATTACAAATCAGCTGCTCTACCAACTGAGCTACGCCAGCCTGTTAGCGAGATCATAGCCAGTGGGCGCCGGTCGGGCAATGGTGCTCATCCCTTCTCGAGGAATGCCGCCAGGCCATGGAGCACGAGGTCGGGCATGACGGTGAAGGGAGTAGCCATATAGGCCACAAGGGTGTCGGCATCGCCGCCGGTCAGGAGGGGCTGGAGGTCAGAGTCGCGTGAGGCCACGACTTCCCGGTAGAGCCCATCGATCATCGCGGCCAGCCCCCGCAGGGTACCGGCGCGAATGGCATCCGGGGTGTTGGATGCCAGCAGCGGCATAGGGCCGTCTGCGACCGGTGGCAGGGCGTGGGTGCCCCGGGAGAGGGAACGCCGCATGGCGGAAAGCCCGGGGACGATCAGTCCCCCCTCGTGGTCCCCGCTCGCATCGACGACGTCGATGGTGACCGCGGTGCCGCAGTCCACCACGAAGGCGGGCAGCTGGCCGTTGGTGGCGGCACCCGCCATGGCCGCCCACCGGTCGGTACCGAGTGTGTGGGGCTCCGGGTAGGCAACGCGGATCCCCCCACCCCGGGATGGTGTTACTACCTGGCGCAACGGCAGGCCCCACTGCTGCCGGCAAAAGGTTTCGATGGCCGCTACATGATCCGGACCAGCCACAGACACCACCGCCGCCTCCATGGGCTGCGGCACGTCGTCGGCGGCAAGCCGCAGGTGGCGCGTAAACTCCGCGCCCGTCCCGCTGATCACGCCACGGCTCAGTATGCGGATACCGTCGGCTACGGCCCACTTGCAGCGGCTGTTTCCGCAATCAAAGAGCATCCGGATCATCGCGGCCTCACGCTGACATCCCCCGACACAAACCGCTGCCGACCCTCCGGGCTATCCACCAGGAGTGCACCGTCGTCATCGATGCCCAGAGCCTGCCCCTCCACGGCCCGGTCACCAATGCGGACGATCACCGCCTCCCCGGCGAGCAGATCGACGGCGCGCCAGCGAGCACCGAGGATGCGCTCACCCGCCGAGGGGGCGGTGTGGCAGGCCTCGGTCACCGCGTTCAGCATCGCAGCCGCGGTTTGTGTGCGCTCGCACCCGGGCGCCAGATCCGCAATACCGACGGCCGATCCGGCAAAGTCCTCAGGCCAACCACCCCCGACCCGCCAGTTCAGCCCAACACCCACGGTGACGCGGCAGGCGCCCATGGGATCGCCATCCAGCTCCGTGAGCACGCCGGCCAGCTTGCGCCCGTCCACCCAGATATCGTTGGGCCACTTCACCCCCGCCCTCGCGATGCCCAGCGAGCGCAGGACCTCGGCGAGGAACACCCCCACGGTGAGGGTGAGTCCGCCGGGGCCGCACGCCAGGTGTGCATAGGGCCAGGATACCGATAGGTAGATGCCGCCCGGCGGCGAGCACCATCCGCGCCCCCGGCGACCACGGCCCGCGGTCTGGCGCTCGGCAACGGCAACCCCTACCCGATCCTCCCGGGGCGGATCCCGGCGGAGGACCGCATTCGTGGAATCCACCTCCCGAAAGACGCGCAAATCCAGCTCTCTGGGGGCCATGGCGAGCCGTTCCACCAGCTCTGCCCTGTCGAGCGGCGGATAGGGCGCCACTGCCCGATAACCGCGCCCCGGGACGGCCTCGATGTCATGGCCGGCGTGGCGCAACCGTTCCACGGCCTTCCAGACCGCCGCACGGGAGACACCCGCCTGTGCCGCCAGCACCTCGCCGGAATGGACCGCACCGTCGGCGAGCACGGCCAGGACACGGTCGGTGGCGCCCTCCCCTTGCCCTTGCCGCGCCACCGGGACTACACCTCCGCGAGGCAGCTGCGGAACGCCGCTACCAGATATGCCGGATCGCGGGCGCCGGCAGATTCACGGGCACTGTGCATGGCCCACATGGGGCTGCCCACGTCGACGGTCCGTATCCCGAGCCGCGCCGCGGATATAGGGCCGATGGTGCTGCCACACGGGATGTCGTTACGGTGCACGTAGCGTTGTACGGGGACCCCGACACGGTCGCAGGCGGCCCGGAACCAGGCCTCCCCTTCGCCGTCCGAGGCGTAGCGCTGCTTCGCGTTGAGCTTGATCGCCGGGCCGCCATTGACCTGTGGCGCGTGCGTGGCGTCGTAGGCTTGGGGGAAGTTCGGGTTCCAGGCATGGGCCATATCCGCGCTCACGAGCCAGCTGCGGGCGGCGACCTCGCCGGCGGCATCGCGCGCCTCCACCGCGGCCAGGAGGCGCTCCATCACTGACGGCAGGAAGTTCCCCGCCGCCCCCCGGTGAGATTCGCTGCCCACCTCTTCGTGGTCGAAGCAGGCGAGCATCGTCACGCCCCGGGCCGGACGCTCGTTAACAAGGGCATGTAGGCCCGCGTGGCAGCTCGCGAGGTTGTCGAGCTGGCTGTTGGCAATAAACTCCCGCTCCCGACCGAACCGTGTGCCGGGCTGCAAGTCCGCAACCGCCAGCTCCCAGGCGGTGACCGCGTCCGCCGTGGTGCCGAGCTCCGCGGCCAGGTATTCGCGCAGACCGGCCTCCCCAGCGCCGTCGTCGTTCTCGGCAAAGGTCAGGGCCAACTGATCCTGCAGCTGGAACTTCAACCCCTCCTCGTTCACCCCGCGGTTGAGGTGAATGGCCAGGTTCGGCAAGCGCACTAGTGGATGGGGGGACGAAAATAGCCTTGGCGTCGCGACGGTGCCGGGCTCCGACACCCATACCGGACCGGCGAGGCCCAGGTCACGGTCGGCAAAGCTGGCCACGATGGGACCGCCATACACCTCTACACCGACGGTGCGCAGCGTCCCCGGACCGTTGTCGGTCCCGACCGCGGCTTCCGGCCGGACCCGGAAACCAGGGGAATCGGTGTGCGTGCCGATAATGCGTAGCCCCGAGCCGGCGGGATCACTCCCGACCCGAAAGGCGACGAGGGAGGCGCCACCACGTCGCACGAAGTAGTCACCGCCAGGGCGCAGCGTCCAGGCCGTGTCCTCCCGGAGCTCCTCGAAGCCCATGCCCTGGAGCTGGGCGGCCATGATCGCCGCCGCGTGCCAGGGCGAAGGGGCCGCATCGATGAACTCTAGGAGGTCGTCCGCTAGCGTGTAATCCTGATCCGCCATCGCGTCTCTTAATCTCGTCCGGGTTTGCGTCGATGATACCGCAGTACCGTACCGCCAACGAGAAAACCCCCGTCCCGGTGTTTCCGGGGCGGGGGTTTTGGGGGTAAGGGCCTGGCGATGACCTACTTTCGCACCACAGCGAGGCGGCACTATCATCGGCGCGGCGTGGTTTCACTTCCGA